>JASJCD010000029.1 GCA_030066135.1 Desulfobacterales bacterium | reverse complement strand
AACACCTCGGCGATCGGGCTCAGGCGCTCGGCGGAACCGACGGATTTGCCGAGATAGAGCCCGATAACGGTGAAAATGCCGGCCACCACGCCAATGATCAGGGCCGGTGTCCAGATCGAGACCCTGAGCATGGAGATGGTGAGGCCCACTGCCAGGGCATCAATGCTGGTGGCCACCGAAAGCATGACCAGGGTCAGGCCCCGGGTGGGGTCCTTGTGCCGGCGGGCGTCCTCTTGCAGCTTGAAAGCCTCCCGGATCATGTTGACACCCACGTAAACCAGCAGCCCGAATGCCACCCAGTGGCCGAAGCGCTCGATGGTGTCGCGAACGGTCAGACCGGCTGACCAGCCGATGATCGGCATCAGCGCCTGGAAAAGACCGAAATGCCAGGCCAGTCTGAAAAACTGGCGAAAAGACACCCGCTTCAGCCGCACGCCGGAGGCAATCGCCACGGCGAAGGCATCCATGGCCAGGGCCACGGCAATGGCGAAGATATTCAGGAATCCCATAGAAACCTGCCTCGGCAAAACAGGGTGTCGGCAAACCGCTTGCCGGTTGGACAAACTGAAAAAGCCCTCTATCTTAGGTGTGCCGTGGTCGATTGTCAAAGAGCCGCCCACCGGCTTGACGATCATGGGAAAAATCGTTTTAAGGCGATTTCGAAATATGGTAGCGATCCGGCATTCGAAAACCAGGGAACAGGGCCTGGTTCGTTACGCTGATATTGCAATGGGTGCGCCTAACGCCGATAGCGGCCTATATGAGAGACCTCCTGTTCGATGTGAAAGGATCGTAGACCTTCACCACCATGCAACCCGGTCGATTCACTGGCGCCGGCCTGCAACCGAAGCCGTTCCACCCGGCAGGAGAAATGACGAATGGCAAGCGACACTTTACCCCTTCCGGCCCACTATCGCCCTGAACAAACGGGCGATGTCTGGCGCGTGGCCTACCAGGAGCGCGCTGCGGACGCGGAAGCCTGGCGTCAGCGATACGGCCTGGAACCGGCCGGCAATGATGCCTATCGCATCGGGCTGCTCCTCGTCGATGTTCAGAACACCTTCTGCATCCCCGGCTTCGAACTGTTCGTGGGAGGACGCTCGGGCACGGGGGCGGTGGACGACAACCGGCGATTGAGTGCGTTTATTTACCGCAACCTGCACCGCATTACCACCATCGCCCCGACATTGGATACCCACCAGGCCGTTCAGATTTTTCACAGTATCTTTCTGGTCGATGGGGAGGGCCGACACCCGGAACCCTATACCCTGGTGACGGCGGCAGATGTCGAAGCGGGTCGCTGGCGCTTCAATCCGGCCGTGGCCGCGGGGCTCGGCATCCAGCCCGGCGAGGGCCAGGTCTTTCTCAACCACTACACCCGCACACTGGCGGCTGAAGATAAATACAGCCTCACCGTCTGGCCCTATCACGCCATGCTTGGCAGCGTCGGCCATGCCCTCGTCCCGGCCATCGAGGAAGCGATCTTCTTCCACAGCATCAGCCGGTTTGCCCGACCTGATTTCCAGGTCAAGGGGGGCAACCCCCTGACCGAGAACTACTCCGTCCTGCGCCCGGAAATCCTCAAAGGACCTGACGGGCAGGCAGTGGCCGCCAAGAATCAGGGGTTTATTCAGGCGCTGCTGGACTTCGACGCCCTGATCGTTGCCGGGCAGGCCCAAAGCCATTGCGTCGCCTGGACCATCGACGATCTGCTGGCGGAGATCAGGGCCATCGATGCCGACCTGGCCCGCCGTGTCTACCTGCTGGAAGACTGCACATCCCCGGTGGTCATCCCCGAGGTCATCGATTATACGGATGTGGCCGATGCCGCCTTTCAACGCTTCGCCGATGCGGGCATGCACCTGGTGCGCTCGACCGAGCCGATCGCCAGCTGGCCTGGCATCCCCGAGGCCTGAATAATCAGCACGCCGGTTGCAGCTTGCCGCCGGCCGGCATCGTGAACAGCGCACGTCAACCTAACGAAAGCAAAAGGTATGGAATGCCACCAATTCGCCGGCCCGCTGTTCACCGACCTCTACGAACTGACCATGGCGGCCGGCTATCACCGCCACGCTTTGCATACCCAGCGGGCCACCTTTTCGGTTTTTGTGCGCAACCCGGGGCGAAAGCGCAATTATTTCGTGGCGGCCGGGCTTGCTGACGTTCTGGCAGAGCTGGAGCGCTACCACTTCACGCGCGAGGACATCGATTATCTCCGCGGGCTGGATCTTTTCACGGCATCCTTTTTGGACTATCTTGGTACGCTGGGCTTCAGCGGCGATATCTGGGCCTTGCCCGAAGGCACGATCTTCTTCCCGGAAGAACCCCTGATGGAAATCACGGCCCCGCTGGTCGAGGCCCAGCTGATTGAAACCTTTGTCCTCAATACCCTCGGGTTGGCTTCGCTGATCGCTACCAAAGCATCCCGCTGTATCCACGCTGCCCGGGGGCGGTCCCTGGTGGATTTCGCCCTGCGGCGAACTCAGGGGCTGGATGCCGGCGACCAGGTAGCCCGCAACACCCACCTGGCCGGTTTTGCCGCCACCAGCAACGTCCGCGCCGGCAAGCGTTTCGGTCTCCCGCTCACCGGCACCATGGCCCATGCTTTTATCTCGGCCTATCCCACCGAAATCGAGGCTTTCCGGGCCTTTGCCGAGGCCTTTCCGGAGAATGCGGTTTTCCTGATCGACACCTATGATACCCTGGAGGGCGCCCGTAACGCCGCCACCGTGGGGCGCGAAATGCAGGCCCGGGGGCAAACTTTTCAGGGTGTGCGGCTTGACAGCGGCGACATGGTCGCTTTAAGTCACGCCGTGCGCACCATCCTCGACGCGGAAGGGTTTAAGGACGCCAAGATCTTTGCCAGCAGCGGATTCGACGAATTCGGCATTGATGACGTCGTCCGGGCCGGCGCCCCCATCGACGCCTTCGGGGTCGGCACCAAGGTAGGGGTCTCGGCCGACGCCCCCTATCTGGACATCGTCTACAAGCTGGTGCGGCAGGGCGGCCGGGATGTCCGCAAGTTGAGTCCCGGCAAGGTTACCCTGGCCGGCAAGAAACAACTCTTCCGCCTTTGCGATGGCCGGGGACGCTTCAGGGAAGATGTCATCGCCTGCCGGGACGAAGATATGGATGGGGCCGAAAAACTGCTGACACCGGTGATGGTAGGCGGCCGGCCTCTCGAACCCCATCCGCCGCTGGCCGCCCTGCGCAGGCGTTTTGAGGAAGGGTTTGCCGTTCTGGATGAGCGTTACAAAGACATCCACAACTACGCGGCCTATCCGGTTCGCATCAGCCCGCGGCTCAAAGCCCTCCAAAAACGATGAGATGCCGGTTGGAAATCAAGTCGGTACATCCGAACCACGGCCGTACGCCATCACCAGTTAGAGCGCCGCATTGCAGGACGGCCTGTAACAAAATAAAAGGTAATTGATTAAGTCCTGACACCGATGTTAAAGGGGTGTCATGGATTTAGATAGCTATCATAAGCTGATTCGCAAAGAAAACAGCGCCAGGAAATACCTTACAAAAAATTGTCGAAAAAATGGGCGACGATTTTGTCCTCGCTGCAGCAACCAAAAACTCTACAAATTAGCTTCTGGTCGACGGCGTTGTTCTAAATGCAAATACACTTTTCACGACTTCTCAGGACGGTGGATTAATCACGGTCGTTTAAGCTGTATTCAGTGGCTATCGTTAATAAAACTCTTTGAATTAGAGTTGTCTGTTCGAAAAATGGCTGAGCAAATGGGGCTTGCCTATAACACCGTTTACCAGGCCGTTCGAACAATCCGTTGTGCGATTATTGCCCACGCCGCTGATGCCGCCACACTCATGGATGGAGAAATCGAACTGGATGAATGCTATTTTGGCGGTCGACGCAAAGGCAACCGCGGACGTGGCGCCGCCGGTAAAGTGCCTGTATTTGGCATCTTAGAGCGAAATGGCAAAGTCCAAGTAAGTGTTGTGCCCAATGTGACAGCTCATACCTTGATCGGCTTGACGGTAAAAACCGTTCGACGTGGCAGCATCATCTATACGGATAAATTCCGTAGCTATGACAGCCTGATGTTCTGCGGGTATCGCCATCTTAAGATTGATCATGGCAAACGTTTCTCGTCGGGCAAAGTTTATATTAATGGTTTAGAGGGATTCTGGAGCTGGGCCAAAGAGCGATTAATAAAGCACCATGGCGTCTCTAAAGAAAACTTCCCTCTATATCTCAAAGAGCTTGAATTCCGATATAATCATCGGCACACAGATATCTTCGAAATTGTAGCGAAATATATGTGTGATTTGGTGCCAGTACTTAACTAATTACCAAATAAAAAGTGCATGGGGGGAAAGTTGGGAGGTGGCCATCCAGAAAAGCTAGATTCTGGTTCAGGCTCCCGCGTGGCGGCGGGATTTCATATCGATATTTTTGCGACGCTCGGTGTTCAACAAACCGCAGCGACGTCTATACCGATGGCGAAGTCGTCGTTGCGTAATCGGCTACGTCGCGGATTTACAAACACCAGAACGCGGGCCTGGGCCGAAAGATATCTTTTATGGATGGGCCTCAGGGGCGGTGTCCAAATTAGGATTGGGGTTCAAGCTCCAGGCGGCTGTTAGATTTTTACCGTAGGAATACACCCGTATTTCGAGGATGGCAACCGATCGCCCGACGCCGAGATTGGGCCTGAGGACAATTTGTAAACAGCCACTAGATGCCGAGATAGGCCTTGCGGACATCCTCGTTGGTCAAGAGGTTTTCGGCCTTGTCGCTCATGATGATGCGGCCGTTCTCCATGACATAGCCGCGGTGGGCGACTTTGAGGGCCAGATTGGCATTCTGCTCCACCAGGAAAATCGTGGTTTTGCTTTCGGCGTTGATCTGGCGGATGATTTCAAAGATGCGCTTGACCACCAGCGGTGCCAGACCCAGGGAGGGTTCGTCCAGCAGCAGCATCCGCGGCCGGGCCATGAGCGCACGGGAAATGGCCAGCATCTGCTGCTCCCCGCCGCTCAGCGTGCCGCCGGCCTGGTGGCGCCGTTCGGCCAGGATCGGGAAAAGGCCGTAGATATACTCCATATCTTCTTTGACACCATCGCGGTCGCCGCGCAAAAACGCACCCATGTCGAGATTTTCCGCCACCGTCAGATAGGGAAATATCCGCCGCCCCTCGGGCACCTGGGATATGCCCAGCGCTACGATTTCGTTGGGGCTCAGGTCAGCGAGCGAACGGCCCTCGAACTTGATCTCTCCGCTGCGCGGCGGCACCGCCCCGCAGATAGACATTAAAGTGGTGGTCTTGCCCGCCCCGTTGGCCCCGATGAGGGTCACGATTTCCCCCTTGGCGATCTCCAGGCTGACCCCTTTCAAGGCCTGAATGTTGCCGTAGAACGTCTGGATGTCGAGCAGTTCAAGCATCGATTTCTTCTCCGAGATAGGCCTTGATCACCGCCGGGTCGTTTTTGATCGCCTCGGGATTGCCCTCCGCAATGCGCTTGCCGTAATCGACCACGTAAATGCGGTCCGAGAGGCTCATGACCAGCTTCATATCGTGTTCGATCAGCAGAATTGAAACCTGTTCCTGATCCCGGATACGAACGATCAGGTCGTCGAGCTCCTTGGTCTCCTGGGCGTTCATGCCCGCCGCCGGCTCGTCCAGCAGGAGGATGAACGGTTCGGTGGCCAGGGCGCGCGCGATCTCCAGCCGGCGCTGGGCGCCGTAGGGAAGATTCTTGGCAAACTCGTTGACATAGCCGGTCAGGCCGATCTTCTCGAGCATGCGGTAGCTGTCTTCGACGATCTGTTTTTCTTCGCGCCGATTGGCGGGCGGCCGGAAGACCGCCCCCGGGATGCCCGAATGCAGCCGGCAGTGGCGCCCGATCATGACGTTTTCCAGCACCGTCATGTTCTGGAAAAGACGGATGTTCTGGAAAGTGCGCGCCATCCCGTTCTCAGTGACCTTGTTGGGCTTGAGGCCGTTCAGCCGCACCGGGGCGCCCTGTGCCGGCATCAGCTGCATGTTGCCGTCCGTTGGTGTATAGATCCCGGTAATACAGTTGAAAAAGGTGGTCTTGCCAGCGCCGTTGGGGCCGATCAGCGCCACGATTTCCCCTTCGCGCACCTCGAGATCAATGTGGTCCAGGGCCCTCAGACCGCCAAAATCCATGGTCAGTTGACTGACTTCTAGAACCGCTTTCATTCGCCTCTGTTTTCCGCCTTGTTGCCCAGGCCTTCAAATTTATAGGTCCGCCGCACGTCGCTGATAATCCCGCCCGGACGGAAAACCATCATCATCACCAGAATGACACCGAAGATCAGCATACGGAACTCAGAAAATGCTCGCAGGTACTCCGGCAGGAGAATGAGGATCAGCGCCCCCACGATGACGCCTAAGATCGAACCCATGCCCCCCAGCACCACCACGCAAAGAATGATGATCGACTCCCAGATGGTGAAACTGGTGGGGTTGATGAAGGTGGTCTTGGCCGCGAAGACCACGCCGCCCATGCCGGCCCAGGTGGCCCCCAGGGCGAAGGCCGAGAGTTTGGTGCGCGTCTTGTCGATGCCCATGGCCTGGCAGGCCACCTCGTCTTCCCTGAGCGCGATCCAGGCCCGGCCGATGCGTGAATCCTGCAGCCGGCGGACCACGAAAATGGTCATCAATGCCAGGCCAATCATCAGAAAATAGATAAACGTGGTCGACTGCTGCAGGCTCAGGTCCAAACCGAACAGGCCGGGTTTGGGAATATTGGCGATGCCGCTGGGGCCGAAGGAGAATTCGTTCCAGTTCTCCAGCACCAGGCGGATGATCTCACCGAAGCCCAGGGTGACGATGGCCAGGTAGTCGCCGCGCAGGCGCAAAACCGGGAAGCCCAGCAGAATGCCGAACAGAAAGGCCAGGGCCGCACCGATGGGCAGTGCCATCCAGAAGGTGACACCGTAGTGGACGTTGAGCAGCGCATAACTGTACGCGCCTACGGCGTAAAAGGCCACATAGCCCAGGTCCAGCAGTCCCGCCAGGCCGACGACGATATTCAGGCCCAATCCGACCACCACGTAAATAAGGGCCGTAATCATGACGTTGGTCTGGTAGAGCGAGAACACAAAGGGGAAGGCCACCACCATCACAATCGTCGCCATCAGCCCGGGCATATAAAACCGCCGATCGCTCATCAGGCGCGGAATCAGCGGCACGTTGTCCTCGCTGCCGACCTCGGCCCTTTTTTTGCCGGCCTCCTTGCGCTGGATGAGATAGCGCCACACAAAGGACAGGACAAAGGCCCCCAGCCCAACGGCCGCCATCCGCTCCCAGCGCCATTCGATGGTCTTCTCGATCGTGTTCACCTTGATCACCATGATGGGAAACGTCAGAAACATGAACCACAGCGATGTGAACAGGGACTTCTTGATCTCTTGCAATGTCATCATAGGCAGATGTTTCAACCTCTGGCCGATGCCAAATCGGCTTTGATTGCATCTGACGGCGCCAATGCCGCCACAGGGTCAGACCTTATCGGTCTGCGACCGACCGAGAATGCCAGCCGGTCTGAAAATCAGAATCAGCACCAGGAAGATGAAGGCAAAGACGTCTTCATAATCGCTGGAGATATATCCGGTGAAAAAACTTTCGGTCCATCCCAGCACGAGGCTGCCCAGCACGGCACCGGGCATGCTGCCGATCCCCCCCAGGACCGCCGCCACGAAGGCTTTGATACCGGCGATAAAACCCACGTAGTAATTGACCTGGCCGATATGCGAGGCCACCAGAACCCCGCCCAGGGCGGCGATGGAGGAGCCAATAATAAACGTGAAGGAGATCACGCGGTTGACGTCCACCCCCACCAGCATGGCCATGTCGCGGTCCTGGGCCACGGCCCGCATGGCCTTGCCCATGCGGGTGAACTTGATCAGCACCGTCAGGCCCACCATCACCAGCGCGGTGGCGATATAGATGACGATCTCGGTCGAACGGACGATGTGCTCAATGGGTTTCACGAAAGTGAATTCAGGAATCAGGTTGGGATAGGGCAGGAAATTGGAGGTCTGGGCCAAGAGCACATAGTTCTGCAGGAAAAGGGACATGCCGATGGCGCTGATCAGGGCCGACAGGCGCTGGGAGCCCCGCAGGGGCTTGTAGGCGATTTTTTCGATGGTGTACCCGTAGGCGGCCGAATAGATCATGGCCACGAGGGCGGCAATGACGATGACGGCCACCGTATTCCAGCCCAGCAGGGTCAGCACGCTGATGACGATCAGGCCGGTGAAGGCCCCGATCATGTAAATTTCGCCGTGGGCGAAATTGATCAGCTCGATGATGCCGTAAACCATCGTATATCCTAAGGCAATCAGCGCATAGATGCTGCCGCGCGTCAAACCGCCCAGGAAAAGCTCGAGAAAATAATCCATCGGCTTGATTTCCTATCGCCGGCGGACGACTCAGGGGCCGCCGCGGGCATATAAAGCATGACAGGCCGACGTCCTGTTAGGCCAAACGGCCATTTCGAACGTCGGCGCATCCGTTTATGGTCTCGTTGAATCGAGATATGCCTTAAAAATTTGTCCGGCCTCTAAACACATCAGGGGCCGGCCCCCGAAGGTCCGACCCCTGAATTTGGCATCGATTGCGGACTACATTTCGATGGTGGCGAACATCCCACCCTGGACCTGATAGACGGCAAAACCCACACCAATGGCATCGCCGCGTTCGTCGAACTTGATAATGCCCAGCGGCGTGGCCACCCATTCGCTCTGAAGCGTCTTCTTGAGAACGTCGAATTCGGTCGAACCGGATTTCTCGATGGCGTTGAGCAGCGCCTGCGTGGCCGCATAGGCGTTCAGATAGAAAGCGCCGGGATCTTCGCCGAATTCTTTCTTGTGCGCCTCGATGGCTTCCACGGCGATCGGGTTCTTGGAAGTGTCCACCGGACCAGTGGCGTAGACACCTTCGGCATATTCGCCGGCCACCTTGATAAAGGTCACGTCCTTGACACCGTCATCGGAGATAAAGATGGTCTCCATGCCCTTCTTGCGCATCTGCTGGACGATTTTGGAGGCTTCCGGATGGTAGCCGCCGAAGATCACCGCTTCGGCATTCGAACGTTTTACTTTCTGGACCACGGCCGAGTAATCCACCGCACCGGGAGTAATACCTTCATACAGCACGACTTCGGCGCGACTGTCGGCTTCGAGAAAGCCCTTGGCAAATTCCGCCAGCCCCTTTCCGTAGTCGCCCTTGTCGTGCAGCACGGCCAGTTTGGTGAGGCCCAGCTTGTCCAGCGCGAAATCCACCTGCAGGCGTGCCTGGGCATCGTCCGAGGCAATGGTGCGGTAGAAGTTGGGGTAGTCGCCGCTCTGGGTCAGGGCCGGGTTGGTGGCCGAGGGGCTCATGGCAATGATGCCGGATTCCTTGTAGATACCCAGGGCTGCCTTGGTGGCGCCGGAGCAGATATGTCCCACCACCACGTCGGCCTTGTCGGTCACCAGTTTGGTGGCGGTATTGGTGGCCACTTCCGGCTTGCAGACATCGTCTTCCACCAGAACTTCGATCTGGCGGCCGCTGATGCCGTTCATGGCATTGCGCTGTTTGACGACCAGCTGAGCAGCACGCACGCTGGGGATGCCGTAGGAGGCCAGATCGCCGCTGTGGGCACCGGCAACACCAAGTTTAATGGGCTCCGCAGCCATGGGCGCGGAAGCCGCCGGGGCTGCGGTCTCGGCCTTTTTCTCTTCCTGCTGGGGGCAGCCGTAGAGCATCAGCCCGGCCATAGCGAGCGCAACCAGGAGCACGATGAATCTTCCAATCGGTTTTTTCATTATCCTCTCCTCCTTGAAAAAGTAACGAAAATGAAGGCTTACCTTTGATCAAACCTTGTTTATATAATCGGCGCGCGGGCCGGCGTCAAGATCGAATTTGGAAAACGACACCATCGGCGGCGGCGCCCAGATCAGAACGCCGGAGATCCCTGCATCATGAGGCGCCTTTGGGATTCACCCCTTCCGCGCCCGTGACGCGGCCAGCATGCATCCCTCAAGCATCCTGCTCCTCGTAGACATTGCAGATACAGCACAGAAAGGAGGCCGGTTCGGTGTCGCTCAAATTGCGCATGCCGTGTGCTTCCATACTCGGAACGTAGACAAAATCTCCGGGCCCGACCTCGACGCGCTTGACGACGTCTTCCGATGCGGTGTCAAACTGCCAGCATTCGAAGCGGCCGCTGAGAATATACATGGTCTGGTGGTAAAAATGGTTGTGAATGGGGATCTGGCCTTGGGGCTGAATCGTGAAATGGCGCAGGCCGTATTCCGGGTAGCCGGTCCCGTCGTCGCCACAGCTCGACAGCCAGCGAATGCGCGTGCCGACCACGTCCCGCATATCGCCTTTGAAAGGAAACTTCTCAATCTGTTTGGCTTCGCAATCCTTGTAGTGCTTGACTTCCATGATCATTTCTCCACGACTGTAATTAAGATTTCAATATCCCCGCTGGGGCTTAGTTCCTTTTATGCGCAGAACATGGCGACTGGCTGCAAATTTTTCAATTCTTTTCTTGCACTGGCCGCCAATTTTTCCGTCCCGCAAAGCTTCGCGGCGGCAGGGTGCAATCGTGGGTGTTCGGCGATCATCGCCATGGCCATCTTGCTTGACCCCCCGGGGCGAATGCAGTATGGCATGCCCAAAGAGCTTGATTATGGAAAGCGCCAGCCCCTGTCGAAATGCTTCGAGGGAGACATGACCTTGAACCCCATCGGTCTGATCGTGAAAACTGTCCCGGAGGCGCAGCAGACGGCGGACCATCTCGAAACATGGCTTAAAGCCCGCGATGTGAAGGTCCAGCGTATCCATCCCGACGCCATCCACAGCGCGCCCAGCAAAACCGCCTGCCATTCACCGACCGACCGTCAATTGGCCTGTGTTTTCGTACTTGGCGGTGATGGCACCTTTTTAAGCGCCGTGCGCTGGATCGGTGAGGCCCCCGTTCCCATCCTGGGGGTCAAGTTCGGAGAGGTGGGATTTCTGGCTGAAATCGCCACAGAAGACCTCTTTGCCGCGGCCGAAGCGGTCGTGCAGAAAAATTATGCCATCCAGCAGCGCATGCGGCTGGCCATCTCCGTGATTCGCGACGGCATTGAACGCTGTGCGGAAAGCGTTTTAAACGACGTGGTGATCAACACGGGAACCCTGGCCCGCCTGGCGCTGATCCCCACTTATATAAACGATCACTACCTGACCACCTTCAGGGCCGACGGTTTGATCGTGTCCTCACCGACCGGCTCGACCGCCTACTCAATGGCGGCCGGCGGTCCGGTGGTCCATCCCCAGGTGCCCGGCATCGTCATGACGCCCATCTGTCCTTTCACCCTTACCAACCGTCCGCTGGTGGTGCCGGACACCACCCGCATCCTGATCAAACCCGAGGAGCAGTCCACCAACCTGATCCTGACCCTCGACGGGCAGGCCGGCCTCGACATCCAGCACGGCGACACCATTCTGATCACCAAAAGCCCTCATCCGGTTCACATGATCCAGATCCCCGACGGCGAGTATTTCGACGTGCTCAAGGCCAAACTAAGCTGGAGCGGCGGCCGCGCATAGGTTTATTGTCGGTTTCGTAAAAAGCCCGATATCGTGGTTACGCTCAGCCCTCGTCATTGCGGCGTACCGATCTACGCTTCATTCCTCGTATTTCGCAAACCGTATCTCGAGCTTTTTCCAAAACCTTAAGGGATGTCATCGGTCGAATTCATCATTCGTAGCACAAAAACAGCCAGCCACGACCTTTACGTCCATGGCTGGCTGTTTATGCATACAAACCTTTATTGCGGATGCCCTGTCTGGCGGCAGGTTTTCGATTCAGCCACCGGGGTGGGGCCGCGCCAAACGAGGGGTGTCCATCCATAAGTCGTAGGTTTGGGTTCCGAGCAAGGCCGCAGCAATTGGGCAACCGCAGGCGTAGTCAGACTACGTCGAGGATTGCCCAATTGGGAGAACGCCGCTCGGGGGCCAAAGATGCGACTTAGGGATGGGCAGCTTAGTAGCGGTAGTGATCGGGTTTAAAGGGCCCCTCCACCGCCACCCCGATATAATCCGCCTGCTCGGCGGTCATCTGCGTCAGCTTGACCCCCAGCCGGTCGAGATGCAGGCGGGCCACCTCTTCGTCCAGGTGCTTGGGGAGGGTGTAGACATCCTTATCATGCGGCTTGGCGGCCAGTTCGATTTGCGCCAGGCACTGGTTGGTGAAGCTGTTGCTCATCACGAAGCTGGGGTGGCCGGTGGCGCAGCCCAGGTTCACCAGGCGGCCCTCGGCCAGGACGATCACCGTGCGGCCGGACTTAAGGGTCCATTTGTCCACCTGGGGTTTAATGTTTTCCCGGGTGCATTCGGGCGTGGTCTCCAGATAGGTCATCTCGATCTCATTATCGAAATGACCGATGTTGCAGATGATGGCTTCGTCCTTCATGGCTTCCATGTGGACGCCGGTAATCACGTGGTAGTTCCCGGTGGCCGTGACGAAAATATCGCCAAGGGCGGCGGCGTCCTCCATGGTCACAACCTCGAAGCCCTCCATGGCCGCCTGCAGGGCGCAGATGGGATCGATCTCGGTCACCAGCACCCGGGATCCGTAGCCCCGCATCGAACGGGCGCAGCCCTTGCCCACATCGCCGTAGCCGCAGACCACCACGACCTTGCCGGCCATCATGACGTCGGTGGCCCGTTTGATGCCGTCGGCCAAGGATTCACGGCAGCCGTAAAGGTTATCGAACTTGGACTTGGTCACCGAGTCGTTGACGTTGATGGCCGGAAAAAGCAGCTCGCCGTCGCGTGCCAGCTGATAGAGGCGGTGCACACCGGTGGTGGTTTCCTCGGAAACCCCGCGGACCTTGCCCGCCACCCGCTGCCAGCGCTTGGGGTCTTCGGCGTAGCCCGCCTTGAGGCGTTCCACCAGGATCTTCATATCAGGATTGTCGTAGGTTTTATCCAGCAGCGTCGGATCCTTTTCGGCTTTAACCCCCTGGTGGATAAACATGGTGGCATCCCCGCCGTCGTCGACAATCAGGTCCGGCCCGGAGCCGTCCGGCCATGTCAGGGCCATTTCGGTGCACCACCAGTATTCTTCCAGGGTCTCTTCCTTCCATGCAAAGACCGCGGCAGTGCCGTTCTGGGCGATGGCGGCGGCGGCATGATCCTGGGTGGAAAAAATGTTGCAGCTGGCCCAGCGCACATCCGCCCCCAGGGCCGCGAGCGTTTCGATCAGCATGGCCGTCTGGATGGTCATGTGAAGACTGCCGGTCACTTTAAGGCCCTTGAGCGGCTTGTCCTGACCGTATTTGGCCCGAACGGCCATCAAACCAGGCATTTCGTTTTCAGCCAGTTTCATTTCCTTGTTGCCGAATTCGGCCAGGGACATGTCAGCCACCTTGTAGGGCAATTGCAGGTCAAGGGCGAAATCGTCAAGTTGCTGTTTTTTCAATGATACGAGTGACATCAATACTCCTTCTGGTCACGGGGTTCATACGATTCACGGCGAAAGTTCTTGATTTGGGCACCGATACCTTCGCCCCCACACGATGGGATGGGCCGTTACCTCACGGCCCTCTGCATGCTTATCGGTGGTATGCGATTTGAAGTTTAATATAACGCGGCTGACGGGGTTCGCAATCCGTCATGAAGGTGGTCGAGACCCTAAATCCCGGCCAGATTGCGCATTTCATCCGCCTTGTTGGTTTTCTCCCAGCTGAAGGTGTCCTCACTGCGCCCGAAATGACCATAGGCCGCTGTGGGCAGGTAAATCGGCCGCAGCAGATCCAGGTATTCGATAATGGCGGCCGGCCGCAGGTCGAAAACTTCCCGGATGATTTCCTTGACCCGCTTCTTGGGAATGACGCCGGTGCCCATCAGGTCCACCATCACCGAAACCGGCTGGGCCACACCGATGGCGTATGCGATTTGGATCTCGCATTTCTTGGCCAGACCGGCGGCCACGACGTTCTTGGCAATGTGCCGGCCCATGTAGGAGGCGCTGCGGTCGACCTTGGAGGGGTCCTTGCCCGAGAAACAGCCGCCCCCATGGCTGCCCTGTCCGCCGTAAGTGTCGACGATAATCTTGCGGCCGGTCAGGCCGCAGTCGCCCATGGGGCCACCCACCACGAACTTGCCGGTGGGATTGATATAGTATTTGGTATCCCCGTCGATCATGTCGATCGGGATCACCTTTTTTATCACTTCCTCGATCACGGCCTCGCGAATCTGCTCGTGGGTGGCGTCCGGTTTGTGCTGGGTGGAGACCACGACCGTATCGACCCTGAGCGGCGTGCCGTTTTCATACTCGATCGTGACCTGGGACTTGCCGTCCGGGCGCAGAAAGTCGAGCGCGCCGTTTTTGCGCACCGTTGCCAGACGGCGTGTAAGTTTGTGGGCGTACATCACCGGCATGGGCATCAGCTCGGGGGTCTCGTCGCTGGCAAAGCCGAACATGAGGCCTTGATCGCCCGCCCCCTGATCCTTGAAAAGGCCTTCACCCACATTGACGCCCTGGGCGATATCCGGCGACTGCTGGTCGATGCTGGTAATCACCGAGCAGGTCTGGCAGTCGAACCCCATCTGCGACGAGCAATAGCCGATATCACGGATGGTCTGCCGGACGATCTGAGGGATGTCCACGTAACACTGGGTCGTTATTTCACCGGCGACAAAGGCGATGCCTGTGGTCACCAGGGTTTCGCAGGCCACGCGGCATTGTTTGTCCTGGGCGATGATGGCGTCCAGGATAGCATCGGAAATCTGGTCGGCAACCTTGTCCGGATGGCCTTCGGTGACGGATTCGGATGTGAAAAAAAACTGTTCCTTACTCATTGAAACATATCTCCTTGGTAAATCGTTGCTTGTTTTCTAAGCGGGACGGTCTGCGAGGTCCTCCCCCAGGGCCATATTGTCAATCAGGCGGGTCGCGCCGACTTTGACAGCCAGGGCCATGCGCGCCGGGCGATCGACGACGGTCATGTCATCCAGGGTCTCGGGATCGACAATGACAACGTAGTCGATGGCGGTACCATCAAAGGATGCGATATGCCGTTTTGCCGCCGCGATGATCTTGTCTGCTTGACGCTCGCCTGCCTTTACCAGCGTTCGTGACAGTTGCAGCGCCTGGTAAAGACTCAAGGCGGCCGCACGCTGGTCGGGACGCAAGTAAGCGTTGCGCGAACTCATGGCCAATCCGTCGTTTTCTCTGACGGTGGGGCCGCCGACGATTTCGATTCCGAAATCCAGATCCCGCACCATACGTCGGATAATAACCAGTTGCTGATAGTCCTTTTCGCCGAACACGGCGATATCGGGGCGGACAATATTGAAGAGCTTCGTGACCACGGTGGCCACCCCCCTGAAAAAGATGGGGCGCGACTTACCGCACATGCCCCTGGAAAGATTCTCAGGGCTTACATAGGTCTGGAAGCCTTCCGCATACATCATTTCATTGTCGGGGGTGAAAACGATATCGGTGCCCACGGATTCCGCCAGCCCTAGATCCCGCGGCATGTCCCGCGGGTAGGCTTCGAAATCCTCCCCGGGCGCAAACTGGGTCGGATTGACGAAGATACTGATCACCAGAATATCGCCCCGCTCGCGGGCGATGCGCATCAGCGATAGGTGACCTGTATGCAGAAAACCCATGGTGGGTACGAATGCAATCCGGCGCCCTTCGCGATGCAATTGATGCGCACGCGACTGCATTTCCTCAACTGTGGAAATAATTTCGATAACTTAGCCCTCCGTCTGATCTGATGCTGTGGGTCCTTTATGGCAGCAGGGGATAAAAGTCAACCCGGGGGCCTTGGCGCCATTGGTTTCCAGGCGTTATCGACGGGTAGCGGCGCGTTTAAGGCTTGCGCCCTGAAGGAAGTCCGTACGCAAGCATTCGCGGGTGGAAGGCTATCGGAAACGTTTGAGTATGGAGCTTGGGGCCAAGTTGCCGTACCCGGGTGCCCACAGGCGCGGCCTAACTTATATCGAGGCCCCCCCGGGTGCGAGAACGCCAGGGTAATAGCTACCACTCCTGGCCGACCACTAGATCAGGTTTTCAATATCCGGATGATTCCGCAGAACCGTCACGAACTGGCTGGTACGGTGATCCAGGCGGGTTTTGACCACGTCCAGAAGCTGCTGCATGAAAAGGTAGCCGATCTCAGGATCCTCGGTAAGCAGGGCCTTCAGTTTGCCGGCGCGAAGCGAGAAGACCTGGCAGGGTTCGGCGCAAACCGTGCGCGTGCTGTAGCTCGCCCTGTCATTCAGCATGGCCGACCAGCCGAACGAATAGCCGGGTTTGATGGCCCCGATGGCAAACGATATCTTTTCGGAGATCTTTTT
>JASJCD010000028.1 GCA_030066135.1 Desulfobacterales bacterium | reverse complement strand
CCGGGGGGTACCCGCCATCGACCTCATCGCCCGCGAACGCGGCCTGGCCATCGAAAACCATGCGGCCATCCGTCACATCAGTGCGGCGCTGCTGCGCGGTGAAACGGTGGATCTCTACGATCCCTGCGGCCGCCTGCGAGGCGCCCTGGCCGACGCCGATATCAGGGGGCTCAAAGACGTCGCAGGCGACAACGCCGATCCCCAAACCGGCGGCCGCCCCACGGTGGTGGTGGATGACATTCAGATTGACCTGCCCCCTGAAGTCCTGATATTGCGACCCGCATCGCTTTTCGTGGGTCTGGGGTGCAACCGCGGCACCCCTGCGGGCGAGATGCGTGAACTCCTGGATACGGTGCTGGCGGACCACGCACTGGCGCCCAAAAGCCTGGCCGGTTTCGCCAGCGTGGACCTCAAAGCGGACGAGGCCGGCATCATTGAAATGGCCGACGAATTCGGTCTGCCGCTGGAGTTTTTCACCCGGGAGCAGTTGGCGCAGGTTACCGATATCCGCAACCCGTCGCCAACCGTTGAAAAACACATAGGAATTCCAAGCGTATGCGAAGCAGCAGCCCTTCTGGCCGCGGGCAGCGGAAAACTGATCGTGCCCAAGCAGACCACCCGCAACGTGACCGTGGCGGTGGCGCGTCGATCTTGTATATCGTCGGTTTAGGCCCCGGGGATGCCAGTCATCTCTCGCCCCGTGCCCGGGAAGTCCTGACCCGGTCCGATACCATTGCGGGATACCGCACCTACATCGACTTAATACGGCCTCTGATCGATCGCCAGGAAATCATCAGCACGGGGATGACCCGCGAGGTCGAACGCGCTGAAGCGGCACTGGAGGCTGCTTTGGCGGGAAAAAGCTGTGCCATCGTGTCCAGCGGCGATGCCGGCATCTACGCCATGGCCGGCCTCGTGCTGGAACTGTGCCACCTGAAGGGCGTATCCATCCAAAAACCCGATCAGCCGAATGCACGGAGAGAAGGGCTGGGGATCGAAGTCGTGCCGGGCATTCCGGCGCTGGCGGCCGGCGCCGCCCTTCTGGGAGCGCCGCTGACCCACGATTTCGCTGCTGTCAGCCTGAGCGATCTGCTCACACCCTGGAGCACCATCGCCCGGCGGCTCGACGCCGCCGCCGCGGCTGATTTCGTCATCGTAATCTACAACCCGCGCAGTCGGCGCCGTCAGGACAACCTCGACCGCGCCTGCGAGATTATCCAGCGGCACCGCTCGCCCCGGACCCCGGTGGGCGTCGTCACCGGCGCCATGCGCGCCAACCAGCGCGTCCTGATCACGACCCTGGCCGATTTACCGGATGCCGCCGTCGATATGCAGACCACCCTGTTCATCGGCAACAGCAACACGACCGTCTATCGGGATTTCATGATCACGCCGCGGGGCTACAATGACAAATACGATCTTGCCGGCCGCCGGGCCCAGGTCCCCAAACAACAAGGGGAATGAAGCCTCGACCGCAGCGGCCGCCAATGGAGATCAGAAAGCGCATGCAGGGCTACATTCATGTCTACACCGGCGACGGCAAGGGTAAAACCACCGCGGCCCTGGGGCTTGCACTGCGGGCTGCCGGGGCCGGCCTGCGGGTCGGCCTGATCCAGTTTCTCAAGGACGGCGACTACAGCGAGATCAAAGCCCTGCGCGGGATAAGTCCTTCGATTCATGTGGCGCAGTTCGGAACGGGCCGTTTCGTGCGGGGGCGTCCCTCGGCGGAAGACCGGGACAAGGCCGCCAAGGGGCTGAAAGCCGCCCGTGAGGCTTTGCGCGGGAAGGAACACGATCTGGTGATTCTGGATGAAATCAATGTGGCCGGGGCGCTGGGTCTCGTGGACGAGGACGCCGTGCTGACGCTGCTAAGGCAGCGCGCGCCCCATGTCGAGGTGGTCCTCACCGGCCGCCGGGCGCCCGAAGCCTGGTGTGAAGCCGCCGACCTGGTGACGCTGATGCAGGCGCAGAAACACTATTTTCAAAAAGGCGTAAGCGCGAGGGTCGGCATTGAAAAATAAGCCTCACCAGGCCGCCTGCCTGGCTGTTTTCGGTACCGGATCGGATGTGGGCAAAAGTATTGTCACCACCGGGCTATGCCGGATCCTGCGCCGGCAGGCCATGAAGGTCGCGCCCTACAAGGCCCAGAACATGTCCAACAATTCCGGGGTGACGCCAGAGGGGCTCGAAATGGGAAGGGCTCAGATCGTGCAGGCCGAAGCGGCCGGCATCGCCCCCCACGTGGACATGAATCCGATTCTGCTCAAACCCACCAGCGAAGTGGGCTCCCAGGTGGTCCTGCTGGGCGAGGTTCAGGCCAACCAGACCGCCCTCGAGTATCACCGGCGCAAGGAGACGCTCTTCGCCGCCGCGTGTGCGGCCCTGGACCGTCTTCGCAACGCCTACGACGTGGTCCTTCTGGAGGGGGCCGGCTCCTGTGCCGAGGTCAATCTCCAGGCCCACGACATCGTCAATTTCAAGATGGCCGAGCACGGGGATGCTCCCGTGGTCCTGGTGGCGGACATCCATCGCGGCGGTGTTTTCGCCCAGGTCGTGGGAACGCTCGCCTGTCTGCCGCCTGAACGCCGGGAGCGGATTGCCGGCATCATCATCAATCGATTCCGGGGTGATCTCCGGCTGTTTGACGACGGGGTCGATTGGATTCAGGAAGAGACCGGCAAACCCGTTTTCGGCGTATTGCCCTGGTACGATCATTTCATGATCGAACAGGAGGATTCGGTGGTCATCGAAAAACCGGCGACGGTTCGGCCCACCACCGAAAGCGGACCGATGATCGCGGTGATTCGGATTCCGCACATCTCCAATTTTACGGATTTTGACCCCCTGCAGTCCCTCGAAGGCGTGGGTATTCATTTTCTGGAGCAGGTGCAGGCGCTCGCCGATTTCCAGGTGGTGATTCTGCCCGGTTCCAAAAACACGCGTTATGACCTGGAATGGCTGCACCAACGGGGCTGGGCCGCCGAGATCCGGAAGTTCGCGCAGGACGGTGGACGTGTTCTCGGAATTTGCGGCGGCTACCAGATGATGGGGCGCTGTGTTCACGATCCCGATGGGCTCGAGGGGGCTCCCGGCGAAACCGCGGGCCTCGATCTCCTGCCCGTGGAAACCGTGCTCAAAGCCCCCAAAACCACCACCCGCACCCGATTCCAATGGGACGGCCTGTGCGGCGAGGGGTACGAAATCCACATGGGGCAGACCATCATGGACGGGGGGGAGCGCCTGCTGCAGATAGCGGCCCGCAATGGTGAACCGGCCGACGACGCCGACGGATGTCAGCTGTTCGATGGAAGGATTGCCGGTACCTATATTCATGGCCTTTTCGACGCACCGGAGATTACGCGCCGCTGGCTGCAATGCTGGGGCCTGGATGATATCCGCCCCAATGCCCTGAACGGTCCGGAAGAACGGGACCGGGCCTATGAGCAACTCGCGGATCACGTGGCCCGACACCTCGATCTGCCGGCCCTAATGGGGCTGATCCAGGGGTCCTGAAGTTTATGCATTACATTTGTATATTAACCTTAAGTGTTAGAAATATAATCTAAAATGAATATATTGATAATCGGAGGCTGCCGCAGCGGCAAGAGCGCGGAGGCCCTGGCGCAAGCCGAGGCCATTGAAGCCGGGCGCCGCCTTTTCGTGGCCACCTGCAGGCCCTACGATGATGAAATGCGCGCCCGCATCGAACGCCACCAGCGCGAGCGCGACGCCAGCTGGGAAACGCTTGAAGTGCCGCTGGAACTCCCCGCGGCCCTCGCGGCCCATGATGCCCGCGGTCATATCATCCTGGTGGATTGCCTGACCCTTTGGATCACCAACCTGATGATGGACGCGCGGACCCAAGCGGATGTTGAAACGCAGATTGGGGCCCTGACGCAGACGCTGATGGCCATGAACTCTCCGGTTATCCTGGTTTCCAACGAAGTGGGGCAGGGGATCGTGCCTGAAAATGAGATGGCGCGTCGTTTTCGCGACCTGGCCGGGACGGCCAATCAGAAGGTGGCCGCCTGCGTCGATCAGGTCATATGGATGGTGGCCGGCATTCCGGTGAAGATCAAGTGATGCGCAGGGCCCGGGAGATAGAATTGCCGCTCAAACACTTTCTGGCCGCCCTTCAGTTTATCACGATCCTGCCGGTCGGCCCCCGGGGCCTCTATGCGCCCCGGGAGATGATCCCCTGGTTTCCCCTGGTGGGGCTCGCCCTGGGTCTCCTGCTGTGCCTGTGCGACCAGCTGGCCATCCGTTTCTGGTCGCCGGGGGCCGCCGCCGTGGTGGACGTCATTTTCCTCATGCTGGTCACCGGCGCCTTTCACCTGGACGGCCTGGGGGATACCGCCGACGGCCTTTACGGCGGCCGCGATCGCGAAGGCGCCCTGCGCATCATGAAAGACAGCCGGATCGGCACCATGGCGCTCGTGACGGTGGTTGCCTGCCTGGCCCTGAAAACCGTGGGTATCGCCGGGCTGCAGACCGACCGCGCGCTCACGCTGCTGCTCGTGCCGGCCTATGCACGGGGCGCCATGCTCTTCGGCATCCGCTGGCTGCCGTACGGCCGCGCCGATGAGGGCACCGGATTTGATCTGTTCGCCGCACCCCTGACGCTTAAATCCTTCAGCGGCTTCCTGCCGATCATGGCTTTGTCCTTTCTGCTGGGCGCGCGCATGGCCGCCTTGATCCTTTTCTTCGTCCTGATCGTGGTGCTGACGCTGGTGTTCTACCGGCGCAAGATCGGCTGTATAACCGGGGACATGCTGGGCGCCATGACGGAAGTGACCGAGGCGCTGCTGTTTTTCCTGATGGCCATGCGGGGGCTGCAATGATCACGGGCCATGGCGGCGACATTTATGCACTTGCCCGGGAACTGGGCTGCGACCCCTTCGACATCGCGGACATGAGCAGCAACGTCAACCCGCTGGGGCCGCCGCCGGAATTGATGCAGCATCTCACGGCCCGGTTGAACCGGATCAAAGCACTGCCCGAAGCCGACGCCGGCCGCATGCAGCGGCAGTTTGCCGCCCATTGCGATCTGCCCGCCGACCAGGTGCTGGCCGGCAACGGCACGACCCAGATGATTTACGATCTGCCCCGGGCGCTCGACTTGCGCGAAGCCCTGATCGTGGGCCCGACCTATGCCGATTACGCGGACGGCTGCCGGCAGAACAGCGTCGCCTGCCGGTTCGGTTTTACGCGTGAACGCGACGGTTTCGGGGTCGATCCGGACCGCCTGCGGGATCAGATTCAGACCGCCGACGCGGTCTATTGGTGCAACCCCAACAACCCCACCGGTCAGCTGACAGGGGCCGACACCATCCGGGCCGTCTGCCGGGATTATCCGCACACGACCTTTATTATCGATGAGTCCTATCTGCCCTTTGTGCCGCAGCACGAAGACCATTCGCTCATCCGGGAGCGGCCAAAAAACGCCCTCGTGCTGCACTCCATGTCCAAGATATTCCGGATTCCGGGTCTGCGCGTGGGATTCGCCATCGGCGCTTCTGAACGGATCGCGCGACTGCGCCAGTTTGCCCGTCCGTGGTCGATCAACAGCCTGGCCCAGACGGCCGTAACTTTTCTACTTGCCAACGCCCGACTCAGCCAGGACTTTGTGCACGAGTCCCAGATCTTTGTCGGCACCGAGCGCGATGCCCTTGTGAAGCGCCTGGAAACCATTCCCGGTATCCAGGTATTTCCCAGCCAGACCAGTTTTTTGCTTGTCAGGCTGCCGGCGCATCATCGGGCTGACGCCGTCTGCCGCCATTTGCGCGCGGCCAGGGTGCTGGTCCGTGACTGCACCAACTTCGACGGTCTGTCGGCGCAATTCATCCGCATCTCGCTCAAAACGCCGGATGTCAACCGCCAATGTGCTGAAATGCTGGGGTCGTACCTGTCGGCATGAGGCACTTCCATTGTAATGACCGCACCTAACGGGCGTGTTTCAGACCGCCGGGAGGCCCCTCGAGATTGCTTGCAAATCTGGACCTGCTAACCCTGCCCACGGCTTTCGTGCTGGATCTCCTTATCGGTGATCCTCTCTGGATGCCCCATCCGGTTCGATGGATGGGTAAGGCCATCGAACGCTGCGAGCCCCTTTTCCGAAGTCGCTTTGGACCGCCGGAGAAGGCCGGCTTACGCTTTGCCGTCTTTCTGATCAGCGCCACCCTGCTGATTGCCGCCGGTGCAGTCTGGTTGGCCCGTATGTGGCATCCCGTGGCGGCCTGGATCCTTGAGGTGGTGCTGATCTACTATTGCCTCTCGGCCCGCTCGCTCCTGCAGGCCGGATGGGAGGTCATCGACGCCCTTGAGAACGGCGGGGTCGCCGCCGGCCGCCGTATGGTGGCCCATATCGTTGGACGGGATGTCAGCCGCTTGTCAGCGACCGGCGTCAGCCGGGCGGCACTGGAATCGGTGGCTGAAAACATGGTCGACGGTGTTCTGGCCCCCCTGTTTTTTGCATTCCTGGGCGGGGCGCCCCTGGCGCTGGCCTACAAGATGGTCAATACCCTCGATTCCATGGTGGGCTACCAAGACGAGCGCTACCGCCTTTTCGGGCGGGCGGCCGCCCGCATCGACGATGCCGCCAACTGGCTGCCGGCCCGGCTGGCCGTGCCCTTGACCGCCCTGGGCGCCTGGCTGACGGGATTCGATGCCCGTCGCGCATGGATAACGGGTTGGCAGGAGGGGCACCGCCATGCCAGCCCGAATGCGGGCTACGCCGAAGCGGCTTTTGCCGGCGCCCTCGGGGTTCGTCTGGGGGGACCGAACGTCTATCATGGCCGCCGCGTGGACAAGCCCTGGATCGGTGAGGGGCTGAACGATGTGAAACCGGTTGATATCGCCCGTTCCGGCGCGCTCATGCTGACAACCTCGATTCTGGCCATGCTGACGCTCTGGGGATTGGGTGTCCTGATTCAGTTCGGGCTTTAACGTCTTGACGGGCGCCCTGGCCGGCAGCCGCAACGTATCGTTGCCAACCCATGAGGATCGAAGGATCGCGCCATTGACCCCGACAGATCATCGCAAGCTCCCGCGTAAATGGAAAAACCGCTATCCCTTTCGGCTGGCCTGCCCTTCGTTTGTCTACCCGGCCGACTACGACGTCAACGTGGATCTTCTGGGCCCCCATGTCGACGAGATCGAACTGCTTTTTTTTGAAAGCCGACCGGCCATCCGGCCTGACGGTGCCCTGATCCAGCGGCTGGCCGCTCTCGGAGAGCGTCACGCGGTGGGCTATCATGTCCACCTGCCCACGGACCTGCCGCTTTTTGACGCTGATGCGACCCGGCGACAAACCGCCGTCAGGGCCCTCGAAGCCCTGACCCAACTGACCGCACCCCTTGGGCCCGACTTCTATATCCTGCACCTGGAGATGTCCGTCGATAAGCATCCCGCCGTCCGAGACCGCCTCCGCTGGGAGAAGGGTGTCCTGCAGGGGCTGGAAGGGCTCTCGAAATCCACACTGGAAATGTCATACCTGCGGATCGAAAACCAGACCGTGCCCCTGGAATGGCTCGACCCGGTGCTGGAGACCTTTGATCTCGCGCTGTGCCTCGACATCGGCCACCTCAAGCTTGCCGGCGGCGACCTGGAGAGCACGCTTGCCCGCTGGCAGGCGCGCATCGGTGCGCTGCATGTCCACGGGGTTGCGGACGGCAGGGATCACCGGCCGCTTGGCCGGCTGTCAGCCGGCGACCAGCGTCTGCTGGCCTCCTTTCTGCGTTCCTACCAGGGCTGCGTCAGCGTGGAGGTCTTCAATTTCGACGATCTGGTCGAATCCCTGATGCTGATCGAAAAATGGATGGGCTGATCGTGAACCGGCGGCCTGCTTTGACAGCCGCTGTAAAGACGGGGCCTACGGGATGATGGCGCCCGGTGTTCAGCCCTTGGCGGCACCCACCAGAAAAGCGGCGATCTCATCCGTGGAAACGGCGTTCACGTCCAGCATGCTCTGGATGTTAAGCCCGTCGATGGTCGTTATGATCAGGTTGAGCAGGGTCTCGCGGTGCGGACTGTCCGGGAGCAGTGTTGCCAGCGCCTCGCGGGCTTGCTGGCGCCATTGGGCGTAGATGTCCTGGTAGCGTTGCCGGAGGGCCTCGTCGCCGTTCATGGCCTGGTGGACGAGGTTGAGGTGCAGGCGCATGCGGGTGCGGTTGGCCTTATGCTTGCGGAAGAAAAGGGCCAGCAAGGCGGCCGGATCGGTTTCCGAACCGCCTTCAGCGATCATTTCGAGGATAATCCGGGTGATCTCGTTGACATGGCGGGCGGCAATATCGAAAACCAGCTCTGATTTGGTTGGATAATAGTAATAAAGCGTACCCTTGCTGATGCCGACGGCCCGGGCCACGTCGGTCAGGCTGAAGCCGTCCAGACCTTTCTCGACGGCCAGACGGCTGGCCAAGGCGACGATACGCGATTTTTTGCCGGACTGCCTTTGGCGGCGCTTGCGGGTATCCACAGATCCTCCGATTCATACCTTAGTATTAAATATTTATAATAAAAACAAGTTTATTTTATCGGCCAACCGGCCGAAAAAATATTTGACATTGTGGGTTTGCTATGGGTACACAAATGAAACACGACGCTATCGACATAAAAATACCTCGGCCGGCCCCCGGTTGATCCGGGCTTGACCAAGGGCCCATCGATTCCGGGCGGACCAATAAGGAGGGGCGATGTCCAAAGGATACACCGGGAAAATTCTCGTGGTGGATTTGACTTCGGGCGCGATCCGGGAAGAAACCATCCCGGACCGCGTCTATGAAACCTATCTCGCCGGCATGGGGCTGGGGGCCTATCAACTGTATCGCAAGATACCGGCCGGAGCCGATCCTCTGGGGCCTGAAAACGTCCTCGGGTTTGTGGCCGGATTGTTGACGGGCACCGGCAGCCTGTTTACCGGCCGCTGGTCCCTGGTGGGCAAATCCCCCCTGACCGGGGGATGGGGCGATGCCAACTGCGGCGGTATGCTGGCGCCGGCCATCAAACGCTGCGGCTACGACGGCATCTTTTTTTCGGGTGCCAGCGACAAACCGGTCTATCTCCAGGTGGGCAACGGAAAAGCCGCCCTGCACGATGCTTCCGATCTCTGGGGACATGATGCCGTCGAAACCGAGGAGATCCTCACCCGTCGGCATCACAAGAAAAAACTCCCGCGGGTGGCCTGCATCGGACCGGCAGGCGAAAAACTTTCCCTGATATCCGGCGTCTGTACCGATCGCGGCCGGATCGCGGCCCGCTCCGGACTGGGAGCGGTCATGGGGTCCAAGAAGCTCAAGGCCGTCGTGCTGTCCGGTACCCGGAAAATCGAGCCGCACGATCGTGCCGCGGTACATGCCCTGAGCCGCAAGTGCAACCGCTGGGCCACATTTGAGATCCCCTTTTTTTCAGGCAAAATGATGGGGCGCCTGGGCACCCTGATGCGCATTCTGCCCACCCAGACCGCCATGGACGGCATGCTCTTCAAGATGATGCTGAGCAAATGGGGCACCTCCTCCATGAACCAGATGTCGGTCGAGATGGGTGATGCGCCCATAAAGAACTGGAAGGGTTCCAACACGGATTTCGGCCCGCAGCGATCGATGGGGGTCAATCCGGACCTGTTCAGGGAATGTGAAATCGTCAAGTACCACTGTTATGCCTGTCCCCTGGGCTGCGGGGGCATTTGCCGCACCAACGGCCACTACACGGAAACCCACAAACCCGAGTACGAAACCGTGCTGGCCCTCGGGGGGCTGTGTCTGAACGAAGACCGCGACAGCATCTTCCAGCTCAATGAGACCCTCAACCGGGCCGGGATGGATTCCATATCAGCCGGCGCCACCGTTGCCTTTGCGATCGAATGTTTTGAAAAAGGCTTGATCACGGCGGCGGATACCGGCGGGCTGGAGCTCGGCTGGGGCCATACGGAAGCCATTACGGCACTGATCGAAAAGATGATCCGTCGCGAGGGGATCGGCGATCTCCTGGCAGACGGAACCCGCAAGGCGGCCGCACGGATCGGGCGTGACGCCCATCACTATGCCATCCAGGCCGGCGGTCAGGAACTGCCCATGCACGACGGACGCGGCGATCCCGGCTACGCCCTGCACTACGCCGTCGAGGCCAGTCCCGGCAAGCACACCGTGGGCTCGCAACTCTATTACGAGATGTACCGGCTGTGGAAAAAAATCAAACACCTGCCCAAACCGGATCTCCTCTACTTTAAAAACAGCAAATATACGGCCGATGAGACCAAGGCCATATGCAGCGCGACCTGCAGCAAGTATATCAACCTGCTCAACGGCAGTGGGGCCTGCCTCTTTGGCGCGTTTTTAGGCGCCGACCGTTTTCCGCTGTTCGACTGGTTGAACGCGGCTACCGGCTGGGATAAGACGCCCGAGGAATACCTTGCCATGGGCGCGGCCTTTCAGACATTGAAGCAGGCCTTCAACATCAAGCACGGTATCGATCCCCGTCGCAACAAACCTTCGGCGCGCGCTTTAGGCCTCCCGGCCCTTGCCAAGGGTGCCAACAAGGATCGCCGTGTAGACCTGGATAAAATGATCCGCGACTACTGGCACCTGTTTGGCTGGGACCAGGATACAGGTCAACCGTCCGAAGACGTCATGCAATATTTATTGGTCGGGGAAACCGCCAACTGAGAGCCTGTCCGGGCTTGCCCGGCAACACCGCAACGAGGAAAAAAGAAAATGCAATCGGAAGCCAAACCCTTTTTCAAACGCAAAGTCTGTATGGCCTGCCGGATCTGTGTGGACGCCTGTCCTGTGAGTTGCATCGACACCGCTTCCAGCGGTACGGACCGGGACCCCCATGGCTACCCGTTCCTGGCAGACGAAGCGGCCTGCATCAGCTGCAATCAGTGTGCGGAGACCTGTCCCGTGGAAGCCGTTGTCATGCAGGCCGCAGCCTGAGCGCATGTCAGCGCTGCTGCGGGAACGAACGGAAAGGGAAGGGGAGAAGACGATGGCATTGACCTATCGCGAGATTAAACCCGGTCGCAAACCCTTCAAACGCACCTACCTGACGGTCATGCTCTGGGTTATGGGCCGGGCGGTGCAAGCCGCATCCAGGGTCGATCGTGAAGTCATGCAGGAAGTGAGCGAACTGCCAGATGGGTTTGCTTTCGCGCTTGGGATTGTCGCGCGCGGCCCCCACATGGTCCTTGCGAAACGCGAGGATGGCCGCCTGCATTATCTTGGCCAGCAGCTTGACGCGGCCGAGTCCCCTTTGCGGCTCGAATTCAAACATCTGGAGAGCGGGTTTCTGACATTCACCTTCCAGGAGAAAACCCCCGTGGCCGTGGCACGGGACCGATTGGTGGTCGATGGCGAGGCCGCCTATGCCTGTGCGGTGGTGCGTATCCTCGACCGGGTTCAGGTTTACCTGCTGCCCAAACCACTGGCGAAACTGGCGGTCAAACGCTATCCGCGCTGGCCTTTTATCATGAAGTGCTATAATCGCACCCGGATTTACTGGCGCACCCTGCTGGGTTATTAGCTTTTCGGGATTATCAGGAGCCTCCTATGCAACTACCCGATCAATTGGAATTCAGCTGTCCGGTCAAGTTATTGTACGGCCGCCGTGCGCTCGAACATCTCCCCTACGAATTCGGTGCGCGCAACGTCCGCCGACCGTTGCTGTTGAGCGATGAAGACGCCGTGCGCGAGAACCGGATGCGCGCGCTCACCGATGCGCTGCGGGCGTCCGAGATTGAATTGGGAGCCGTTGAACCCCCTGCCCAGGGGATCGATCTCGATCTCGTCCACGAACTGGCCGCGATTTACCGCGATCGGGATCACGACGCCCTGCTGGTCATGGGGGGCGGCGCGCTGATGGATCTGGCCAAACTGGTGAACATCGTGGTCTCGACCGGCCAGGACGACCCCGCTGGCTTCGGTGCTTCCAACGGGATCGCCCAGCGCCTCAAGCCGATGGCGTTGATCGCTCCGGCCGCGGCCTCCGGCGGTGAGGCTTCGGGTCACGTGAAGGCCGATCGCATCGAACTGCAATCGATCCATCTGATGCCGGATCTGGCGGTCATCGACGAACGCACGGTGGGTGCGCCGGATCAAAAAGCCGTCCTCAATGCCGGTCTGACAGCCCTGGCTTTCGGGGTTGAAGCCATGCTGGGGGCCAAGCGTAATCCCATGGTGGATATCTATGCCGCCAATGCGGTGCAGATGGCCATGGCGGCATTGCAATCCGCCGCGGAGATGCCGGTTGCCTTGACCACGCGGATGCTGACCGCCAGCGCCACGGTGATGGCCGGCTGCATTCTGGCAGGCAAGGCTCCCGGGAAGCTGCACCGCCTGGGAACCTGCCTGGCGGCCACCGGACGCCTGTCGTTTTCCGAGGCCCTGGGTGTTTTGCTCCCGGCGGCGGTCACGCTTGAGGCTCACAAGCATGGCCGGGTACCCGCCCGCCTGCTTTCCGCCTTGATGGGGCTTGAACGTTCGTCCGGCACCCCCGTCGGCCAGCGGTCTCTTCTTGCGGCGACAGCGCTGATGTCCCTGTTGAACGACCTCTACCGCCTTACCGAAGGCCGCCTGCCGCGCAACCTTCGGGATGCCGGGTTTGAGCCCGATGATTTGGCGGCCGTTTGTGCTGCTTTCGATGAAACGGCCGGGGATGGGGATCAGGATGCGGCCATGGTAATGCTGCAACAGGCCCTGGACGGAAAACCCAATCAATCCGGTTGTTGACCGCACCCTTCCGGGAAGGAGTTATTCAACCTATGCATATGCCTGCCTATTTCGAATATGGATGCGGGGTCAAAATCGTTGCCGGGCATGATGCGCTCGAACACATCCCTGAAATGCTGGCACGATTGGGCGCCAAGCGTCCGCTGATCGTGACGGACCCGGGCGTTGCCGGCGCCGGCCTGGTCGACATCCTCACTGCGGCCATAAAGGATCGGATCACCATCGGCGGCGTCGAGGACGGCGTCCCTCCGGATTCCTCGATCCAGACCGTCGTTGCCATTGCGGAGGCCTACCGGCGGCAGACCTGCGATGCCCTGATTGCCATCGGCGGCGGCTCCGTTCTCGATACAGCCAAAGGCGTGAACATTCTGGTTTCCGAAGACAGTGACGACCTGCTGGCATTTCGTGGCTCGGGCACGGTCAAGCGCCCTCTGCGCCCCCTGCTGGCCGTGCCCACCACTTCCGGTACCGGTTCGGAGACCACGTTGGTCGCGGTCATCAAGGACGAAACGCGCCATCGCAAGATGGCTTTCGCCAGCCCCTTCCTGATCCCCGATGCAGCCGTGCTCGATTCGCGCATGACCCTGAACCTGCCGCCGGTCATCACGGCGTCCACGGCCATGGACGCCATGACCCACGCCATCGAGGCCTATACATGCCTGGCCAAGAACCCCCTCAGCGATGTTGGCGCCCTGAACGCGGTAAAACTTATCAGCCGCCATCTGCCACAAGTCATGGCCACTCCCGAGGATGCGGAGGGGCGCTTGGCCCTGGCCCTGGCCGCCACGCTCGCCGGGATGGCCTTTGGTAATTCCATGGTGGGCATGGTACACAACATCGGTCATGCCCTTGGCGGCGTTTGCGGCGTCCCCCACGGCAGCTGTATGGCCATGCTGCTGCCTTACGGCCTCGAGTACAACCATCACAAAAACGGCCACCTGACCGCCGATCTACTGGTTCCCCTGGCCGGTGCCGATACCTACGCGCGCACCCCACCGGAGCGACGTGCCGACACCGTTATCCACATGATCCGCGAGCTTAATGAAAGCCTGCACCAGGCCTGTGAGGGGCGCTACCCGCGATTTCTGAAGGAAGTCCGCAACGCCGGTGGCGCGCAGGCGGTGCCCCGGGATGCGCTTCCCCGGGTTGTCCGGGCGGCCCTGGACGATGCCGCCATTCTTTTCAACCCCGAAGATCTGGATTACGACGATTACATCCTGGTCCTTGAACATGCCTGGGACGGCCGACCTCTCGATCGTTCCCTTATTCGCCGGGGGCCATGAGATCATGCGCATGCAGCGTGCCGTCATCCCGGGAAGGGCGTTAGCCGCTGGGTTTTCCGCCTTTGACTTGACGGTTGTCCGGAGGGCCTGTATCTAACGGGGAAAACCCGCCAAAGGATTACCGCCTGCCGCATGCCCGGAATGTCCCTCTATACCAGCAACCGCCTCGAAGCCCTGGCGGCGAAGCTCGCCGCAGTGCTGCGCTGCCCCGGCGACCCCCTCAAGCCCGACGTCATCATCGTCCAGAGCCGCGGTATGGAACGCTGGTTGTCGCTGGCTTTGGCCCGCGAGAACGGAATCGTGGCCAACTGCCGGTTTCCTTTTCCCAACGCCTTCATCGAAGACATCTTTCATCACCTTTTTGGATTCGATGCCCAGAACAGTCCCTTCGAACGCGATGCGCTGACATTCAGGATCCTGCGCCTGCTGCCCTCACTGGCGGAGCGCCATGCCGCCTTCAAAGAACTGCGGGATTACCTCCAAGAGGACCTCAAGGGGCTAAAAAGGTTTCAGCTCGCAGCCGAGGTCGCGGATCTGCTGGATCAATACCAGATCTTCCGCCCGGGGATGCTCATTGACTGGGAGGCGAATTCCCTTTCCAGCACGGCGGATGCTTATCGATGGCAGCCGACTTTGTGGCGCCAGTTGACCCGGGAGGTGCAGGCAACCCATCGGGCGGCCCTCTGGCAGGAACTGATCCGTGGTCACCGGCCGGAGGAAAACGCCGGCGCCATGCTTCCGGAGCGTGTTTCGCTGTTCGGGGTGTCCTATCTGCCGCCATACTATCTCCAGATCCTTCAAGCGCTGGCCAAGGACATGGCCGTCGACATCTATCAGCTGAATCCCTGCCAGGAATTCTGGTCCGACATTGCTTCGGAGCGTGAGATGGGGCGCATGCGGCGGCGTCTGCCGGAAGCTGACAGGCCAACCGACCTGGACGCGCTGCATCTGGAAACCGGCAATCGGCTGCTGGCTTCGATGGGTGCCCATGGACGTGAGTTTCATACCCTGATGGCCGCTATCGACTGTCCGGTGGAAGAATGCTTTGAAACGGTAGTTCCGGAGACACTTCTGCAAGCCGTTCAACACGACCTGCTACATCTGACAGACCCTGGCGCGCCTGGATCAGTTACGAACCAGCCGGCTATTCAGGCGGCCATGCACGATGCCTCCATCCAGATACATGCCTGCCATGGCCCCATGCGGGAAATCGAGGTGCTGCGTGATCAGCTCCTGGCGCTGCTCGAAGCGCACCCTGATATCGAGCCGCGCGATATTCTGGTCATGACCCCCGACATCGAGCGCTATGCGCCTTATATCCAGGCCGTGTTCGGCGCACCTGTGGACGAAGGCCTTTACCTGCCCTTCACCATTGCCGACCGCAGTCTTGAAAACGCCAGCCCCCTGGTGGAAGGCTTCAATCGGCTGCTTGACCTGCGCGACGGCCGTTTTTCCCGCTCACAAATTCTGGCCCTGCTCGAATTCGAACCGCTGCGCCGGAAATTCGGTATCAGCGCCGCCGATCTGGCCGCCATCACCGATATGGTGGACCGCGTGGGCATTCGCTGGGGACTGGACGGCGCCGGAAAAGCCCGCTGGGAACTTCCGGCCGAGGACGCCAACACCTGGCGTCACGGCCTTGACCGCCTCGTTTTGGGCTACACCCTGAAGGGTACGTCGGATCGGTTGTTCCAACATCTCCTCCCGGATGACAACGTACAGGCGAATCAGGCGGCCGTCATCGGTCGGCTCAGCGATCTTATCGAAGCGCTCGCGCAATTCAGCCAGACACTGGATACCCCGCGCGCCCCGGCCCAATGGCACCAGCGCCTGGTCGGGGCCCTGCAAACTTTTTTCGAACGCGATGAACGCTTCGAGTATGATTTCCAGGTTCTTGAGCGCATACTCGGCCAATTTCACCGGAGCAGTGCCGCGGGCGCCTTTGACGATCCGGTGGATCTTGTGGTGGTGCGGGCCTATCTTAAACGCCACCTTTCGCAGTCGCGTTTTCGCGGCGGCTTCATCGCCGGGGGCCTCACTTTCGGGGCGCTGCTGCCGATGCGCAGCATTCCGGCGGAAATCGTCTGCCTCGTCGGTCTGAACCATGATCTGTTTCCGCGCCTGGACCGCCCCCGCAGTTTCGACCTGATGGCCCAGGAGCC
>JASJCD010000344.1 GCA_030066135.1 Desulfobacterales bacterium | reverse complement strand
TGGGAGTTGATTTCGAGATTAGGTCGCATTAAGGCCAAATGTCAATAAAAAAGACTAACGGTCTAATATCAATATCAAAATTAATCAAAATCCTCGGTCGCTCAATTGGTCGATAAAGTGGATGAGTTGTTGTTCTGATTCCGTATTTTGGCCGGAGAGGAATTCATGATGCGCCTTGGCGGTTATTTCCGTGACCTGCATTCCCAAATCGCGTCCAGATGGCGTCAGGCAAATCCGAACGGCACGCCTGTCCTCCCTGTCTTTGCGGCGCTCCACGAGTTCAAGCGATTCCAGTCGGTTGATCAGACCGGTCAGGGTGGCGCTGTCCAGTTTGACCCGTTTGCCAAGTTCGGCCGAGGTGATGTTGTCTTTGTCAACCAGGAACATCAGCAGCATGCCCTGGACGGTTGTGATGCGCAACGATGACAACCTGTTTTTCCAGAAACGGCCGGCGCTCTGATTGGCCTTGGCCAGGCGAAAGAAAATGCAGTTTTGCGGCTTCATAAGGTTGCATCGGGCGGTGACAGCATCCGCGGTTTCATGTGAGGGCTTCGAAGACAATTTTGTGTTCCACCAGGCGCATGGATTTGATGCGGCCCCTGACGATTTTTTGCTCATTGAATATGTTAATCAGGCGATATTGGTCATCGGCCTCCGGTTTTACTACATCGACGGATTCGAGAATCAGTTCTTCCTGACCGTTATTATATAGATAGGCATTCGCTTCACACATGATGCAATACCTCCGTGATTTTTTCTTCGACGATTGATTTGACCATGTGGGGCAGGGGATCGCTGCCCACGCAAACAACCGTGATGTTTTCGTGGAAAAGGGGTAGCAGTATTTTCGGCGCCGGGCTGGAGGTTATGGCGGCAGCCATGGTGGGCGTAACCTCTCCCAGCATGGCGTTGGCCCAGGTGACGGCGATCGTTCCGATGATGAGGTCGACCTGCGAGACGGTATGGATGACAGCGTTTTCGCCGGAAGCCCCGCGATTGGCGCCGGCCTTCATCATCTGCGAGGTCGCAATGACATTGGTCCCCAAGGCCAGAAGTTCGTAGCGTTCGCCGTGATATTCCCGGAGATATTTTATCAGGGTGGCACCGATACCGCCGCCCTGACCATCGACGATACAGATCTGCTTTCGCTTCACGCGCTTTCTCCAAACAAAAACCACGAGCGACACCGGCCCTTCGGGGCAAACGGCAATCCTTCGTGGCAAATCATCCGATAGATAAAAGCGTCATCGGTTTTCGTAACCGATTCATGCTGTTAGTACTAGGCCCAAACCATGCGGTTGTCAAACGTCATATCGGCCGCCGTCCACCCTGGTTATCGGGGGACGTTAGTCCAGGTCTTATCGCCGCAAGATCATAGGGCCCAGTGGGCGGCCTGCGAAAAGGTGCATGTGCAGATGAAAAACTTCCTGGCCCCCATCGCGATTGCAATTGATCAACAGGCGGTAGCCGTTCTCGGCGACGCCCTCAGTGGCGGCGATTTTTTTGGCGGCCGTAAACATTTTACCCACCAGTTCTTCATCCTGGACGTCGATATCGTTGACCGTGGGGATCTCCTTGTTGGGAACAATCAGGACGTGAACCGGCGCCTGGGGGTTGATATCACGGAAGGCGGTCACGTGATCATCCTGGTAGATGATATCCGCCGGTATTTCTTTTCGAATGATTTTGGTAAAGATCGTGGCCATTGGCGCTCCTTGCCATGAGGGGTGAAAGGGATGCGTGAAAGGGTTTCCAATCGTCCTACCAGAAAGCCCGGCCGATGCCAAGCCCGGGGAATTTCCTTGAACGCGCCGTGGGGGCGCGGACATTAAAAGGGCGCTACCCCCTGGATAATCCAGCGCCCGTGATTAGTATTTTTCTGAAAACCAGCGTCCACATCGATCCCGACCTTTGCATTCGATAAACCCGAAATCAACCGGAGGCCGATATGAAAAAGAGGTCTGTCGTATTGCTGCTCCTGGCAGCCGTCGTCGCTTTTCCCCACGTGCTTTGGGCCCATTGCGAAATCCCCTGTGGCATCTACGATGACCAGGCCCGTGTCCAGCTGATCGCCGAGCACATCGGAACGATCGAAAAGTCGATCCAGCAGATACACGGGTTGCAGAAGACCGAAGCGGTCAACTACAATCAGCTTGTGCGCTGGGTCATGAACAAGGAAAACCATGCCACCGAGATACAGTCCATCGTCGCACAATATTTCATGACCCAACGGATCAAACCCAACAGCGACCAGTATAGCCAGAAAATAGCGGTGCTGCATCGCATGCTGATCGCGGCCATGAAATGCAAACAGACCACGGATCTTAAGTACGTCGCCGAATTGCGCGAACTGCTGAAAACATTCGACCAGCTGTATTTCAAGTAAGGTCTGTCACCGGTTTGCAGCCGGTTGAAAGCGACCATGGATAAGCCTGCATGCCCCCGGCGCCGTCCGCCCTGGCGGCCGATTTTTCTTTGGCCCTTGCTGGTCATGGTGATCTGCGTGCTGTCGGCCGTCGACGGGGTGTCGGCTGCGGACCGGGATTGGAAAGCCCGGCGCGCGCAGATGGTCGCGGCCATCCGGGATGATGTCATTGCCACCCGGGCCTATATCGGCAAAAAAACGCTGCGTACCGATGTGCTTGAAACGATTGGGCGGGTGCCCCGGCATGCCTTCGTTCCGCCGCAGGTGATCGAAGCGGCTTACGAGAACCGGCCGTTGCCCATTGGATACGGCCAGACCATTTCGCAACCCTATATCGTTGCCCTCATGACCGATCTGCTTGAAACCGAACCCGGTGATACCATCCTCGAGGTGGGGACCGGGTCGGGCTATCAGGCGGCCGTCCTGGCCGAGCTGGGAGCGGACATGCGCACCATCGAGATCATTCCGGAACTCGCGCAGGAAGTTCAGGCGCGTTTCAGGCGCCTGGGTTATGAGCACATCCAGGTGCGTCAGGGGGATGGCTATTACGGCTGGCCCGAAGCTGCCCCCTTCGATGGGATCATTGTTACGGCCGCGGCTGACCATGTGCCGCCGCCCCTGGTACGACAGCTCCGCAACGGCGGCCGTATGGTCATTCCCGTCGGGCAGCGGTTCGGTGTTCAGTATCTGCTGCTCATCACCAAGGATCATGCGGGGCGATTGCAAACACGCCAGGTTCTGCCGGTGCGATTCGTGCCCCTGACCGGCGAACACTGAGCCGGAGGCCAGATGCCAGGTCCGAAGCGTGCGCCGCCGTCGATGCCGCCCCTGATGGCGGTAGGCCTGCTGTCGGCTGCTGTGCTGGCTTACGAAGTCCTTCTCATGCGGCTTTTTGCCGTCGTCCACTGGCATCACTTCGCCTTTATGATGATCAGTATCGCGCTTTTGGGCTATGGGGCCAGTGGGACCTTTCTGTCGCTTTTGCCTTCCCTCGATGCGGGCCGCCTGCGGATCCTGGTGCCGCTCGCGGCGGCTGGTTTCAGCCTGACCAGCGTTTTGTGTTTCGCCGCGGCGCAGCAGATGCCTTTCAATGCCCTGGAAATCTTCTGGGACGCCCGGCAATGGTTTTATCTGGCCGGGATCTACGGCTTGCTGCTGATCCCTTTTTTCCTGGCGGCCACCGGCATTGGTGCGATCATGCGCTATTACCACCGCCTGGTCCCTATGGTCTATGCGTACGACCTTGTCGGTGCCGGCATCGGCGCGGCCATGACAGCCGGCTTGCTTTTTTATCTTCCCCCCCAGACGGCGCTTGCTGCGGTTGCGGCCGTCGGTGCCCTGGCCGCCGCAATCGCCGGTTGGCATGGGAAAATCACCAGCCGTCGCACTTTGATCCTGGCAACCCTGGGCCTCGTCGTTCTCACCGCGGTGGTGGCGGCGACCTGGGGCCGGCTGGTGATCACCCCCTACAAACCCCTGGCCCAGATACTGCGGATACCGGAAACCCGGTACATACACGAAGAACACCATCCCATGGGATGGTTCAGTGCACTGACAAGCGCGGGGATCCCGTTCCGCCATGCCCCCGGTTTGAGCCTGCACAGCGATACCCTTATCCCCGAACAGGTGGCCTTCTTTGTCGACGCCCAGGGAATGACGGTTGCCGATCGCTATGACGGCGGTCCCCGAGGGCTGGGCTATCTGCAGCAGAGCACACTCAGTCTCGGATTCCATCTGCGATCACGGGCCGAACGGGTCCTGATCGCCGGGGCCGGCGGCGGGCAGGATATCCTGCGCGCGCACACGCACGGCGCCCGACAGATCGATGCCGTCGACGCGCATCCCCTTTATGCACGCATGCTGGCGGAGCGCTTGCGCGAATTCAGCGGCTGGGCCCATCTGGATGCCAAGGTGCGCTACCACAGCACGACAGCGCGTGCCTTCTTGCGATCGGCAGCAGAAGATTATGACGTCATTCAACTGCCGTTGACAGGCGGTGGCCCCACCGGCACCGGGGCTATTGGCGAAAACATGCTCCTGACGATCGAAGGCCTGGAGCGGATGTGGCGGCGATTGCGTGCCGACGGTCTGCTTGTCATGCCGCTCTGGATCCGTCTGCCGCCCCGCGGTGGTCTGAAGGCATTTCTTCTGGCATTGCAAATGCTTGAAAAACAAGGGGTGCATCGTCCCGACCGGCATCTGGCGGTGATTCGCGACTGGCGCACCGCGGTCCTCCTGGTGGGAAAATCGGCCCTGCCGCGTGAGGACAGGGATGCCGTGCGGTTGTTTTGCCGGCAATGGGCATTCGACCTGGTCTATCTGGCGGACCTGCGTCCCGAGGAGGCCAATCGCCACAATGTTCTGGCCCGCCCCATGTTCGCCGAGGGCACCCGGCGCCTGGCTGGCAGAGAACGGGAAGATTTCGTCGCGCGCTATAAATTCGATCTGCGGCCACCTTCTGATGACCGGCCCTTTTTCGGCCATTTTTTCCGCTGGCAGAGCCTGCCTGAGATTGCGGGCCTGCGCAAGGCCGGCGGGGTGGCCCTTCTGGACTGGGGCTACCCGGTGCTGCTGGCCACCCTGCT
>JASJCD010000343.1 GCA_030066135.1 Desulfobacterales bacterium | reverse complement strand
GGCGTACGCCTCATTCCTCAGGCCTTGCAAGCCTTGCTCTCGAACTTATTGCCCGTCCGTCAGGAAAATTAAATTTTATAATTCACTCCAACTAAAAGAGACATGAAACTAACCCATCGCGCGGAGCGCGTGAGTGGATAATAAAGCAGAAAAATTAGCCGTCTTGCCCCTCTCTTACAATCCCTTTGTCCCGCGCCGAGCATCGAGGATGTGATCGGAAAAAGCGGGCCGGCTTGTCTGAGCGAAGCGAGTTCCGGCACGCGCCGATCGCATCATCGACGCGCAGGATAAAGCGGGACACGGGCGGTTTCTTTTGGTTACTTTTCTTAACGTTAAGAAAAGTAACATTGAAAAAGAGCTACGCGATTTGGTCAAGAAATCTCAGATCCTTAAACAGAAGTAATTTTAGAATCGGAACTATAATCCAAACCTAAATTCGACCCATGAAGGAATCTCAGTTGCGGACGGGCCGCATCAGCTATTCTTATCGGGCCAGGGGCAGTGGCGCTTGATGGGGCAGGACGGGCACTTCGGCTTGCGGGCCGCACAGGTCTCCCGGCCGAAATAGATCAGCCGCAGACAGAAATCGCTCCAGTCGCTCTTGGGCATGAGGTCCATCAGGTCGAACTCGATTTTAACTGGATCGGTGTGGGTCGTCAGCCCCAGTCGCCCTGAAATGCGGGCCACATGGGTGTCCACCACCACGCCCGGAATGCCGAAGGCCGCTCCCAGAACCACGTTGGCCGTTTTGCGGCCCACGCCGGGCAGGCCGGTGAGCGCCTTCTGGTCTGCAGGCACTTCGCCGCCGTGCGCTTCGACGAGCGCCCGGGCGCAGGATATGATGTTGCGTGCCTTGTTGCGATAAAAGCCTGTGGAGTGAATCAAATTTTCGATCTGCTTCAGGGGCGCGGCAGACAGCTTGGCGGGCGTTCCATAGGCCTGGAAAAGGGCGCCGGTCACCCGATTGACCTGCCGGTCGGTACACTGGGCCGAAAGGATGGTGGCAATCAGGAGTTGGAAAGGGTTCTCATGGTCCAGCTGCGTCTTGACATCCGGATAGGTTCTCCTTAGGATTTTTCTGATTTTAGTCAGCCGATCCCTGGTCGCCATCGCACGTGTATCCCTTCCGTTGCCAATCCTTACAGCGCCGACTCTGCGGCCACCGCAGCCGGATGTAAGCGGCGGGCAGCCAGCGGTGAGCGCAACGCTAAACGCTTGAACCCGGAACCCTCTAACATGGTTGCCGTTGAAAAAAAAGCCGTCCGCGCCCTGGGCCTGTGCTCCGGCGGTCTGGACAGCATGCTCGCCGGTCTTGTCCTGCGGCAGCAGGGCATCGATGTGGCCTGGATCACCTTCGAAACCCCCTTCTTCTCGGCCGACAAGGCCCGGGCCGCCGCCCGTCAGACCGGCATCCCGCTGACGGTCCGCGAGATCACCCCGGATTATCTTCGGATGCTGCGCAATCCGCCCTGCGGTTATGGCAAACACATGAACCCCTGCATGGACTGTCATGCCCTGATGTTCCGTATGGCGGGGGAGTGGATGCAGAAGCACGGCTATGACTTTCTGTTCAGCGGCGAAGTCGTGGGGCAGCGCCCCATGAGCCAGACCAAAACCTCGCTGCGCTACGTGGAGAAGCATTCCGGTTTCGACGGCTATATCCTCCGCCCCCTGAGCGCCCGCAACCTGCCCGCGACCATTCCCGAACAAAGGGGCTGGGTCGACCGCGAACGGTTGCTGGATTTGAGCGGCCGCTCACGCAAACCCCAGATTCAGCTGGCGGCCGAATTCGGCATTACCGAATACCCAACACCGGCCGGGGGCTGCCTTCTGACCGACCCGGGCTATGCAAGGCGGCTCAAGGATCTCTTTGCCCATCAGGCCCACACTTCAAACCGGGATCTGGAGCTGCTCAAACACGGACGGCACTTCAGGCTGGATGCGAGCACCAAGATCATCGTGGGCCGCACCCAGAAGGACAACCAAAGAATCGAAGCCCTCCATGACAACGACGCGGACATCCATCTCAAGCTCAAGGATTTTCCCGGTCCTTTCGTTGCCGTGCGGGGTCGCCCTTCTCCGGAGGCCCTGCATCGAGCGGCCGCCATCTGCGCGGGCTACAGCAAGGCCACCCGGGAGGCTGAGGTCATTGTGCTGGCCAGCGGCCCGGACGGCCAGCAGACGCTGCGGGTGCGCCCGGTCCTGCCGGCGGAAGCCCGTACCCTCATGATCTGAGCACGTCCGCGGCTAATCTCCGTCGGTGGCTCTGGCGCGCAGCTGGCCGCAGGCCGCCGATATCTCCCGCCCTTTGCTGCGGCGGATGATGGCGGTATAGCGCTGGTCCACAAGGACCTTTTGGAAGGCCAGGATGGTACCCTCGTCCGGGCGGCGGAATTCGCTGCCGGGGTGATCATTGAAAGGGATCAGATTGATCTTGGCACGAATCGGCCGTAGCAGCGCGGACAGCCGACGGGCATCGGCGGGGCTATCGTTGATGCCCGCCAGGAGAATATACTCGAAGGTGATGCGTCGCTGGGGGGCCAGTGGATAGCGGCGGCAGGCTTCCAACAGGACTTCCAGCGGATAACGTCGGTTGATGGGCATCAACCGGCTGCGGGTTTCATTGTCGGTGGCATTGAGGGAAACGGCCAGACCGACATCGGTATCGCGCCCCAGATCGGCCAGCCGGGGCACCAGTCCGGCCGTGGACACCGTGATTTTGCGCTTGGAAAAGCCAAAGCCCACCTTGTTGTCCTGCAAGAGCCCAATGGCGCCGATGAGATTACGATAGTTGGCCAGGGGCTCGCCCATGCCCATGAAAACGATATTGGTCAGGTTTTCGGGCTGCTCGAGATCAAATCGGATGTCCCGGACCTGGGCCAGGATTTCACCCTGGGTGAGATTGCGCCCGAGACCGCCGCTGGCCGTGAGGCAGAAACGGCAGCCCTGGGCGCAACCGACCTGGGTTGACAGGCAAAGGGTGTAATGATCGCGTTCCGGTATCAGCACGCTTTCGATGCGCTCACCGTCAACCAGTTCGAACAGATACTTCCGGGTGCCGTCCGCTGCGGTTTCACAGGTCCGCCGATGCAACCGCCCGATGTCGAACACCGCTGCCAGCCGCTGGCGCAGATCTTTTTTTAGATTGGTCATGGCGTCGAACCGGTCGACTTGATCGCGAAAGACCCAGCGCAGGATCTGATCCGCGCGGTAGGGCGCCTCCCCGGTGTCGGCCAGCCACTGGCCCAGCGTCGTGCGGTCAAGATCTTTAATGTCTTTTTTTATGGGGCCCCCCTTTACAAACCATTATTTTGTTTGCATTTTTTAAGGTAATACGTTATTGGGCGGTGTGGTCAGATGTTCCTTTATCCGCCCAACCCGCCTGATCAAGACTTTTGGAAATCCATTTCCCGTAGCGGGAGTCTGCAAGCCATACCGTCACTTCCTTTTATGCTTGACATAGCATTATCAAAATTCTAAATTCAACGATTTATGATATTCCACAGCCATTGGGGTCAAGACCATGTTTGAAAACCTGTCCGACAAACTTGAGACTGTTTTCAAGAAGCTCAAGGGGCAAGGCAAACTAACGGAAAAGAACATCGACGAGGGCCTCCGGGAAGTACGGATCGCCCTGCTCGAAGCCGATGTTCATTTCCGGGTGGTCAAGCGTTTCATCGCCGACGTGCGTGAAAAAGCCCTCGGCCAGGACGTCATGGCCAGCCTGACGCCCGGTCAGCAAGTGGTCAAGGTGGTCAACGAGCAGCTGACCGAACTGATGGGCGCCCGTCACGAGGCGCTCAACCTGAGCGGCCCCCGCCCGGTGGCGGTGATGCTGGTGGGGCTCCAGGGCTCGGGTAAAACCACCACATCGGGAAAGCTGGCGGTTCATCTGCGCGGCCAGGGACGCAAGCCCTATCTGGTGCCGGCGGATGTCTACCGCCCGGCGGCCATCGACCAGCTGACCAAACTGGGGACCCAGCTTTCGGTGCCGGTCTACGGCTCGCAGCCGGACATGGACCCGGTGGATATCTGTCTGGAAGCACGGGTGGCGGCCCAACTGGCGGGTTGTGACACCCTGCTGCTCGACACCGCCGGCCGCCTGCACATCGATGACGAACTGATGGGCGAGCTGGAGCGCATCAAAAAGGCGGTGCGCCCGGCGGATATCCTCTTGGTGGCGGATGCCATGACCGGCCAGGATGCGGTCAATATCGCCCAGTCCTTCAACGAGACCCTGGACATCGGCGGGGTGGTGCTCACCAAGATGGACGGCGACGCCCGCGGCGGGGCGGCCCTGTCCATCAAGGCCGTCACGGGTAAACCCATCAAGTTTATCGGTGTCGGCGAAAAGCTCGACCAGCTCGAGGCCTTCCATCCGGACCGCATGGCCTCCACGATTCTGGGCATGGGGGATGTGCTCACCCTGATCGAAAAAGCCCAGTCGGTGGTGGACGAAAAAAAAGCGGTCGAGCTGGAAAAAAAGCTGCGCAAGAGCCAGTTCACCCTGGAAGACTTTCGCGATCAGTTGGTCCAGATCCGCAAGATGGGTTCCCTCTCCGATCTTATGAAGATGATACCGGGGATGGGCAAGATGAAACAGATGAAGCATTTCGATGTGGACGATAACGAACTGGTGCGGATCGAGGCCATCATCAACTCGATGACGGCCAAAGAGCGGCGCAACCACAACATCATCAACGGCAGCCGCCGCAAACGGATCGCCAAAGGAAGCGGGACACGTGTTCAGGATGTGAACAGCCTGCTTAAGAACTATACCCAAGTCATGAAAATGATGAAAAAAATGAATAAGGGCGGCATGCGCGGTATGGGCCGCGGGATGATGCCTTTTTAAAGGAGAGGAGCGAATGGCAGTAAAAATCAGATTAGCCCGCCACGGGGCCAAAAAAAGACCGTTTTACCGCATTGTCGTGGCCGACAGCGAAGCGCCCCGGGACGGAAGATTTCTGGAAACCGTAGGCACTTACAATCCACTGCGTGATCCCGCCGAGATA
>JASJCD010000027.1 GCA_030066135.1 Desulfobacterales bacterium | reverse complement strand
GCACGAAGTGGTCGGGGAAGCCAAGGACGGCAGCGATGCCGTGGCGCTGTATAAAGACCTCAAACCCGACCTGGTCACCATGGATATCACGATGCGCGGTATGGACGGGTTTACCGCCGCCCGGGAAATCCTGGACTACGACCGCGGGGCCGCCATTATCTTCCTCTCCAATCTGGATGAGGCCGAATATGGCGAGAACGCCCGCCAGCTGGGCGCCAAAGGGTATTTGAACAAGCATCGTTCCAAGGAAATTCTGGAGCTTATCAACCAGCTTTAGGCGCACCGGCCGACCACCGGCGGCAATGCATGCACGGCCCGGCGGTACGACCGAGGGGATAAGTCAGGATGGCCATGAACTTCAAACCAGATAACGCATTCAACACGACGTCACCGGAACTCGGACGGCGTACGAAATCGCTGCGCCGGAAAATCCAGGCGGGTTTTCTGCTGGCGGTGCTCTTAACGCTGTTGACGGGCGGCGGACTGATCATTCAACTCACGGGTGTTGAAGGCAGCACGCCGTTTGGTGCGCGGGACACGGCCGGCGAAACGCAAAAAGAAGGGCACGCCGAATTGATGGTGCGCGTGCGTTACGCGTTGATGGGCGGTACCTGCCTGGCACTGGCCGTTTTGTTCACGCTGTACATCTTTATCGTGCGCAGCATACTGCATCCGCTGGAACACACGGCAACGGCCGCCCGCCTGATGGTGGACGGCCGCCTGGATGCCACTGTGCCGATCCAGGAAGCAGATGAAATCGGCCATATCGGGGAGCTCTTCAACGATATGGGCGTCAACCTGCAGGAATTGCTGCTGCTGGTCTGGAATCAAACCGGCAGCGCGCTTAAGTCCCTCGAAGGCATTCACCGGCAGTTGGAAAATCAGCAGGCCGCCCCGGGGGAGATTGATATCCGCGCCCATCTGCAGTCAGCACAGCAGCATTTGGGAACCATGCAAACCGTCGCCCGGTCGTTCGATCTGTACGACGTTCTTCTGACCGGCCGTAAGGCCGTGGCCATGGAGGACCTGGTCGACCGGGCCAACTAAACTGTAATGCCCTTCGGGCGGCAGGGCGCGGGGTCGAATCCCCTGCGCGACGGCAGCCCCGGAGGATAAGGAGATCGCCATGACGGATTATTCCCTGCTTCAGGATTTTATCGTGGAGACGGTAGAACATCTTGAAGAAATGGAAAGCAATCTTCTCCGTCTGGAAGCCAATCCCGACGACCGGGAGACGCTCGACAATATTTTTCGATCCGTGCACACCATCAAGGGCGCATCGGAGTATCTGGGGCTGGAAGGTCTGGCCGAACTGTCCCACAAGCTCGAAAACCTTCTGGACAGCCTGCGCCGCAATGAATGTGCCGTGGACCGCATTATTATCGATCTGTTGATAGCGGTGCGGGATCGAATGGGCCTGCTGGTCGAAGATCTGGAATCGACGCAAACCGAACAGACCGTCTTCGCGGATCTGATCGAGCGTCTCCAGGCCATCAAGACCGCCACCCTCCCTGAGGACGGCACCGCTGGCAATCCGGTCGATTCCCCGCCGGAAACCGACACCGCCGACAGCGGCGAGACCGAATACGAAGAAGAATTCGACGAAGAGCTTTTCGCCATCTTCCTCGAACAGCTCAAAGAGGGACTCACCGCCCTGCAGGCCCATACCCTGGCCCTCGCAACGGCCGCGTGCAACGATCAGATCGCCATCCTGGCCACGTGCCTGACACGCATCGATCCCTTGCGTTCTTCGGCCAATTATATGGGCTACGACCAGTTGATCGATCTATACGACGGCTGGGCCGAGTCCATCCGCAATGCCCGTGACCGTCTGGCAGCCGGGGATGAGGGCTTCATGCCCGACTTCATCCGGGACTACATGCAAGCCAACCTGTTCACCGTGGCCGCGCGGTTCCCGCGAATTCAATTCGAATGCGAAGCGGCGGTCATTGCCGAAGATGCGCACGGCAGCCAGCCGGAGCTGGCGACGGACAGGGATACGAACGTCACTACTGGTGATCTCCTGGATGCTTATGCCGTACAGGCGCAGCCGGAGGCGGTCACGTTGGCGGAGGCTGGCTCACCGCCCGAAGTCCCCGCCGATGCGACCGCTCTGTTCGACCGCCTGAGCCGCTCTTTCGATGACTGCCGTCGGCAGGGTGTTGCCCCCCGGCGCGCCGAAGGAACGGCCGAAATCGCGGCCGAACTCTTCTCCACCCCGGATGAAACGTTTGTTATCGAAAAAGAGGCTCCGCCGGAAGCGGCAGAGCCTGCCACCGCAGCCACGGCGTCCGCAGACGATTCCTGGGATTACCTGACCGCGCCGGCGGCAGCCGATGATGCCGATGAAACCGGCAGCACGGCCCCGGAAACCTCATCCACGGAGGAGACGTTGTCGCCCGGCGACCCGCCCGGTAGGGATGCCGAAACGGCGCAGGACGATGGCGAGAATTACGAAGAGGAGTATGATGAAGAACTCTTCGGTATTTTTCTGGAGCAGCTGGAGGAAAGCCTGGGAGCCCTCAAAGCCCATGCGGCCGCGCTGTCGGATGCCGATGGCAGCGATCGCGAGGCCCTTCTTTCAGCCTGCCTGGCGCACATCGATCCGTTGCGCTCCTCGGCCAATTACATGGGCTATTCCCAGCTGACAGCCCTCTATGACGACTGGACCGCCGCCATTCAGGAAGCCCGGTCCCGCCTGGCGGACGACGACGATGGTTTTCTGAGCGACTTTCGCGCCACCCACATGGATGCCAACATTGCCGCCGTGGTTGAACGCTTTCCACAGATCCAGGTTGCGGCGCCGGAGGCCGAAGACGTTGCCGCCGCGCTCAGCGGGGCGTTTCCTTCCGGCGGCCCGGCGATCGATCCGCAAGACGATCCCGGCGCCAATCCGGCGGACGACGAAAATGAAGACAGCCTGCCGGAAATGACAGACTCGCAGGACGAGAAGATCGACAGCCAAGCGGCCCCGTCCCATTCCACCGATGGGCTCGCCGACAGCCTTGAAAACAGCCTTCTCCAGGATTTCCTGGTGGAGACCGTGGAGCATCTCGAAGAAATGGAGGGCAGTCTGCTGCACCTGGAAAAGGAACCCGGGCACCAGGGCACCCTGGACGATATTTTCCGGTCGGCGCACACCATCAAGGGTGCGGCCGAATACCTGGGCATGACGCGCATTGCCGATCTGTCCCATCAACTCGAAAACCTGCTGGATCAGATGCGGCGCAATGAAAGACCCGCCGACAGCGATACGATCGATCTGTTGATGACCGCCCGGGACCGCATCGGTCTGCTGACCGAAGACCTGGCCCAAAGCGGGCAGGAACAGACCGTCATCGATGATCTTCTGGAGCGGATCCAGCGTCTGCAGGGCGAGCAGCCCGACGATTCGACGGCGGCCCCGGCCGACGCGCACGACCCAACGGACGGGTCGGACATCGAGATCCCCTTGTTTGCCGACAGCGTCGAGGATGACGATGCTTCCACCGCGTTGGAAATCCCGGAAACACCCGCAAGCGACGATCCCCCTGAGATGGTGGCCATCACGGCAGCGATCGAAGCCGCCGCCGAAGACGATGGTACGGCGACGGCACTACCGCCGGAACCCGACGATCGCCGCGACCCGGACCGGGCCGGACGCCGGCAGTCCGACCGCATCGGCGAAAAGATCCTTAAGCAAAGCATCCGGGTGGACGCCACCAAGATCGATGCCCTCATGAACCAGGTGGGCGAACTGGTGGTCAGCCGGGCCTGGTTCGCCCAGTTGTTTAGTGAAATGCGGGAGCTGCAGCAGAACCTCAAGCAGAGCTTCAAACTGGACACCCGCGAGATGAAGCAGGTCAAGGGACTCACCTTCCGCTTGAGCGAAGCCACCGTGGCCCTGGGCCGGGTGGCCAATGAACTGCAGGAAGGCGTCATGAAGGTGCGCATGCTGCCCATCGCCCAGCTTTTCAACCGCTACCCGCGCCTGGTTTTCGACCTGGTGCGCGACACCGATAAGCAGGTCGAGCTGGATATCCGCGGCGAAGACACCGAACTCGATAAAATGGTCATTGAAGAGATCTCCGACCCCTTGATCCACATCATCCGCAACGCGGTGGACCACGGCGTGGAACCGGTCGATGAGCGCCGCCGCGGGGGCAAACCCGAAACCGCCACCATTCGCCTCGAGGCCTACCACGAGGGCAACCACGTGGTGATTGAAATTGCCGATGACGGCCGGGGGCTGGATCTCGATCGCATCCGCGCCAAAGCCCTGGCCGGCAATTTCGTCAGCCGTGAAGAAATCGAACGGATGACCCCCAAGGAATTGACCGGCCTCATCATGCAGCCTGGATTCTCCACGGCGGAGAAGATCACCCACACCTCGGGCCGCGGCGTGGGCATGGATGTGGTCAAGAAGAACATCGAAAAACTCAACGGTACCATCGAAATCGACACCACCACCGGTACCGGAACCCGATTCCGGATAAAGATCCCGCTGACGCTGGCGATCATCCCGGCCCTGCTGATCAAGGTGCATGGTGAGCTTTTTACCATTCCGCTGGCCACCGTCGAAGAAACCCTGCGCATCGCCGAGGACGATATCAGCACCATCGAGGGCGTCGAGGTCATGCAGTTGCGTGACAGCACCCTGCCCCTGGTACGCCTGGACGGTCTCTTCAACATGGAGACGACCGGCGCGATCGACCGCGCCTTCGTGGTCGTGGTCAGTACCGGAATGAAACGGGTCGGTCTGGTGGTGGATGAACTCCTGGGCCAGGAGGAAGTCGTCATCAAACCGCTGGAGGATTATCTCCAGGAGCGCAGCGGATTCTCCGGCGCCACTATTCTGGGCGACGGCCGCATATCGCTGATCCTGGATGTCTACGAACTCGTCAATCTCTCCATCGATCGGGAGGCGCAGAAAAAAGCCAAGGCCGCGGTCCTTTAAGGGCCCGGCCGCATGGGCAACGAAACGATATGGATGCCGGTCTCAAAAAGATACTGCTGATCAACTGCAATGCCCAGTTGCGCGAAGCCCTGGCGGAACATCTCTACGCCGATACGGCCTCCTACCGGCTGATGGTCGCCGCAGATGGATCCCGGGCGCTGGAGATCCTGGCGCGTGAGGACATCTTCCTGGCGGTGGTCGGCGTTCCCGCCGGTGAGGCTTTCCCCCAGCCCTATTTCAAGGAAATCATGGCCGGGTACCCCCATTTGGAAACGATCCTGATGCTACCCCCCGGCAGCGAGGAGATGCGCCGGGAGATCCCGTCCCATGCCAACCTGCAGATCATGGAAGCACCCTGCGACGCGGCCGACCTGGGACAGCGTATCAACACCCTCTCCGAGGGCCACGCCCAGGGGTTTGCCGGAACGCTCAAGAACATCCAGCTCGACGACCTGATCCAAATGTGCTGTCTCTCAACGGCCACCATAACGATCCGGGTCAATAAAGGCGCCCAGCAGGGTACGATCTACATCTGGGATGGCGAGATCGCCCACGCGGTCTGTGGGCAGGTGACCGGTGAAGAGGCCTTCTATACGATTCTGGGCTGGAAAAGCGGTGGATTCGAAACCCTCGACGGCGGCGTCAGTGAAGTCGCCACCATCAAAAAGAGTTATGAATTCCTGCTGATGGAGGCGGCCCGGCGGGCCGACGAGGCTGAAATGCTGGCCGCAGAAGAAATGCCCGACGACGAGGATGACGCTGAAGTCGTCGGCGGCGGCGCGCACGCCAAACTGCGCGTGCTGATGGTCGAAGACTCCACGGTTATGGGGAAGATCCTGGGCAGCATGCTGGCCGCTTCGGGAGACATCGAAGTGACGGGCATTGCCCGCAACGGCGAAGAGGCCCTGGAGATGACCGAGGTGCAGGCCCCCGACATCATTCTGCTGGATGTCAACATGCCGGTCATGAGCGGCAAGGCCGCCCTGAAACACATCATGATCAAGAACCCCTGCCCGGTGGTGGTGATGAGCAACGTGGGCAGCGGTGCGCCGGATACGGTGCTATCGTTTCTCGATCTGGGCGCCGTGGATTTCATGGCCAAACCGGTCAAGAACAAGGACTTGCTCCTGCAGCAGCAAAAGATCGTGGAGCGCATCCAACGGGCCGCGGAGGCCAATATCAGGGCCTTCCGCCGTTTGCGCTGCCGCAGCGCCGGGCGCCCCGCTAGCCGCCGGCCCGAAGACGCCCCGGCGGCCGAGCACCTCGTCATCATATCGGCAGGCTGCAGCGGCCATGGTACCCTGCGGCAGCTGTACGCCGGGCTGCCGGTCGACCCCACCACCGCCCTGATCGGCCTGCAATCCATTCCACCGGGCTTTTTACCGGCCCTGGGCGCCCATTTGGAAGATTATGGCCATTTGCCGATCAAGAGGCTTACAGCGGACACCACGCTCCGCGGCGGCCACTTCTATCTGGGCACGCACGGTTGCTCCCTGCGGATCAACAGCGCGCAAGGAGAAGTGGCCGTGCACATGCAGGAGGGCCGGCAGGATTTCGGTTACGGTCCCAGCTATTTTGATTTGCTGCTCTTCTCGGCGGCCGACTGTTTCGGCGATCGACTGCAAGTGGTGCTGCTGTCCGGCGCCGAGACCGGCAACCTCGAAGGATTGCGCTACATACGTGAAAACGGCGGCCGTCTACTGATCCAGCAGCGCGACACTTGCATGATGCCGGCTGCGCTGGCAGCCGCCATAGAGGAAGATCTTTGCGATGAAGAATGTGAACCCGACAACATCTGCAACCGCATTGCAGACGAATACCGCCGCCGGGATAGTCATCTCGCGCTGTGAAGCCGAACCGGACAGGCCGGCTTCGGGAGACGCTATGCAGGAAGAAATCAAGGTGCTGGTTGTGGACGATGCCGCTTTCATGCGCAAGGCCATCGTCGATGTGCTCGCCAGCGACACACAGCTCAGCATTGTCGGCACCGCGCGCAACGGCCAGGAGGGCCTGGAGCAAATCAAGGCGCTGGCCCCCGACGTGATCACGCTGGATATCGATATGCCCATCATGGACGGGCTTACCAGCATCCGTCACATCATGATCGAGTCGCCTGCCCCCATCGTGGTTCTGAGTTCGCTTTTCAGCGATGGCGCCATCACTTTCGATGCCCTGCGACTGGGCGTCGTCGATTTTATTCCCAAGCCCTCGGGCGCCGTTTCGACCGATATCGATCAATCCCGGCAGCAGTTGATCGACCGCATCAAGCTGGCCAGCGCCGTGAACCTCGACAATATCCGCCGTGTGCGGCTGAACCGCTGGGACCGGCAGGCAGATTTCTCAGACCTTTACGGCTATCACCCGCTCGAATACCTGCTGACCCTCGGCACCACCCTGAGCGGCCCCAATACGGTCATTCGCATGCTTGCCAATCTGCCGCCCACACTGCCGACCGCCGTCGTGGCCGTGCAGGAAATATCTCCCAAGATCATCGGGGCTTTCGTGAAACAATTCGACGCTTCGGTACCCTGGCGCATCCGCGAGGCCCAGGACGGTATGCCCATCGAGCAGGGCACCTGCTACATCAGTTCCTACCAGAACGCTGTTCGCATCCAGACCAACACGGAGGGCGCCCCCTGCCTCCAGGTTCTCGGGCCGAGCGAAGACCCCCTCAATATGCTCTTTGCGTCCGCCGCTGAAATTTTTCAACAGAATACGGTGGGCGTTCTGCTGACGGGTATCGGCCACGATGGGGCCGAAGGGTTCAGCCATATCCGTGAGCTGGCGGGCGTCACCCTGGCTCAGGACACCCAGTGCTGCGTCTATCCCAACCTGACCCACAATGCCATCCAGCGGGGAACGGTCGACATCGTGCTGGACGAAATTGAACTGCCCCAGGCCATCAGTTCGATCATGGCCGGATGAAGGAGCGCCGATGATTGTTATCTGTGAAAGGTGTCAAAGTCGTTTTCGACTCGACGAGAACCGGATCAAGGCGGGCACGAAAAGCTTCACCGCGCGCTGCTCCCGCTGTCGGCACGTCTTCACGGCTTATCGCCCGGTCCGCATCCAGGAGATTCCCTTTGTCGATCTGTCGGCCGCCAAGCACGTCGCCCGCAAGGGCAATACGATCGCCGTCAGCAACCAGAAAGGCGGCGTGGCCAAAACCTCGACCTGCCTCAACCTGGGGCTGGCCCTGACACGGCTCGGCAAACGGGTGCTGCTTATCGACTTTGATGTCCAGGCCAACCTATCCATCCTGCTGGGCAGCCAGGAGACCACCTCGTTTTATGATGTCCTCCAAAAAGGCCCCCAGGCCATGGCCCAGGCGCTGGTTGAAACCCCCTACCCGGACATGTGGCTTCTGCCGGCCAGCAAGAGCATGGTCCTGCTCAACAAAAAATATTTCGGGGCCGACGACTACGAATTTATTCTCAACGACCGCCTGAATCTCGTTAAAGCGCGCTTTGATTTCATCCTCATCGACACACCGCCCTCGATCGAATTCTTCACCCTCAACGCCCTGACCGCCTCGGACCACGTGATCATCCCGACCCAGTGCGACTATCTGTCCACCCATGGTGTCGATCAGATTCTGGGCATCATCGATCTCATCCGGCGTAAAACCAATCCGGCGGTGGAGGCCCGCATCCTGGTCACCATGTACAACGAGGAGGAAACCGCAGCCCGCGTCATCCAGGCCAAATTGAAGGAACTCTACCGGGGGAGGCTCTACCAGACGATCGTCCCCCATGACAGCCGCCTGCGGGAGGCCCAGATCATGAGCATGCCCGTCTATCACTACGACCAGCAAAGCCGATCCGGGCAGGCCTATATGGACCTGGCCCGCGAGATCACGGAATCCGTCGAGCGTGCGGGCTGAAGATCGCCACACCCGGCGGGCGATAGGCCCGCATCCGCACCGGCGGTGCCTGGGGATCATCCTGGCGCTTCTGCTGCTCGGTCTCCCCGGCGCCGTCGAAGCCCGCCAGTTCATTCACGGCAACCTCTCCGGGGAAACGGTCTGGACCGAAGACCAGGCCCCCTATCTGCTCACCGGCGCGATCGAGCTGGCCCCGGACGCAACCCTGCACATTGAGCCCCGGGTAACCGTTCGATTCCAGGCGGAGGCCCGTCTGCTGATCAAAGGCCGGCTGGTGGCCGAAAAGGCCCACTTCGACGGCCGGGAAGAACTTTCCAACCGCGAGATGATCGTCTACCACCCGGGCAGCACAGGCTACCTGCGCCACTGCATCCTGGAAAACGTGGAACTGAACCTCGATACCAGCGACGTCGCCGTCACCGACTGCCTGATCACCAACCGCAACGGCAGCGGCGTCACGGTGGCCCGCCAGGCCGCCCCTTTCATCGCGCGCAATGATTTTCACAACAACAGCTATTTCGCCGTCTACAAAGCGGGACGCCGAAGCCTGAACGCGCCGGATAACTACTGGGGCGCTGCGGATGGACCCGGCGGGGTCGGGCCGGGTGGGGGCGATGCCGTCAATGCCCAGGTGGACTTCCGACCCTATGCCACCGCCGCCAACGGTGAGCATGTGCTCCTCAAAAACCACCGCCTCGATCGGCGCACATGCCGCCCGGGCGATCAATTGCAGCTCGAGTTTACCTTGTTCAACTTCAATGCCTTCGCGCACGACCTCATACTGGGGGCCTCCCTGCAACAGGAGGGCCGCCGACCGGTTCACAGCGCCGAAGACGATCTCAAAGTCCGGGTAAAACCGGGGGAGAACGTCTTCACCCGGCCGTTTCGTCTGCCGGCGCGCATGCCCGAAGGCCGCTACCATATCCTCTGGGGGGTCATGAAAAATGACCTGAGCACCTACCTCGTGCTGAAAAACGAATACGACGCCCTGACGATAACCCCCCCGGGAACGCCCCCAAACGATCTGGAGGGACGCTGAAATGAAAACCAAACCGAAGTATTCGCTCCAGCGGACCATGATCATTTATTTTCTACTGGTGGGATTCGCCTCGCTTCTGGTGGGTGTCGAATTTGTGGCCGAAACCCACGGCCGCAATCTGCGCGGCTACTGGCTGGCCCAGATCGAAGCCCAGAGCGCTGAGGGACTGGATCGCGACGCCATTTTCAAACCGCTCGACCATCTGCGCAACAAGGCCGTCTTGATGATCGGCATCATCATGTCGGTCATGCTGATCGTTCTGACCATGTTCGTTAAAAACATCACCGAGCCGCTGCAGCACATGATCGAAAAGGCCCGGGATATTTCCCGCGGCGATCTCAGTCAGACCATCCGCATCGAAGCCGACAACGAGCTGGCGGATCTGGGCGGTGTCATTAACGAAATGGCCAGCAATCTGCAGGAGATCATCCACCTGTCGCGCAACACCTGCGCCTCCGGCGGCGAAGCCGTTGTGCAGGCCAAGGCCTTGCTGGCAAACGACGCCCTGGCGCCGGCGGATATTGCCAGCGTGCGGGGTCACCTGGGTCATCTGGAAGACGAACTGACGGCCCTAAGGGACCTCGTCGGCTGTTTTAAATTCTATGCGATCGAACGGACCGGTTCGCATGGGTAGTATCTGGCTGGCGTTGCCCATCGGCATTTTGATTGCAGCGGTTGTATCGGCCGTGGGCATTGGCGGCGGGATACTGTGGATGCCGTTTCTGATGCTGATTCTCAAGCTGGAGCCTGAGGCCTCGGTGCTGACCTCGCTGATCATTCAGACGGCGGGCATGGGTTCCGGCAGTCTGGCCTACGCCCGCCGTGCGCAGGTGGATTACAGACTGACCGGCTTCCTTCTGGCGGCCACGGTTCCCGGTCTGGCGCTCGGGGCTCTGATGACCCGCAGTATTCGCCCGGCGCACATCGAACTGGTCCTGGGCCTGCTGACCTTGATCACGGCGTTCTGGTTCGTTTCCACGAATCTGAAATACGATGACAGGGGACATCAGCGGATTCGGTTTCGGGCCGCACGGCCATATCTGGGATGGATTTCCCTGATGTCGGTGGCCAGCGGCATGCTGAGCGTCAGTATCGGCGAGTGGCTGGTTCCCATACTGCGCAGCAAAATGGCGCTGCGCATGCGCACCGCGGTGGCCACGAGCATCGCCACCATTCTCGGCACTTGTGTACTGGGGGCGGCCTTTCACGGCCTGCTGGGGAGTGCGCCCCACTGGTCCACGGTGGCCTGGGCCGTACCCGGTGTCCTCATCGGTGGACAGATCGGCCCGCGTCTGGCCGAACGGTTGAATGAACGGATGCTGAAGGAGGTCTTCATTTTTCTTCTGACCCTGATCGGCATTCATTTGATCTATAATGCTATTTGAACGCGCCCCGGCGCATGGAGACCGGAAATCGGAAACGTGAACGCTATAACAGCCTCGGAAAGCACCGCGCAACGCATCCTGCGGCATGCGGTCATCCCTTGTCTGGCTTTCGTGTTGCTGCTGGTGGTCTGGGATCTCCTGGCGCGATTTTCGGGCTGGAGCCGACAGGTGTTTCCGGGCCCGCTGCAAGTCTTCATGAGCCTGGGCGAACTCATGCTCAACGGGACCCTGCTGCAGCATACAGTGGCCAGCCTGTTTCGCGTCACCGCCGGTTTCTACCTGGCGGTCATCCTGGGACTGCCGCTGGGCATTCTGTTGGGGCGGCTCCGGATGGCCCGGGCCCTGCTCAACCCGATCATTCAGTTCCTGCGGCCGATCTCGCCCCTGGCCTGGATCCCGCTTTCCATGCTCTGGTTCGGGATCGGCGACAAGCCGGCCGTCTTCCTGATTTTTTTATCGAGTTTCTTTCCGCTGGTGGTTTCCACCACGATTACCGTGAGCGCCATCAATCCCGTATTCTTCCAGGTGGCGGCCAACTTCAACTTCACCCGTTGGGAGGTCATCACCAAAATCGTGATTCCGGCCATGATCCCCGGCACCATCACGGCCCTGCGCATTTCGGTGACCATTGCCTGGCTGGTGGTGGTGGCCGCCGAAATGATCGCGGTCCAGTCCGGCCTGGGCTACCTGATTCTGGATTCACGCAACGCCCTGCGCATGGACTATGTCATGAACGGCATGATTGTCATCGGCCTGATCGGGCTGCTTCTGGATGCCATCATGCGCCGGTTGGGCCGGATCGAATCCGCCGGCTGGTATCGGAACGGTTGAGCCATGGGTCATATCGTCATCCAGAATGTCTGCCAGGCCTACCGCAACCGGCGCCATCACACCCGCGAGGGAGACGACCCGGCCATCGGCTACGGCGACTGCATCCAGGTGCTCGACAACGTCGACCTCGAATTTGCCGACGGCGAAATGGTCTGCATCCTGGGGCCCTCGGGCTGCGGCAAATCCACCCTCCTGCGCATCATGGCCGGATTCGAACCGGCCACCGGCGGAACGGTCAGCATCGACGGCAAGCAGGTCAAACGGCCGGGCTCGGACCATATCTTTGTCTTCCAGCACAACGGGCTGCTGCCCTGGATGACCGTCTGGGAAAATGTCGGTCTGGGCCTGCGCCATATGCAGGCCCCCCAGGCCCGGGCCGAAAAAATCAGCGAACATATCGAGATGGTCGAACTCGAAGGCTTCGAGCACCACTATCCCCACCAGCTCTCGGGCGGTATGCAGCGTCGTGCCGAGCTGGCCCGGGCGCTGGCGGTCAACCCCGACATCCTGATCATGGACGAACCCTTCAGCGGCCTTGACTTCCTGACCCATATGAAGATGCGCGAAGAAGTGGTCAACATGCACGAATTTATCGGCAAGACCACCATCGTGGTTACCCACGACATCGACGACGCCCTGATCATGGGCGACCGCATTGTGGTCATGAGCGAACGGCCCGCCCGGGTTAAAATGAATCGAACCCTGGATTTCAGCCGACCGCGCGATTTCCAGAAAGACCCCGCGCTGAACAAACTGCGCAGCGAGATCTTCCTGATGCTGGGGGTGGCCTATGCCGTCTAACGGCAACAGCTGGCGGCGCCGGGCCCGATCCAAGACCTGGCAACTGGCAATGGCTGTGATCGGCTGGCTGGTGCTGATCTCTTTTCTGCACTACTGGTTGAACTACCGGCAGGACGAACGCACCACGATCCGCATGGGCTACATGCCGGTGATTACCAATCTGGCCGCCCCGCTTCTGGACCACACCACCCGAAACACGGGAGACTACCGGTTCAAGGCCATCAAATTCGCCTCGTTTGCCGAGATGGCCGAAGCCCTGCGCAACGGGCACATCGAGGCGGCCTTCATGATCGCCCCCCTGGCCATCGTGCTGAAACAGCAGGGAGCGGATGTGCGCATCGTCTATATCGGCAATCGTCACGAAAGTACCCTGGTCGTACACAAGGACCTTGGTATCAGCGGCATCGAAGATCTGGCCGGTAAAACCCTGGCCATTCCCATGCGTTATTCCGGCCATCACCTCGCCGTCCTCGACATGCTGCAGGGCACGGCCGCCGAGGGCCGGGTCAAGATCGTCGAGATGAATCCGCCGGACATGGCCTCGGCCCTGGCCACCGGGTCACTGGACGCCTATTTCGTCGGTGAACCCTTTGCCGCCCAGACCCTGCTTTCCGGTGACGCCCGCGTGCTGCATTACGTGGAAGAAATCTGGCCGCACTTCATCTGCAATCTGGTGATCGTCAAGCAGGACTTGATCGAGCGCGAGCGTGAGGCCGTGCGCCGGCTTGTGACCGGCGCCGCGCGCTCGGGAATCTGGGCCCGGCAGAACCCCCAGAAAGCCGCTGCCGTGGCCTCGCGTTACTGGAACCAGCCGCAGGAGGTCATCACCTACGCCCTGACCACGCCGGCGGCCCGCATCGCGTATGACCGCTTCACGCCGCGCGTCACCGAAATCCAGGCGCTGGCGGACAAAATGCAACGCTTCGACCTGGTGCCGCACAATGACATCACCGCCCTGGTGGACGACCGTTTTGCCCGCCGGGCGAATCTGGACGGTGTCACCGATCTCGCCAGTATTCTACCCCGCTGATCCCCCTGTAAATGTAAAGAAAAGCCGCGCTTGGCCGATATAGGCATATAGATGCCAGCGCCAATCGGAAACCCGATTTGGCCGCCAAGAGGAATGTCAGAACCCGCTCCTGAACGCTCAGCGATGCCGCCCCAGCGGCCGTTATCAGCCGGTATCGCGTCGACGCTATGGGGTTATCCTGACTGCCAACAAGGAAAATTGACCGCCAATGGATGCTTTTGTTGCCCGGCAGCCGATATTCAACCGCCACAAAAAAATATATGCCTATGAGCTTCTCTTCCGGGACGGCATGGCCAACTTCTGCCCGGAAGTGGACGGCGATCAGGCCAGCTGCAATCTGCTGGCCAATACCTTTCTCAATATCGGTATCGATGAGCTGACCGGTGGACGGCTGGCTTTCGTCAATTTCACCCAGGACCTGCTCGTGCGGCAGATTCCGGCCCTTTTTCCCCGCGACACCATCATGGTGGAGATACTGGAGGACGTGCGCCCGGAGCCGGCGCTGATCGACGCCTGCCGTCAGATGGTGGATAAAGGTTATCAACTGGCGCTGGACGACTTCGTCTATGCACAGGGGCTGGAAGAACTCCTAAGGATGGCGGCCATCGTCAAGATCGATTTCCTGAACACCCCTGCCGAAGAAATTGCCGCACTGGCCAACGCCCTGGCGGCGTTCGAGGTCAAACTGCTGGCGGAAAAGGTGGAAACCCACGAAGAGTTTCAGGCCGCCTGTGATATGGGGTTCGTCTATTTCCAGGGCTATTTCTTCAGCAAACCCGAAATTCTCAAAGGACGCGACATCGCCCCGGGGAGAATGCAGCTGCTTCAGGTGATCGCCGAGATCAACCGGCGGGAGTGTTCCATCGACAAGGTGGAAGACCTGGTCAAAACGGATGTTTCCCTGTCCTACAAGCTGCTGCGCTATATCAACTCCGCCTTTTTCCAGCGGGCCCGTGAAATCACCTCGATCAAGCACGCCATCGTGCTCCTGGGTCTGAAGGAAACCCGCAAATTCATTTCGATGATCGCCACCGGCGCCCTGGCGGCCGGCAAGCCCAACGAACTGATCCGCACCAGCATCATCCGGGCCAAATTCTGTGAATCCATCGGCCACCATTTCATCCCCGACGCCGAAGGTTCCGAACTGTTTCTGATGGGGCTCTTTTCCCTGATGGATGCCATCCTGGACTGCCCCATGACCACGGCGATCGAAAACCTGCCCCTTTCCGATACGATTCGCAAAGCCCTCCTGAGCGAGGAAGGTCCGGCCGGCGATCTGCTGCACCTGATCCGCTGCTATGAATTCGGCCAGTGGGAGGACTGTCAGAGCATCAGCGACGCTTGCCATTTCGATGCCGCCAACCTGCCCGAACAGTACCGCCTGGCCGTGGGCTGGGCCGAAAGTTTTCCCTTCGAATAACGGCACCCCATTTCTGTCTTTAGCATCGAATCGTCCGGGGTGGCTTGGCAGACGAACCCGCAGTAAAACGACCACCCGGCGGAAATTTCTCCCGACTGTAAGGGTGGAGCGCACCATGCGCCACGCGTTCAGATTGAAAACACGGCCTAAAAGAAGTACGATGGCGCTGTATGACGCTTTAGCGGCACCTGTCGCCACGAGGCCCTCCACAGGCATTGGTTTGGCGGCCCCACGGCAGCGACATGGCGTTTATCCCTGGTCGTCTTCCTGACGAGCGCAACGTAAATATATCGAAACCCGCAATCCAACATGAAAATTACTAAGAAAACGCTCGAACTGGCGGTTGCCGAAAAAATAATTTCCACCGATCAAATGGAAAGACTCTTGGATTTCCTGGAAGCGTTGCCGGCCACGGGGCCGCGTTTCGACTTCACCCATGTGCTTTACTATTTGGGCGGCCTGACTGCCATTGGCGCCATGACCCTGTTCATGAACCTCGGTTGGGAAAATTTTGGCGGTTGGGGCATTTTTATTATCGCCCTGGCCTACGCGGCCATCGGTCTGAAACTGTGCGCGTATTTCAAAAAGCGTGGTCACGTCATACCAGCCGGTATTTGTGCCGCCTTCGTCGTGGCCCTTACGCCCTTGGCCATCTACGGACTGCAACAGGCCATGGGCTGGTGGCCGGACGAAACTGCCTATCGCGATTATCACCACTTTATCCGCTGGCACTGGATCTACCTGGAGCTGGGTACGCTGGCCGCGGGTGCGATTGTAGCTTACCTTCACCGCTATCCGTTCCTGCTGATGCCCATCGCCGTGACCCTCTGGTATATGTCCATGGACGTTGCGGCCATGCTCGTCATCGGGCGACCCAATTTTGAATTACGCGCCCTGGTGTCCATGTATTTCGGACTGGCCATGATGCTCTTGGCTTTCTGGGTGGATATCCGTTCCGCCAAATCCGGAGACTATGCCTTCTGGCTCTATCTGTTCGGTGTCATGACGTTCTGGGGCGGAATGACGTCCCAGCATTCCGACAGCGAACTATCCAAGTTTATCTACTTCTGTATCAACCTCTCCCTTATGGGCGCCGGCGTCATTCTGGTGCGCCGCGTCTTCGTCATCTTCGGTGCGCTGGGCGGCGCCATCTATTTAGGGCACCTGGCCAATGAAGTCTTCGAGGACAGCTGGCTGTTTCCAGTTGCCTTGACCGCCATCGGACTGGGAATCATCTATCTCGGGGTGGTTTGGCAAAAAAATGAAAAACGGATTACGCAGAAGGCAAGAAGCTTCCTGCCAACGGCCCTCAGGGATTTGCTGGCCGAAAGAACAGCTTCGTAACGGCCCCTGTAAGCGTTTCCCGCTCAGCCAACGGCCAAGGCCACATCGATAATCAGTTCGCCGTCGTTGGTATCGCAAGGAATGGAGATGATGGGGACATCCGGCGGGTAGGTGATCGCGGACGGATCCATGCTCACCTGGGGTACCGACATGGCGCCGGTATCTTCCGGAAATTCGTTCTTGGCGTTGCCGGCGATCATGTTGGCGATCTCCCCGAGCGCATCGAGGCAGTCCGCATCGATTTCGTCCATGGCTTCGTCCAGCAGTGCCGAGGCCAGCGCGAGGGCCACGGGCTCCGGGAAACTTACCACCACGCAGCCCCGCGCCTGGCCATCGATCTGAATCACGCTGTTGATGGGATGACTGGCCGCGGGCGTCTTCTTCAGGATGGGTTTTCCCAGGCGGACCGGCTGCGCAATCATGGTTGCAAACAGATCCGTCACCGCCTTGATAAAGGGATTGATATACTGGGCGTTCATGAAAGGCTCACGGTCCTTTCCGTTTTGAAGGACCGTGCGCACAGCTCGGAAAGCGCACGCGTCTGGGCTTCCGTCATGGATATAAAACGAACCCCGATACCGGGGATCGCCATTTCAGCCCCCCATTGGCGTTTGTGAATCACGTCACAGGCGATCGGGGTCTTGTCGTCGAGCTCCATGATGCGGACCCAGACCCGCTGTCCCTGCCGAAAGCGGGCCGTCGAAAAAATGAAGCATCCGTCCGGAGATACATTGAGGGTCACGGTACGCTCGGTTTCGGTTGACGCGAAACGGCGGGAGGTCGCCATCAGAAGGTTGAAATGGAGATCGTAGCGCTTGCGGGTCCGTAATCGGCGCGGCGGGCTGGTCAGGCAGTTATCCCGGATCAGCTCGTGCAACTCGCCGTGGCGCGTGTGCCGTCCGTAGAGCAGGGCGCGGATGCGGCCGCTGGTCTTTTCCTGATTGACCTGAATAACCGGGAAGCGGTCCAGGATGCTGCTCACCAGATCCTTGTGGCGGCTCATGGCCTGGATCTTGGTTGGAATGTCGATCACAATCCCATTGTAGGCCGATTGCGTCACCGCCCCCTGGACATCCCCGATGGAAGCCGCGGTGTCGACACGGGCACCGGTGCGACGGATGGCGCGGCGATAGCGGTCGCGGGCCAGCCCTTTCTGGGCGATAAGGAGGATGCGGGGCTGGCTCTCTTCAGCCCGGCAGCCTTCCATTGCACCGCCCTTCAGGGGCGGCGTGACCGCTTCGGCGCATGCTTCGGACATATTGGCATTCATCTAGGCTATCACCTTTTGCCGGCCGTTGGTTGAAGGTCCTTACGCGAGCGTTCCGGCTGGTGATCCATTTATCGGCCCAAAAGGAGGGAAACTTGACAGCGGGGCTGTTGTCATTCGCAGATAGATGCCTTATTAGTTGACGGCTTCGTTTTAAGTCCGATATCGGCGTTACGCGTATCCTTCGTCATTGCGCCGCACTGGTATTTGGCCTCACGCTTCAGGAATCGCAAGCCGCATCTGGGACTTTTATTATGAAACCGTACGAAAACGATTTTATACGCTGTTATCTCGAGTGTAACTTTTAACGGATGGCGTGCTCTAAACCGACAGCGGCATCGACAGGTGCCGGGCAAGACCACACAGATTGAAAGGATGAACCCCATGGGTGAAGCACTGCAGGAAGTATCGGATCAGGATTTCGAAAGTATCGTGCTGCAATCGGATGTTCCCGTGCTGGTGGACTTCTGGGCGCCCTGGTGCGGGCCCTGCAAGGCCATTGGCCCCATGATCGACCAGTTGGCGCAGCAATATGACGGCCGCATCCGGGTGACCAAGATGAACGTGGATGACAACACCGCGACCCCGGCCCGCTTTGGCATCAAATCCGTTCCCACCATCATGTTCTTCAAGGACGGCAACCTTTGCGAACAGATTTCCGGCATGGTGGCGCGCCCGGCCCTGGAGAAAGCGGTCGAAAAACTATTGGCGGGCGCTGCGCCGGCGTCACCCTTCGTGGTTCAGTGAGATGGATACGGCCGAAACCACGGAAGGCCGGCAGCTGCCATGTGCGAAGTACAATCGCTATCAGGACAGTCGCAATCCGCATTGCAGCGACCCCGCGCTCTACTGTAAATATCGCACGGCCTGCCTGATACATTTCATGGAAAAAAACGGTCAGGGCCGGGACGAAAACAGGTGAAGACCCCACCGGCAAGCCGCGCACCTTGATGCCGGTGCAGCGGCAAAGCAGCCGGTACGGACGGCCGACCCGGCGCCGTTGGTTTGGCATGCTGCTGAGCCGGATTGTTTACCGGCATTCAGTCCCCCGCCTGTATGGGCGCCCGACACCACCGCTGGACCTTCTCCACCAGACGGCTGTAATGCGTCCCTTTCCAGTAGATCCGGCGACAGTCCGGACACGACCAGAACTGTTCGTAATATCGGCGGGTCTTGGGCTGCAGGCGCGCGACGACGTCTGATTTGGCAACGGCCGCCAGGCGGCCGTTGCAGACCGTACAGCGCGAAAAGGCCCTGACCTGGCCGGCCAGGTCGAAACGCGCCAGTATTTCCCGAACCTGCTGCTCCGGATCGCCGGCGCGCACCCAGTAGCCATGCTGAACCCTTCGGTCCTGCAGCAGACGGCGATCCCGGGTAAGGATGATGCGGTGGGTCCGGAGGGCCCGCCGGATGATTTCGGAATCATCGAAATCGTTGCGAAAGCTGCAGTCGAACCCCAGAAGCCGCAGGCTGCGCGCCAGTTTGCCCAGATGCACATCGAGGATAAAGGCTGTATGCCGCAACGGTTTTGGCCGCAGGCGCACCAGCGGCGCGATGTCCAGAGCCTCGAACATCGGATAGACCGCCACCCGGTCACCGTGGCGGAGCCGATGATCGAATCCAACCGACCGGCCGTTGACCAGGATCAAATCGATTTCCGGATGGGGCACGCCCAACCTGGCAATGATACCGGATACTGCCGGTCGGCCGTCGAACACCACCTGAAATGTCCTCTTGCGCCGGGACGCCGCCAGGAAGTCATTAAGCTCTTCGTAGAATCTGAAATCAGCATGGGGCATGGCTTGACCATAAATGGCCCGGGATATGCCTGGAAGTGACCGCCAACCGGCTCCCATCGACGTCCAGGGCATATTGGCGGGCGCATCCGGCAAGGCGTGGATACGAACTAGTCCGGCAGGCCCTGAAAGAGCTCCCGGGCCTGGTAGGAGCTGCGGACCAGCGGCCCGCAGGCCGCTTGCGCGAATCCCATTGAAAGGGCCTCCTCTCGCCAGCGGTCGAACGCTTCAGGGGGCACATAGGCCTCTACTGGCAGGTGGTCGGGGGAGGGCTGAAGATACTGCCCCAAGGTGACCATGCGACAGTCCGCAGCTTTCAGGTCCGCAAGGCTGCGGCGGATTTCGGCCTCGGTTTCGCCCAGTCCCAGCATCAGACCCGACTTGGTCGGAATCTCCGGGGCCCGCCGTCGGCTTTGCCGCAGCAGGGCCAGCGAGCGGTTGTAATCGGCCTCCGGTCGCACCGCGGCGTAGAGCCGCGGGACCGTTTCGATATTGTGATTGAGCACGTCCGGCCGGGCGTCCAGGACGATATCCAGGTTGTCCATGCGGCCCTGGAAATCCGGGATCAGCACTTCGATCCGGGCCTGCGGCACGCGCCGGCGCAGGGCGCGGATCGTGGCGGCGAAAGCCCCCGCACCGCCGTCGGGAAGGTCGTCGCGGGTCACCGATGTGACCACCACGTAGGCCAGCGCCATCTCGGCGGCCGCTGCGGCCAGCCGGTCCGGTTCGTCCGGATCGGGCGGTCCTTTGGGACCGTGCGCCACGGCACAGAACCGACAGCGCCGGGTGCAGCGCGATCCCAGAATCAAGAAAGTGGCGGTTTTATTGGAGAAGCACTCCCACTGGTTGGGGCATTTGGCCTCCTGGCAGACCGTGTGCAAACCGCGCGTATCGATGGTCTGGCAGACTGTCCCGTAAATGGGCCCGGCCGGCAACCGGCGTTTGAGCCAGGCAGGTTTGCGCTGGCGGTCGCTATTGGGCCGTGGTGAATTCGTCATGTCCATCCCGGCGGCACCGGCGTCCACGTGTGAGCCGGTGTCCTTTCAGATTGATTTCATAATGGTCCCGCCCCAGCGAGCAAGCGCCGCAGCCGCTCAAGGCTAATGGAGCGGAAATCGATCTTGAAAACGGATTCCATTGCTGTGCGTGTCGCCCGGCGCAGGTCGGCCGGCGCCATTTTTTGACCCCGTTCCCGCTTGAGCGAGGTCATGCCGACATCGGCCATCCCGCAGGGATTGATCCAGCCGAAGGGCTCCAGCGAATTGTTGGCATTCAGGGCGAAGCCGTGAAAGGTCACGCCCCGGCGCAGACACAGGCCGATACTGCCCAATTTGCGCGCCCCCACCCAGATCCCGCTGTTGCGGCTGCTGCGTTCGGCCGTCACGCTGAATGCGGCGGCCACCCGCAGCATGACCGTTTCCAGCGCCCGTACATAGTCGGCCACGCCCAGTCGCGCCGCCTCCAGATCCATGATGGGGTAGCCCACGACCTGACCGGGGCCGTGATAGGTGATGTTGCCGCCACGCTCGGAAGCCACCACCTCGACGCCGGCCTTTTTCAGGAAGGCATCGGAGACGACCAGGTTTTCGCGGCCGCCGTTACGCCCCAGGGTAAACACCGGCGGGTGCTCCAGAAGGATAAGGAGGTCGGCCGTCAGGCGGCCCTCCCGTCGCGCCGCCGCGCACTCGGTCTGCAGCGCCTGGGCCTCGGTGTAGGGCGTCAGGGGCAGTTCCAGCAGGAGCCACTCAAGGGGATCAGCCTGGGCGTTCATCGATCCGTTATCCGCGATAATAGCGGGCATCGCGGCCGTTTTTGACTTGGCCGGCGTGGATGCCCATTTTGTTCATAGTCAATCAGAATATAGCCATTACAGTCAGCGGTGCATCCCCAGATCTCTCCGGGCCGTGAGCCCGCCCCAAGGAAGGACGATCCATGTTCAGCCATATCCTGATCGCGGTGGACGGTTCCACCCACAGCGATGAAGCCCTGGTATATGCCCGCGGGATGGCGGAAAACTTTGGCGCCCGCCTCATGCTGGTCCACGCCTATCCCCAGACATCAGACCTTCTGGGGTATGAGGATTTTGAACGCCTGGTCTCCCGTCGCCAGGCAGCCGGTCAGGAGGTCATCGACGCGGCCCGCCATCAACTGGGGGACACCGCTACCGATATCCACGAGAATCTCCTCGAGGGCCCTGAGGCCGAGGCCATACTCGCGGCCGCCGAGACCCACGGGGTGGACCTCATCGTCATGGGCACCCGGGGGCGGGGGTCGATCGAAGGGCTGCTATTTGGCTCCGTCAGCCGCAAGGTGACGCATCTGGCGCCCTGTCCGGTATTGCTTATCCGCTGATCGCCCGGGACGACCGCCGACCGTGGGACCTGCGGAACCGGTGCAAAGATATTCTCCGGAACACAGGGATGGGCCCCATCGATGATGTCCAGGCCGGATCCGCCTCAGAGCAGTTTACCGATCTTCCCGGCAATCTCCTCGTAGGCCCGCGTCACGGCACTTTCAGGATAGGTCTCCTGGTAGGATTTTCCGGTATCCCCGCAGGTCACCACATTGGGATCCAGGGGGATGCTGCCCAGAAAATCAATCCGGGCTTCCCGGGCGGTCTTCTCCCCGCCGCCGGCGCCGAAGATGTCCACTTTCTCGTCGCAGTGCGGGCAAACGTAGCCGCTCATGTTTTCCACCAGGCCGAAGATCTCCATCTTGACCGTATGGCAGAAATTGATGGATTTACGCACGTCCGCCAGCGAGACCTCCTGGGGCGTCGTGACGATCACGGCTTTGGCGTCCGGGATGGTCTGGGCCACGGTCAGAGGTTCGTCGCCGGTACCCGGCGGGGAGTCGATCAGGAGAAAATCGAGATCGCCCCAGTCGACATCCGAAATGAACTGGCGGATAGCGGAATACTTCATCGGGCCCCGCCAGATAACGGCATCATCCTTACTGGCCATCAGGGATTCGATGGAAACCACCTTCAAATGATCGTTGAAATGCAGCGGGTCCAGCTTCTGGTTGGCACTCAACCCCAGCATGGCGCTCAGTCCCAACACCCGCGGCACGTCCGGGCCGTGAAGGTCCACATCCAGCAGGCCCACGTTATAGCCCAGGCGCGCAAGGGCAATGGCCAGGTTGACCGACGTGCTGGTTTTACCCACACCGCCCTTGCCGCTCATGATCACCACTTTCTGTTTGATGCGATTCAGCGAAGCCTGAACTTCTGCGTCCTTGTCATCCCCGGGGGTCTGGCCCTTTTGGGCCTCCTCCGGGGACCCCATGATTTGCGTCATTGCTTCTTCTCCTACGGTTGACTTCTTGATGATACCAATATCCCCGGCCTCAGCGGCCGGCAGGGTGAATCCGATTCCAAATCCACGGCTGTCAGCGGGTGGATGCGGCCCGGCGGGTACTGATGCGGAAAAGCTTCCGGTTGCCGCAGTGCGGGCATTTCTGGGGACGACCGGTGCCCTGGGGCTCGCTCCAGCGTTTGGCGCAGCCGTCGCATTCGAAAATCCGCTCCTGCGTGGTCATCTTGTAATTGCCGCCCTCGATATTGATGGCCTTGCCGTTGATCAGGGCATCGGCGACCGTTCGCCGGGCATTCTGCAGAATGCGCCCGAAGGTGGCCCGCGAAACCCCCATTTGTTTGCCCCCGTCTTCATGGGAGAGGTCGAGCAGATCGGACAGCCGCAGGGCTTCGCATTCATCCACGGTCAGGCGGACTTCTTCCAGGTCCATCAGCGGAATTCCCCTTGGTTTGAAATAGCTGACATCCGGGTTGAAGGCCACAATACGGTCTTTTTGCGGTCGCATGAAAACCCTCCAAATAATGGGAATATTCTCAAAATAAGGTTGAATATACAGCCCGGCAGACGATTGTCAAGATACCCACGGCGGTCTCGTATCGATCCGGCTGTGCATCCGCCTGCCCTGCAGCCACCCCGTGGCACCAGCCGTACACGGAGCGGCGGAGCATACATGTTCTCGGCGGAGAATAAAAGGGGCCGCCGGCCTAAAAGGGCTGGCACCCGACGGCGGCTCATTCCGCGGTTGACCCCCCTGCCGGCCTTGATTATAGGAAGTGATGCGGAAGGCCATTCCGCCTCTCGGGCGACAGCCCCAACCTTCCACTGGAGGCGCTGCCATGACCCATCAAGCCATCCTGGTCGAAACCGCCGAGGGAATCGGCACCATCACCCTCAACCGTCCTGAGCAGATGAACACCTTCAGCACGCCCCTGGCCAATGAACTCAACCAGGCGCTGCTCGCACTGGACGATGACACGCACGTTCAGGTGGTCGTCATCGCCGGCACCGGGCGTGCTTTCTGTGCCGGTATCGATCTGTCCGAATATGCCGGCAAATCCCATGGTGAATACCGCCGCTGGGTGACCCGCATGGAGCAGATGGTGCTTACGATTGCGAATATGAAAAAACCCGTGATTGCCTCCGCGCGCGGCTTTGCGGTGGCCAACGGGGCCGGCATCGTCCTGGCGGCGGATCTGGCGATCATCGCCGACAACACCCGATTTGCCGTCCCGGCGGTCAATATCGGCCTGTTCTGCATGGGGCCGGCCGTGCCCCTCACCCGCACGGTGCCGCGCAAACGCGCCATGGAATTGCTGCTGCTGGGCGATCTCATCAGTGCCTCCCAGGCCCTGGAATGGGGGCTGGTCAACCAGGTGGTGCCGGACGACCAACTGGAGAACGCCACGGCGGAAATGGCGGCCACGCTGGCTGCCAAGAGCCCGGTGGCCCTACAGATGGGCAAGCAGGCCATTCATCGCATGAGCGACATGCCGCTGCCCGAAGCCCTCATCTATTCCAATGAAATGTTCGCCTCCCTGTGCGTAACCGAAGATGCCCGTGAGGGGGTGGACGCTTTTCTCAACAAGCGCCAGGCGGTCTGGAAAGGCTGCTGAAGGTCAGGCGCGAACCAACCGGGGCAGGAGGAGGCCCAGGGCCTCGCGGATGCCGTCACGGGCGCGTAGCGGGGCGGCCAGGGCGGCCGCCCGTGACCGGAATCCGCCGTCCGCAACGACGGCCTGCAACGCGCTCGCCAGGGCCCGCGCATCGAGGCGGCGACGGGTGAGCGGCCGGGGCCCCAGCCCCAGGCGCTGAATGCGCTGGCCCCAGTAATACTGGTCCAGTAGATGGGGCGCCAAAACCTGGGGAGCGCCGGCACGGGCCGCCGTCATAACGGTGCCGGCACCGCCATGATGCACCACGGCCGCCATGTGAGGAAATAACCGGGCATGCGGCAGGCGGCCGGTGACAGGCAGCACCCGCTCACTTGCTTCAACCCGCAGATAACCCCATCCGCTTTGGACCACGGCCCTGACGCCGGCCATCTGAATGGCTTGCCGCACCGCTGCGGCCGTGCTTGCCGGATGGGGATCCCCCATGCTGCCGAACCCGATATAGACCGGTGGCGGTCCCTGGGATAGAAACTGCTCCAGCCGCGGCGTCAATTCCTCTGTCGGTGAAAGATGCCAGTACCCGGTCTGCGGGCAGGGTGGGTCCACGTCTTCCGGCTGCGGCGCCAGTTCCATATCGGCGGCCAGAATCACGCGGGCGGTAAGATGCGCATAAACATTGGGGATGGGTGCGAGACCCAGATGACGGCGCTCCCGGTTCAACATCCCCCGCAGACTGAGTTCGAGACCGAAACCGGCCAGCAGCCACAACAAACGATTAAAAAGCGGTGCGCGGCGTTGGAAAGGAAAAGCCACCGGGCCGTGGGCGCATGAGCGCAGAATGACAGGCGTAAACATGGTATGCCAATAGGGTCGCCCGATCACCTCGGCCAAGGAAGGGCCAGCAAACATGAGCCCCGAGCCGATCACCAAATCGGGCCGGCCAATACGGCGGGGCAGATCACGGAACTGCTTGACGATATCGACTTTGAGGGCCCGGGTCATGGGGCCGGCCGCCCGGTAGGGCCGATCGATGTAGTAGCGGGCGTTGGCAGCCATAAGTGCGCGAACGTCGCTGCCCACGGGTTGGAAGGGCAAACCCGCCGCTTCCACCAAGCGGCGGCTGTCCGGTGATGCACACACCCGCACCATGTGGCCCTGTGCCTGCAACCCCTGTCCCAGCGCAAGGTTGGGTCGGACATCGCCCTCGCTCCCGAATATGGCCAGCAGAATTTCCATAGATTGGGGTCTGGGTTTTAGGTTCTGGGTTCAGGTGCCAGAAAACCCGCTGCTGAAACCTGAACACTGAAACCTCAATGCAGGTTCTGGGTACCGGGTTCTATTTTCTGGGTTGAAGGTTTCGGGGGTCAGGGTTCAGGAAAAATGGGGGTGAGCTAACCCTGAAATCTGAAACCTGAACACTGAAACCTCATAACAGGTTCCGGGTGCTAAAATAAGCGGCTGAAATCCGTTCAACCCCGAACCCAGAACCTCCATCCTGGAACCCTGAAAGCGGAACCTGTTATCGGCAGGGAGCGAGAACGCCGCCCCGGGGCCGAAAGATGCCCCTTCCGCAAGGCCATCATATTCTTTCGCTGCGCCCATTGATCAACGTCAACTGCTCGTTCAGCGTCCAGTAGTCATAGACGATGCCCACAAGAAACAATCCTCCCGTGAGCAGGTAGATGATGCCGCTCAGCCACTTGCCCATATAGAAGCGGTGAATGCCAAAAAGACCCAGAAAGGTTAGCAGGATCCAGGCCACATTGTAGTCCAGGGGGCCGGGCGCAAAGCGTAAATCGGCGTTGCTGTCCATGCCGGGGATGAGAAAAAGATCGATGATCCAGCCCACAAAGAGCAGTCCCAGAGTGAAGAAGTAAATCGTGCCCGTAACCGGTCTGCCGTAATAAAAACGGTGAGCACCCATGAATCCGAAGATCCAGAGGATATAGCCGATCGTCTTGCTGTGCGTGTCGGTGCCTGAGGTCATGAGAAGTCCTTTCAGGAAGCGGTGTTCAGTTGGCTGCCGGCCCAATGGCTTCAAGCGCTTCCCAGCGCCCGTAGGCGGTATGCAATGCCGATTCCAGTTCCGCCAGACGACTGCGGGCGGCGGCCACCGCCTCGCCCTCCTGCTGGTAGAATTGTGGATCGGAAAGCGTTTCGAATAGGCCGGCCTGTTCGGTTTCCAGCGTCTCGATCAGACCGGGCAGCGCCTCCAGTTCTTCTTTTTCGCGATAGGTCAGCTTGCGCGGCCTTTGCGGTCGCGCGCGCCTCAGCGGCGTGTGCGGTTTGGCGGCCGCCGTTTTGGCGCCCACAGCGGCCGGCCGCTGCCGGAGCCAGTCATCGTATCCGCCCACATAATCGGCCACCCGGCCATCGCCCTCGAAGGCCAGTATACCGGTGACCACGTTGTTGATAAAGGCCCGATCATGACTTACCAGCAGCAGCGTGCCCTTGAAGGCCATCAGGAGGTCTTCAAGCAGTTCGAGGGTCTGCAGATCCAAGTCGTTGGTCGGTTCGTCCAGAACCAGCAAATTGGCCGGTCGCGCGAAAAGCTTGGCCAGCAGGAGCCGATTGCGCTCCCCGCCGGAAAGAACTTTAACCGGACTGCGAGCGCGCTCGGGAGTGAAGAGGAAATCCTTGAGATAGCCCAGCACATGCCGCCGTTGCCCGTTGATCACCAGCGTATCGCCGCCATCGGCCACGTTGTCCTGAACACTGCGCTCCGCGTCGAGCTGGCCCCGCAGCTGATCAAAATAAGCGATCGCGAGGCGGGTGCCGTGGCGCACCCGGCCGGCATCCGGCGCCAATTGCCCCAGCAGTATCTGCAGCAGGGTTGATTTCCCGCAGCCGTTGGGTCCGATGATGCCGACCTTGTCGCCACGCATGATAACGCTCGAAAAGTCTTCGATGATCGTGCGGCCCTCGTGCCGGCAGGCAATCTTCTCGGCCACCATCACGAGCTTTCCGCTGCGCTCGGCCTGCTGGGCCAGGATTTTGGGATCACCGGCCGCCTCGCGCCGGGCCTGCCGCTCGGCCCGCAGCGCCTTGAGGGCCCGCACCCGCCCTTCGTTGCGTCGCCGGCGGGCCTTGAGCCCTTTTTGCTTCCAGGCTTCTTCCGAAGCAAGCTTGCGGTCCAGGCGCTTGCTGGCCCGCGCCTCGGCCGCGAGATCCGCTTCGCGACGCTGCAGGTAAGTCGGATAATCACAACGCCAGACCTTCAGGCGACCGCGATCGAGTTCCACAATCCGACCGGCCAGACCTTCCAGAAAGGCCCGGTCGTGCGTAATAAACAAGAGCGTGCCCGGCCATTTCTGCATCATGGCCTCGATACGATCGATGCTGGTAATATCGAGATGATTGGTCGGTTCGTCCAGCAGCAACAGATCGGGCTGGGCAACGAGCGCCCGCGCCAGGAGAACGTTGCGCTGCATGCCCGCCGAAAGGTGGTCAAAGCGATCATCGGGATCGAGGGCCATCTTGGTCAGCATCCGATCGACATCCCGCTCGGCGTCCCATCCGTCGGCGGCGTCCAGTTCCTGGTGCAGGCGGTCCAACCTGCGAACCATCTGCGGATCGCCACCTGTGGCCAGGCGTCTGGAGATCTGCCTGTATTCTGCCGAAAGCGTGCCGCGTTTTCCCAATCCCGCCGCAACCGCTTCAAAAACCGTTGCCGGCATATTCGACGGCAGCTCCTGGGGCAGTAAAGACGAGCGCAATCCGGGCTGGAATTCGATGCGGCCGCTGTCCGGGACCAGTTCCCGGTTTAGAATCCGCAGCAGGGTCGATTTGCCGGCGCCGTTGCGCCCCAGCAGGCCGATGCGTTCTCCCGCGTCGATCTGCAGATCGATCTTATCCAGCAGCGTTTGTCCGCCGAAACCGTATTCGATATCTCTGGCTGTCAGCAATACGGCCATCTATCAAGTTTCCCGTGATCCTGTATACGACGACACCCGGCGATCAGGGTGAACGCGATTTAACTTGGCATGCATACCAATTGAGGAATCCGGTGTGAAATCACCGCGAAAATGAGGATATGCGCATCGGATGCGTTTATTAATAGCTTATCGCTCTGATTCCAGTGCGTACGCACCCCGGCTATCGGCCACGTCGCCGAATCAAGAAGCCTTGAATAGCCGAAAGCGGCCGGTGTGTCAATTTCCCCCGCGGGTCACCGCGCCCCAGCAGGATAGTCCTTTCTTGCCGGTGGGCGCGGGAATCTTATTCTATGTGAATGAATTCAAGGCCATTAAGCGCTATACACATCGCACGGACTCCATCCGGGGATTTGGAAGGCGGTCCGCCACGCCAAGGTGCATATTACGACGAGGATGGGCCACGAGCGCGCAGTTGAAGGCCACCTTCCGAAAACCGCCTTATGCTTCCACCGCCGAGCCGTCGCGCAGGTTGCGACCAGGCGCTATAAACGCCTTGGCCGACAGAGGACCGCCAGCCATGTTGACCGCCATCATCCAACGCCCCTCGCCGCGAATCGCGGACTGTGAACTGACCTACCTGCCCTCGCAGACCATCGACTACGACAATGCCATAGATCAGCATCGATCCTACGAAGACATGCTTCGAGGCTGCGGCGTCGCGGTTATGGCGATGGAGGCCAATCCCCACCTGCCCGACGGCGTCTTTGTCGAGGATACGGCCGTCGTGCTCGACGAACTGGCGATCATGACGCCCATGGGGGTGGCTTCCCGACAGGCCGAGTCGGAAATCGTCGCCGCCACCCTCCAGCGCCATCGCCCGCTGGCATGGATCGCACCGCCCGCCCGCATCGAAGGGGGCGATGTGCTGCGCATTGGCCGTTATCTTTTCACGGGGCGCTCTACACGTACGAACACCGCCGGCATCGAGGCGTTGAAAACGTGCGTCCAATCTTATGGTTATTCGGTCATTGCGGTTGATGTGTCCGGCTGCCTTCACCTCAAAACCGGCTGTACCGCCCTGGACGAGGAAACCGTGCTGATCAACCCGGACTGGGTCGATCCCGCCCCGTTCAGAACCTTCGACCGCCTCAGCGTGCCGCCCGAAGAACCATTCGGGGCCAATATTCTGAAAATCGGCGACGTCATCTGTGTGCATGCCGGTTTCGAAAGAACAAGGGAACGGATCGCGCGGCGGGATTACCGGACTTCGGTTACGGACGTATCCGAATTCCTGAAGGCCGAGGCCGGCCTGACCTGTATGAGTCTGATTTTCGAATCCAAAGGGAGTTGACATGCAATCCCCCCTTTTTTAAGAATTGAGGGCCGGCTGTCTCAACAGCCCCATCGAATGCCGCCGGGGCTCAGATCACACCGGCGCCCCGCATTCCAGGCAAATGCGCACGTGCTCACCCGTCCCACGCCACCCGGCCGGTTTTGACCTTCTGGCGCCGATACCGCAAAAGGCCGCCCCACCCGACCACGCCACAAGGTGGTCCTGCCGGTGATAATTGTCTTTCTCGCACCAACACCAGCAAAAGGAGGATGACATGGGTTTTGTCAAAACGATGGATGAGATCGCATCCCGCCATAGAGAAACCGCTGAGTTTTACGACGCCGAGGTCCTCACAGTGTTTTTTGAAACCACCCCCGAAACCCTTCAACGGCTGATACCCCCCCCGCTCGCCCC
>JASJCD010000342.1 GCA_030066135.1 Desulfobacterales bacterium | reverse complement strand
GAGACCCCCTTTGCCCCGCGCCGAGCATCGGTGGCAGGGGCGGAAAAAGCGTGTCGGCCTGTCTGAGCGAAGCGAGTTCCGACACGCGCCGAACCTGACGCCGACGCGCAGGATTAAGTGGGGCACGGGCGCCTTCTTTTGGTTACTTTTCTTAGGCGACTAAGAAAAGTAACAGTAAACAATACCGAATCGGTCGAACCTCTCCGGGTCCTCCACCAGAGGTGGAGTGTCTAGATCAGAATTAAAAGACGACAAAAATGCCTAAGCGTTACCGTCGCCACGACCATCTTCCGCGGATCGATGGTCGGGGCCGGAATCGACCGGCGCATCCACCGCCGGCGGCCCGATTTCCGTTCGCTTGTCGGATCCCAGCAGAATGGCCAACCAGCGCGTTTCTTCACTGCCCTCCATGGCGATTTTGACGATCATGGTGAGCGGCACGGAAAACAGCATACCCACCGGACCCAGCACGTAACCCCAGAAAACCAGCGAAAGAAAAACAACCAGCGTCGAGATGCCGATCTCGCGACCAAAAAGACGGGGCTCGATAATGCTGCCGATGGCGATGTTAACCACGGTGTAGCCCAGCGCGACCAGGACCACCCCGAACATTTCGAGTTGAACAATGGCCAGTAGCAGGGCCGGCACGGCGGCGATAACGGGCCCGATGGCCGGCACGTAGTTGAACAAAAAGGCCAGCAGTCCCCAAAGAACCGGAAAATCGACTTCCAGCACGTAGAGCAGCAGCGCTATCAGCGCCCCCGTTGCCAGACTCGTCCCGGATTTGATAGCCAAATAGCGCTTGATCTTGGCGGCGATCTCCTCGTATTTGCGGCTAACGCCTTCGGGCCCACCGGATATGGCCGCCAGTTTACGTGGAAAGCTTGAAGCCTCCAGGAGTATAAAGACCACCGTCAGCAGGATAAAAAACGTGTTGGTCAGGATACCCCGAAGGCGCAGGAGCGCTGCGCCCGCCAGCCGCATGATGGCCCGCGGGTCGAAGTACTCGAGGACGACCTCGTCCGAGATATTGAGACCGAATTTCTCGAACACGAGCAGATAGGTGGAGAATCTCTCAACGAGCAGGGTCTGGTAACCGGGAAGACGCCGAGTGAACTCGGATATCGAACTGCTTACAAAACTGATGACGATCAACACGCCCGTCGAAATGACGACCATGATCAAGATGACGGCCACGCCCGTGGGCAGGCCGCGCTTCTGCAGCCAGGTCAGGAGAGGTGTGCAGCTGAAGGCGATGAAGACCGACAGGAGAAACGGCACCAGAATCTGAGCGGCCGCCTGAATACCGGCGGAAACGACCACGAAACAGGCCAGGCCGATCAGGAAGCGCAGGTATTGGCCGGACGATGCGGTAACGTTCATCCGGCCAGCCCTATTCGCTTTGCAGCACGATGCCGGAGCGGACGAAGGCGATGCTGCTCTGGCCCTCGATACCGACCATGACGGCTTCGATCAGCGGCGGGGTTACCTTTTCCGGCGCGGACCATTCCACGATGAAATTGGCCCCTGAACCGCCGCGGACATCATCCGCCTTGACCAGGAAATCCATCGATGCCAGCGGTGGCAGGCGCAATGATTCGTTCAGGTAATCCTTGATCAGCGTTCCGGGGGTATCGTAGTAGCGCACCAGGTCAACGGCGATTTCATGTTGGGTGTCCGTATTGCGGATGCTCAAGGTCGTTTCCAGCAGGAATGGCTGCCCGCCTTTGTAGTAGATGTGTGAATAGGATGGGACGTATACGGTTTGCCGATGAATATCCGTCTTGGGCCAGGCGGCCTGTTCGATTTGGGGACCCGGCGCACGGTAGGCCAGCCGTTCCTCGATATCATCCATCTGGGTGGCGATATTGATCTGAACGAGCACGATCAGAAAAAGCAACGCGAACAAGGTGCCGAAAACGACCAGAAACGCCTTCCGCGTCAGCCAGGAAGCACTGTCGGATTGGGACTCGGGCGGGCTCATGATTTCTCTCCCCTTCCAATTTCTACAGCGGTCTGTGGCCAGCCAGACCGGCATGGTTTATCTCCCCGCGACCGTTGAGGCCTCCAGGGCTTTTATTAGAACGTATCTCAAAAATAATCTAAGTGCCCCTGGCGGTGTTCTGAGCCGGCTCTGAGCAGAACCGTAGGGTCCCTGCCCTACGAACCTGCATACATGCTGCGTGTATGCTCCGTTTTATCACCTTCTCACGCCTTGCCAGGAACCCTGATCCTTATTTTGAGATACGTTCTATGAGATACGTTCTAGATGACAAGATCTACGGGTCTCAACCCGCCCGCGCTTTCCCATCCTGTGAACCTGGCCGCCTCCCCAGCCCCGTGGTTTGTCAGGTGGTCGGTTTTCTTTTCAGGTCCTGGATGCGCCTGTCATTATCCTGCCACCATTGGCGGGCGGCTTCGTTGTCCCAGGGCGCGAGGCCATCGATGGCATCCAGGGCCTCGATGATCCGGGTGACGTTGGCGGGCCGCTCGTCGGGATCCTTGGCCAGGCAGTCTGCGACGAGTTGATCGAGAGCAGCCGGGATCGTCTGGGAAGTCTTCGCGGTAACCCGCGGCGGTGGCGTCTTCATGACATGGTAGCAGATTTCGACGGCGGTGGCGCCTTCGAAAACCTCGGCCCCGCTGAGCAGGTTAAAGCCTACGGAACCCAAGGAGTAGATGTCGGCGCGGTGGTCGACTTTGACCGGATCGGTCAGTCTTTCCGGGGCCACATAGGCCGGGGTGCCGGCCACCTCGTGCATGGCGGTCATCTTGATATCGTGTTGCTTCACATCCTTGACCAGACCGAAGTCGAGCACCTTGACGCTGTCATACTGCCCGCCGCGTTCGCACAGGATGATGTTGGGCGGCTTGATATCACGGTGGATCAGGCCTATGCTGTGGGCTTCTTCCAGCGAGAAGCAGATGTGCCGCAGGATGTGGACGGCCCGGGCCGGCGATACGGCCCCTTCCAGGGCCAGCAAATCGTCCAGACCAATGCCCGGGAGGTATTCCATGGCATAGTAGAAAACGCCTTCGGGCGTGCGTCCAAAATCATATACGTCGACCGTATTGGGATGGGTCAGGCGGCTGGTGATCTGGACTTCGCGCTCGAAACGCTCGAGGCTGTCGGTCGTCAACGCATCGGGTTTGAGGAATTTGATCGCCGTGGGCCGCTTCAGGAGCGCGTGAGTGGCCTTGTAGACCTTGCCCATGCCGCCCTCACCCAGTTTTTCCTGGATGGTGTAATGGCCCACCTGTTTGATCTCGTCGATGTTCTCCCGCAATCGTGAGACCCACACGGTGGACAGCAGAATCATCCCGGCCAGCACGGTCACGAGGGCCATCAACCCCATAACAGCCAGGCGAATCGGCCGCTGGGTCCGCCGCGCCTTTTCGCGGGGGACCTCGATGGCAATCCCGAAATCATAGTCCGGCAGCCAACGCCAGGCCCCCACGACGGTCACCCCAAGGTAGTCGCGGTAACCCGAAAGGTCGATGCCCGACTCGCCCCGCAGGGCGGAGGCCAGCATACGGGTCGGCGGCCAGTCGTCCGGTTGTCCGGCCGGTTTGAAGCCTGCGCCCAGATCGCCGCCCGGATCGCGGATCAAGAGTCGAGGAACGGATCGGGGACTCTCGGTGTCCGGCAGCAGGCCAAGCGACTGGAGTTCGCTTTCAAATCGGCTCCTGGAAATTAGAATACCTTCACGATTGAAGGCGTACGTGTCGCCGCTGTCGCCCATACGGCTGGCCCGCAGGATATTGCTGAAATTACCGTCCGGGTGGATGGTGAAAACCAGCGCCGCCATAACCGCCCCGTTGCGGTTGCGAATCGGTGCAGCCGTGAGTATCACAGCCTCGTCCGTAGAAAAGGCCGAGGCTTCGATCAAATCGCCTCTGGAAATCGGGGGCATAAAAACACTCTGCCCCTGCATCACCTTTTCATGGTGCGGTTTGATCACCGCGGCGATGTTCTTGCCCTGATTCGGGTTGCGCGCACTCGCGAAAAGGACTGTTTCCTTCGCATCGACAACCAACCAGCCCTGAACCTCCTTGGCCGTGAAGCCCTTGGCCAGGAGCTTCTTCATGGCCTGAAGATGGCCGTGGCCCGCCCCGTCACGTAGCCGGGCTTCGACCAGTTGGCTAAGCGTCTCATCTTGCGCCCAGAAACGCACCAGGGCCAGTTCGTTTTCGATCCAGGCGCTCAGCGCCATGACACAGAGATCGAGATTGGCTTCGAGGTTGACGGTGAGCAGGTCTTCGACCGATTCCATGACGGCGTGGTTCGACCACAAGCCGGCGCCGCCCACGAGCACCAGTGCCATTAGAGCAATCAGCAGCAGGCGCGGGCGCGTGAGACGTACTGTCCGGCCGGCGGCCTGGGCCTCTGTGGCAAGCAGGGATTCGGTCAGGGGCAGGGCCCGCCGCGAAGATCTCATGGCGTCCTAGTCCTCGAGTTCGACGATGGCCGCGATTTCGGACTGGATCATCTGGGTGACGATCTTGTCCGGGCTTAAAAGCTGAGTCTTGGCCTGGAAGGCGCGCATGCCACTCTCCACCTGCGCGCGCCGGCCGCGCTCGTACCAGCCCTCCTTCATGACGTGCAGCACCGGGGCCTTGAGGCGCATGGATTCGCGTTTGGCCTTGTATTCGATGTTGACGGCCTTCATTTCCTCGTCGGCATGCTTGAGAAACTGCCGCTGCAGGTCGTCGCCCACCGCCGATGAGAATTCGACCCGCAGGACATAGCGGCTGTTTTCGGCATCGGCCTCGGCCTTGAAGTGGCTGGCCACCGTACCGGTTTTCTCGGCGGCACTCTGGATGACGTTGATCACCTGGTTGACGCTGACCTTCTCGCCGGTGATGTTGGTCATGCCGCGGCCTTTGCGCAGAAAGACGATCTGGGGTGTATTGTTGTAGCGGCCGGTAACCCGGATGACATCGTTGATGTCGTAGCGGTAGAGGCCACCGGTGGTGGTGAAGAAAATGTAGTAGTCTTTGCCGTCCTCGATCTGGCCGACGGTGAGAAAATCCCACTTTTCCGGATTGTCGCGCTGGGCCTCCAGCTCATCCACGGGTACGAATTCGAAG
>JASJCD010000341.1 GCA_030066135.1 Desulfobacterales bacterium | reverse complement strand
GGCCGGCGAGGTTTATCGCTGGCGGGATGCCGACGGCGTGCTCCATTTCGCGGACACCCCGCCGGACGGACCGGTTGAAAATGTACGTTCGACCGCAGCCGCTGCGCATGCTCCCGAACCGGCGAATCCCGAAGCGGCGACCCCTGAATCGGCCAAAGCCACCCAGCGTATCTCCGGCGGCCTTTTCTGGCGGATCGACCCACCGCAAAGGGCGCCCAGCTTTCTGCTGGGAACAATTCACTCGGCCGATCCGCGCGTGACGGCCATAAAACCGGCTGTCGCCCAGGCCTTTGCACAAGCGCCTGTTTTCGTGATGGAAATGGACCTCAATGCCGAAAGCTTCCTCAGCTTGGGGGCTTCAATGATGTTTACCGACGGTCGAGACCTGGAGCGTCTCCTGGGCCGAGATGATTTTCGCAAGGTCGCCGCCGCCGTAAGCCAGCATGGCATACCGGAACAGATGCTGCGCCGCATGAAGCCCTGGGCGGTGCTGGCCCTGCTGAGCCAACCCAAACCGCAAAGCGGGGCCTTCATGGACATGCTGCTTTTTCAAAGGGCTACGGCGGCAGGCAAAACGGTGGTCGGGCTCGAATCGGCGCAGGAGCAGATAGCGGTTTTCAACCAGATGGCGATGGCGGACCAACTGGCCCTGCTGCGTTCCAGCCTGGCCCAGTCGAATCAGATGGCCGCCATGCAAGAACGCATGATCACGACCTATTTGACGGGGGATCTTGAGGCCATAGCAGGGCTGACGCAGGAATTTATCGGTCCTGATGCGAGCGGTCTCAAGCGGCGCTTTCTCCAGAGGCTGAATGATGAACGCAATGATCGCATGCTGGCGCGAATGACCCCTTACATCGACAGCGGTGGCGCTTTCATTGCCGTGGGGGCCCTTCACCTGACGGGTGAACGCGGTCTCATCCGGCAACTGCGCGCGCGTGGATATCGGCTGGCACCGGCGAATTGATCGCTGGCGCGGCATCGTAAGGCCTGACAGGAAAGGAAACCATGCTTGCCAAAAGAATAATTCAGGTTGCCGCGCAGGTGATGGTGCTACTGATCTGCGCCTCATTCGCGGGTGGTGCAGACAGCCACAAGGCGGCGTCCATTGCCGAGGTAAACGGCGCGCCCATAACGCGCCAGCGCTTTCAGGTTGATTACCGCCAGGCCGTAAATGATTACGCCCGCAAGGGCAATCCGATCAACGAGGCTTATCTGCGGAATCTGCGGGCGCGTTTGATCGATTATCTGGTCGAAACCGAGCTTCTCCTGCAGGACGCCCATGCGCGCGGAGTCAACGTTACGGATGAGGAACTGCGCCAGAGCATGGCGGCCGAGAGAGCAGCGTCCACCAATGACGAAGGCATCAACGCCCAACGGCAGGCGGCCGGATTGAGTCGGGAACAGTACCGCGAAAGGAGGCGAAGCGCACTCACCATCGAAAAACTCATCCGCGAGCACATCGCACCCGATGTCGTCATCCGCGATCAGGACATCGCGGCCTATTACACCCGTAACGCCGAACGTTTCCACGTTCCTGAACGGCTGCATATCCGTCATATCACCCTGCGGCTGCCACCGGATGCGGATGAAACCCAGAAAGCGGCCGTCCGTGATCGCATTCGCGACATTCAGCACCAGCACCAAAATGGTCGTGATTTCGCTGAACTGGCTTACCGATATTCCGAGGATCCCAGCCGGCAGAAGCACGGCGATGCCGGTTTTGTCGATGCCGGTCTGGCCGCCCGAACCTTCGGCGAGCGTGTTCTGGAGATTCCGACCGGTCAGGTGGGCCCCCCGCTCGAGACCCCCCTGGGATACCATCTCGTGGCCATCGAAGCCCGCCAGCCGCAGCGCGTGATTCCACTGGAGGACGTAAGGGGGGGCATCCGGCGGATCCTTTACCGCGAGCAGACAGACGCACCGGTCAAGGCTTACGTCAAGGCCCTGCGTGCGAGGGCCACCATTGTCATCCATGAATAAACGAGGCGGCCATGACGACTGACGCCGCACGGCGCGCCAGGCTGCGTGTCCTGCCCGGGGGACGCACACGCCGGTTGCGGCTGGCCCAACGCCTGATCGCCATTGCCCCGGCCGACAACCCACCCTTCGATCTGGATGCCCAGGTCTTCGAGGAAGACACCTTCCGCATCATGAGCGCCGCACCCCAATGGGCCCCGCCGGTGGAACACCCGATTCGCATCATGCACGATCTGCAGGGCTACCGACCCGACCGACCGGGAGATCTCGTCGTCCAGGCCGGCCGTCCGACGCGCCTGCTGGCCATCGTCCATAACGTCAATTGTGAGCCCACCTGGCGACCGGAGTGGATCGCAGCGGCCCTGCGGAATATGCTGCAAACGGCCGAAAGGCACCGCCTGATTTCAATCGGCCTGCCGCTGCTGGGGCGCCAGCACGGCAACATGTCAAGATCCGGCTTCGCGGATCTATTGGCGGATGTGCTCGCGGAAAACAGCGGTTTCCATCCCCGACGATTGTGGCTGATTGTATCCGGCCTGCGGAGCGCAGACGTTGTTTATCACGCGCTTGAGACGCGTCTGTGATCCGTTGTTGCCCCTCGGACGGCCGACGGCAGCAGGCGGAAATTGCGGCCCTCAAGCGCATTTGCCCTTGCGGGCCGCCTATTCGAGCGCTGCCAGGCCCAGCTCGTCTTGTATGTCAATGCAAGCCCACCACACTCTGGGCGGCCGGGCAGCGCGTGATGTAAGGCGTCATGGCTTGCCTGGCCAACGCCCATTGACCCGGGGAAGCCTTGAGATGATAGTGGACATGGATGCGGGTGATTTTGAGCACACCGCCGACATCTTCGTTGTCGCCCGATACACCGGCCTTGAATCGATCGTTAGAGGTTCTGATTTAATGGCCGGTCAGCACTGTGGGCAGTGTCCCCATCATTCAGCCGCCCATCGCTCCCACGATGTGGTCGAGCGTGGCGGCATGCTCTTTTGCAGGGCCCACCCGATAGAATCCTGCATGCCCCCGTGCACACCTCGTAGACGGGTTCATTGACCCCTTCGATGATTGCCCTGCGTGTCGGTCCCTTTTTTAGCGTGATATCGATGCGGGACGGGTGAACCACGTTGCGCCTAAGCACCTCCCCGGGTTGGCCTAGGAACGGTGGCGCCTGGCGCTTCGATTGAAATGCATCGCAGGCCAGGCCCAGACAGCCAGCAAGTTGGATTTAACCGTTTAATGCTTATTCATTTGAGGCGTCGACTCTTGCGTCAAGCGAACCGAACTTGGAGGGATAAGGCATGCATGCGGACACGCTTTCCGATCAGGTACGTTACAACTGTGACGTGTCAGATGCCCGCTTTGCCGGGCACTACTCGATCTGCGGTCTGGCCTTGCGTCTCAGGGACCTGTTCAAGTGGGAGCATCGGTTGGCGCCATGGGAAGAGCGTGAGGCCTCCGAAGTCCTGGCCTGGATTGATAAAAAAGAACAGCTGTGGGAACGCCTGCAGAATGATGATTTCATTTCTCTGGACATTGACGGCAAGGCCTACGACCCTTTCGATGTCAACGGCATCAACGCCCGTCTGGCACCCCGGGGCCTGTTCTACGGCGCGGGCTATGCTCAGAGTCTCAAGCCCTCCTTTGTGCTGGGTCAGGTGGATGACCGCCATCGGCACAACGGCCTGGCCGTCGTTCATATGGGCGCTGAACTGGCCCGCGACCTGTTGACACTGCCCGCCCTCTCACAGGGTGATGTTGTCGTGCTGCGCAAGGAGGCCGCGCGACTGTTTGTATGGGACCAGATATTCTACGTGACCCCCTCGCGGCGGCCTTTTCTCGAATATGCACTGGCGCATGCCGGTATTCATACGATCGACCCCGTCGGTCTGCAGCGCCATTTCGGCCCCCTTCTGGAAAGTCTTTACCCTCTATTTGTGCGCCACGAGATCGGAGAACGTCGCGATACCTGTTTCGATGTCGATCGCTGGCGTGCCATGATTGCCGCGTTCCCCCATACGCCCATTGAATTGCTGCTGCGGGCGGTCAAGGACATGCTTGCGGATAGCGGGCCGAATGGCCCCCTGCGGCGCATCATCGAAGACCACCAGGCCGTCTCACTGGGCTTTTATCTTGTTTTTCACGATGGTCTGGGGCGCCAGCTTTTCCCTGAGCTGCGGACCGCCTTTGCAGCCTTCGCACCCGACGAAAACTGGTCCATCATGGGCGATGCGGTGCACGGCGTGCATCGCAGAGCCAGTGCCCTTGCCCGACGCCTGCTGGCCCTCTTCGAGCAGGGGCAGTCGCGCGGCGATCTGGAATGGGCCTCTGAGATTATGCGCCGGGAATTTCTGGTACCGCTCGAAAGAAAATCCAATTCTCATCCGCAGTCATAAGTCTAACCCGCCGCCATCGCATTGCCAGCGATCGACTTGGCCTGCATTCATGTAGTCTTTTATGTACATATCTGCAGGGATTTTCAGACAGGCCCCGGCTGGCATGAACCTTCGACCCGTCAAGAAAAGGGCCCCCGTGGGGTCTCTGCCTTTGTCCGGGCATTGGCGCTGACTGCAGGGACCGCGGCGCGAACCCCGGCCGGGCAGGAACCGGGGTCACAACATGGCATACGCCTTGCTTTTCCCGGAGTGAATACACGGGATGGGCCCGACGCAAACCGAGCTCAAATGTAAGTGCGCCGCAAGATGTCGATACCGACCCGTCAATCCACAACCGAAGGGGGAAGAATGAAGAAGATCATCTTACTGCTTGGCCTGATGGTGCTCTGGCCTCTGGCGGCAACTGCCCAGGAGCGGCCGTCAGCCGATGACGTACGCCGTGTCGTTGATTATTACTACCGCGGTCAGGGACAAGGCGTTGTGCTGGCGCAGCATTTTCTATGCTCCGAAGTATCTACCGAAGGGGCCGACAAAAACGAGTGCCGCCTGAAGCACGACCTGCCCGTAGTGAACCTGGCATCCGAGGTGATGTTGTGGATGAATTTCCTTGTGCCCAGTGAGGACCAGGGCGACCTTCTGCTCCTGTTTTCGCGTCAGGGGCGTGTCCGCCACACCGCCACCATCACGGTCAAAGGCGCAATCCGCTTCCGTACCTGGAAGAAGATTCCCACGGACAAGGCC
>JASJCD010000340.1 GCA_030066135.1 Desulfobacterales bacterium | reverse complement strand
TCGGCAAGGAAAGCCCCCAGCACGCCCTGGGCAAAGCCATCTGCGCCCGGGCCGGGGCAGGCACGCCCGACAAGCTATTTAAGGGCCTGGTGCAGGCCGGCGCTATGGGGGCCGACGAAAATACCGATCTGATCCGTGAAGGGATCGCCCTGAAATTCCCGGGCACCGTGACAGCCGCGGCGGAGGCCAAAACCCGGGTGATCCCGACCCGCAGCGATCTGCAGGGCCGCCACGACCTGACCCATTTGGCGCTGATGACCATCGACGGCCAGTCGACCCTGGACTTTGATGACGCGATCAGCATCCAGGACTTCGGCGATCATTTTCTGATCGGGGTACACATCGTGGACGTGGCCCACCATGTGGCCAAGGGTGATCCCATCGACGAAGAGGCCCAGCGCCGCGGCAGTTCGATCTATATGCCCGACCAGAAAATCCCCATGCTGCCCCCCTCCATGGCCGAGGGGCTCTGCAGCCTCAAGGCGGGGGAACTGCGGCCGGCCATATCGACTCTGGTCAAGGTCAACCCGATCGGCGACATTCTGTCCTACGACGTGCTGGCCAGCATGGTCCGTATACGCCATCAGCGCACCTACTACGACGTCAATCTGATGAGCGAGGAGAATCCGGACATCATCCGCCTCAAGGAGGTCGCTATCCGCTTTCGGGAGCACCGGCTGGACCAGGGTGCTGTCCAGATTTCACTACCGGACGTCAATATCTGGCTGGATGAGAACAGGCAGGTCGGGGTCAGCAAGATCAACCGGGAGAGTCCGGCGCGCATGCTGGTGACCGAGTTGATGATCATGGCCAATTGGCTGACGGCACGCTTTCTGCGGGACAACGGCATGCCCGCCATCTTCAGGTCCCAGCCCGATCCCAAGGGCCGTCTCTACCAGCGCAACGAGGGGACGCTTTTTCAGAACTGGATGCAACGCCGCCAGCTAAGCCGCTTTGTCCTGGACACCACGAGCGGCCGGCATTCGGGCCTGGGTCTCGACGCCTACGTGACGGCCACCAGCCCGATTCGCAAATATTTCGATCTGGTCACCCAACGCCAGGTCCGGGCCGTGCTGGGTCTCGAAACACCCTACAGCGAAGACGAGATCGCCCAGATCATGCAGCGGCTGGAACAACCCATGGGCGCCGTGTCACGTGTACAGCATGGTAGACATCAGTATTGGCTGCTGCGCTATCTGGAGGAAAGGGTCGGTGAACGTGAGGAGGCTATCGTGCTCATGCGGCGGAAGAACAACTATCAGGTGCTGCTGATGAACTACCTGGTCGAATGTGATCTGCCTCTGACCAGCGGCCTCAGCCTCAAACCCGAGGATGTGATCGAAGTGACGCTCCAGCACGTGAACGCCCGCCGCGGAATGCTCACCGTTTTTACGGCCTGAGCAGCTGCAGGCGGCCGCGCCACCGGCTTGCTTCAGCCGATGCGGCCACGCCGGGTGCTATAGCAGCGTTTTTCCACATACCCCCCGGAAAGCGGGTCGAGGACGGCTTCGTGTTCGTGGATGAACCTGGGCCCGCCTTCCCAGGCCCCGCAGGCCATCACCACCGGATCCCCCAGGTTGAACTTGTGGCCGCAGGCGGCGCAGCCCTCCTTGAGGCGATTGAGGCGCTCCAGGTCGATTATTGTTTTCGTAGGCGTTGCGGTGGCCATTGGAACGACCTCCTTATGGGTTGCCGACCGGAATCGGCTATCGGTTTCGGGGTGGCGGACGGGGTGTGCCGCTGCCCGCCAAGATTTAGAAAAAAATTAATCGCAGGCCCGGGGCCTGTCAAGCAATGCCGGGCGGCCCGCCGTAGTGTGGCCGGTGGCGTGAGATGAGGGGACGATGGTCGTTCTAAGGGGGTATCTTTACATCATCGCGGCGGCCGTTTTGTGGGGCATGATCGGCCCGTTGGCCAAACTGGCGTTCCGTGAAGGCGTCGCCCCCCTGGAGGTGGCCTTCTGGCGCGCATTCTTCGCCTGGATTTGTTTCGGGGGGCAGGCCATCTGGCTGCGCAAGGTGCGCGTGCGTCCGGCCGACCTTCCCCTGCTGGCGCTGTTCGGTTTTGCAGGCGTTTTTCTTTTCTACGGGTCTTATCAGATCGCCGTCCAGAAAGGCGGGGCCGCCCTGGCCTCGGTCCTGCTCTACACGGCGCCGGCCTGGGTGGCCCTGATGGCCGCGATTTTCTTCAAGGAGCGCATGACCGGCCCCAAATGGTCAGCGCTCGGCCTGACCCTGGTCGGTGTGGCCCTGGTGTCCCGCGGGTCCACCGCGGCAGCGGCGAGCGCGGCCCCGCTTTCGCTGCTCGGCATCGGGTGCGGGCTGCTGGCCGGATTCTGCTATGCGCTCTATTACATTTTCGGCAAGGTGTTTGCCGACCGCTATGCCGCCGAGACGGTGTTTCTCTTCATTCTGCCAATAGGCGGGGTGTTCCTGACCCCCTGGGTCACCTTTGGGGCCAAGTCCCCGGCCGCCTGGGTGGCACTTCTGTCCCTGGCGTTTTTCTGCACCTACGGCGCCTATCATTTTTACTACGTCGGCCTCAAACACCTGGAAGCCGGCCGCGCCGCCATCACGGCCACGCTGGAGCCGGTGGTGGCGGCTGTCGTGGCCTATTTCTGGTGGGGCGAGTTTTTCACGCCGCTGGGCTATGTCGGCGCCGCCATGATTCTGGCGGCCGTGGCCATCATGATCCGCGACAACCTCAAACCGCAGGGTTCGGGTGCGGACGCCCGCCCATGACCCGCATCACCCTCTATGCCCTCATGGCCCTGCACGTGGTCTGCTCCTCGGGGTCCTATATCTTCGGCAAGGCCGCGGCCGTAGGCTTCGAAGACCCGGCCGTGCTGACCCTGGCCCGGGCGCTGGGGGCGGCTCTCATTTTTCTTCTGGGAACCGGCACGCTGATCCCGCGGCCGCGGTTCACGCCGCGCGAATGGCTGCAGCTCCTGGGCTTTGCCTTTCTCCTGGTACCCTTCAACCAGTACTGCTTTCTACGGGGGCTGCAGCATACCGTCCCCAGCCATCCGGCCCTTTTCTATGCCCTGACGCCGCTGGGCGTGCTGACGCTGGACAGCCTAATATCCGCCCGGCGCCCGCCGGGGTTCAAATTCACCGGGGTCGCTCTGGCGCTGGCCGGTGTCATCCTTATCCTGCGGCCCTGGGAGCGGGGTGAGACCTTCAGCCAGATCCGTACGGGTGATTACTGGATCATGGGGGCGGTGGCGAGTTGGATGATCTATACCGTGGTGGTGCAGCCGATCTGCCGGCGTCATGATCCCCGTACGGTGACCGCCTGGAGCTTGATCATGGGTGCGGCCCTGATGCTGCCGGTGGCTGGAAAGGATTTGGCCACCCTGCCCCTGGCGACGATTCCGGTAGATGTCTGGCTTTCCCTGGCCTGGCTGATCGTCATCACCAGCGTCGTCATGATGCAGCTCTGGAACCTCCTGCTGCGCAACCTGACGCCGGTGGAGGTGGCCATCTGCACCAATGCTCAACCGCCCACGACAGTTCTGTTGGCATTGTTGATGACCTCTATTGGCTTCCTGGATCGGCAGCCCGATTTGGGGCTGCTCTTTTTCGTGGGGATGTTGATGGTGCTCGGCGGCGTTCTCCTGGTCCAGTTGCGCACGTGACGGTTGCGTAAAACGTCCGATAGCGGCGTTACGCTTCGGCCCTCTTCACTGCGGCGTACGGATGTACGCCTCGATCCTAAGTCCTCGCAAACCGTATCTCGGACTCCATACGTAACCGTCGGGTAAGGCTATACAATAGTGTTCAGGCACCAGGTGTCAGAGAACAATGAGTTCACCCTCCTGAAACCCGGCGCCCGAAGCCTGCGACTGCCTGATACCTGAACCCTGAAGTGGGCCGCATGCGTCGGAGGCATTATCGGTTCATGTGAAACCGCGGGAATTTTGCTCCAGGACTTTGATGACTTTGAGGATGGTGGCGTTGACCGGGGTGGAGACCTGGTGCTTTGCTCCCAGCGCCACCACGTGGCCGGCGAAAAGTTCGACCTCGGTTTTGCGGCCGGCTTCGATATCCTGGAGCATGGAGGTTTTACCCTCGGGCGAAAGGGTGGCCAGGATGTCCAGCCATGCGTCGATGTCGGCGGTATCCAGCCCGATATCGTTTTTCTCCGCCAGGGAAATGACTTCCTGCATCAGGGCGACCATCAGGGCACGCGCATCAGGCGAGGTCTGAAATACCCCATAGGGAGCGCCCAGAACGGCCGAGGCCTGGTTGACGCCCACGTTGATCATGAACTTCCACCACATCACGCGGCGGATATCCGCCGGTACCTCGTGGGGAATGGCCGCCCGGGTGAGGGCCTCCCGCAGCCGCGCCACCACGGGATCGCCGGGGACCAGAGGGTCCCGGCCGAAGATGATCCGCCCGGGGCTTCCGAAGACAAACCTATCCCCCTGCCGGACCGCATCGATGCCCACGGCGACGGCATATACCAATCCCTGGTGGCCGCATAACGCGCCGATGGCCGCTTCGCTTTCAAGTCCGTTCATGACCGAGAGAATCACCGTATCTTCACCGACCAGGGCGTTGATATCTTCCAGGGCCGCCTTCAGGTGGTGGTGTTTGAGGGCCACGAGCACAAGGTCCGCCCGTTGTGCCACTTTGTCCGGGTGAATCACGGGAATATCGTATGATCGCCCGTTTACCTTCAAGGTCTGGTGTGCCAGGCGCCGGTGGCGTTCCCCCCGGGCCACGAAGGCCACGCGAAAATCCGGTGCCGCCGCGAACAGGGCGGCATAGGCCGCTCCCATGGCGCCCGCACCGACGATGTGAATATGGCGAATCGACGACATTTCAGGCGTGTTCTCCATTAATTTTGATTTAAATCCTCCACCTCTGGTGGAGGACCCGGCGAGGTTCTACCGATCCGGGGTAAAATTTTATCTTGATTTGTTCATTTTCTTGCACGTGCAAGAAAACGAACCAAAAGAAAACACGTGCCCCGCTTACCCTGAGCGTCGCCAAACCAGACAATGACGCGGCGCCTCATGCCGCCAAGCGGCGTTGCCCCGCGTTGCGGGA
>JASJCD010000339.1 GCA_030066135.1 Desulfobacterales bacterium | reverse complement strand
CCCGCGAGCTTTATCGGGCCATGTGAACCCTATGCCTGGCGACACTGGCAATATATATGGAAAGCACTTGAGCCGGGCAAATATACCCTTTTATCACGTGCCACGGACATGAATGGGAAACAGCAGCCCTTGCACGCCAATTGGAACAAGCTGGGCTATGGAAACAATGGGATCATCGAACACGGGATATCCTTCATTGTTCAATAAGCTTTTTTGAGAGCGCATAATGAGCGAAGTTTGTTACAATGGCAGAAGAAGGTGTTGAAATGATCGCAATCACTGACACAGCATGTTTTTAAATATCAGCAATAGTAAATACAGTTGTATGACCCGGAATGAGAAATGGTAATGGCGATGCTTTCGACTATGTCCCTTAAACAAAGCCATCACTTTTAGTTGAGCTACGTGCAAAAACCGTGGAAATCCAACCACCAACCAGCATTCCACCAGTACCCTTCGAAATTCCTGAGCGATAGATAAAGCCTGGCGGAACATATTCGAATAAAAATTCGCGCACATCAGATTACAGATAAAAAGGCTTTTTAGTTCTTGGTTGCAGGCTATATTGGATAGGCGATCTAACTATCGCTATTTGGTCACTAAAAGACCATAAATTATTTTTTATGGACCCCTGGCCTGATGGTTCATCCTCTCCCAATGCAATTAAACAAGGAGTTTCTTTATCTCTTCAACCGAAATCGGTTTGCCTGACGATTTGACTTCACCATCCACAGCAAATCCAGGGGTCATCAAAACCCTGAACTTCATGATTTCCGCAGGGTCTGTGATTTTTTCCATTTCATAATCCAAGCCCAACTCATCCGCGGCCTGTTTTACATTATCCGCCAGCTTGGAGCAGTTCGAACAGCCCGGTCCTAAAATTTGAATTTTCATTTTCTTTCTCCTTTCTACAATACGGCTATGCAGAATCCTCAAGTAATGTAATTTTGCACCACGAAGGGCACGAAGCGCACGAAGATGGAAGATCAAATGGCGCGGTTCTTCCTTCGTGATCTTCGTGTCCTTCGTGGTGAGTCATCAAACAATCGATTCGAAATTGAGCTTTAAAGATAACCGCGTTCTTCAAAATCTTAACCAAAGGTCTAATACGCCTTAGCTTATGTATGTAGGCGATATATGCACTATGCAAGAACGTATCTCAAAATTAAGATTAGAGTTCCTGGCAAGGCGTGAGGCGGCGAAAAAGCGGAGCATACACGAAGTATGTGAGCATTTTGATCCGGCTCACAACGCCGCCAGGGGCGCTTAGATTATTTTTGAGATAGGTTCTACTGGTCCTCCTGGCCCTTATCCTTTATGCGCTCGATGGCGACCAGCACCGGGTCGTGGTCGGTCATGAAGAAGGACATGAACGTCTGCGCGAAGAAGGCGATCACGCAGAGCAGCGTAACGACCGCAAGGGCGGTGGTCACCTGGTAGTGCCACGGTTTCAACTCTCTTTTCGCCATAAGTCACCTTTGTCTTCCGGTTCGGCCGGCAGCACTTCTTCCGCCTCCGGCTTGGCCTCAACTTTTTTAGCCCCCCCCAGCACCCGCCGCCGCACCCGCACGGTGCTGTGCAGCACATGGCCCACGGGGCAGAACAGCCGGCACCAGAAATTCAACACGAAGAAGGAGCCAATCAGCGACAGCGGCAGGATATACCACTGGATCCCCGCCCCGGTGAGGGAGAACATCATGCTGAAGGGCTCGTAGGAACCCAGCGTGGGATGGGAGGTGAGGAAGATCAGCATGAGCGCGGTCCAGGTCATCCAGCCCACGACGGTCCGCGCCGACTTCTGTACGCCGGGTCGCACGGCCAGGTTGATGCCGCTGATCTTGTTCAGGACCCGCTGCACGTACTGGAAAGGGCAGACCTGCGCACAATAGATATTCTTGCCCAGGATGAACACGCTGCCCAGGGCGCCGATCATCATGATCCACCACAGGGTATGCTCCTGGAAGTCGGGAATATGGCCCAGGACCATTCCGGCCAACTGGCCGATGGACAGGGAGGAGTTCGTGTAAATACCGACGAAACCCAACGCCAACCAGGGCATGGCCAGCCGGCCCCATTTGGCAACTGACCCCTGTGCATAGGCCACGAAAAAGGCCAGGGCAAAAAGGGCGATCAGCCCAATCTCTTCCACGCCGAATTCCAATGCCGGCTGCTGCCAGGTGGGCTTCAGCTTGAAGTGCTCGGTGGCGGCGATGTGCATGGCGTTGCGAACGGCCGTGGTGAAGCCCTGGCTGGATACGGTGGCCCCGGACACGGCATTGATGTCCGCGCCCAGCAGAAAGTCGGCCGAGACCGTTTTGCCGGCAAACTGGCGGAAGAAATATTGTTTTTTCAGCTTCTCGAAATAGGCCGGGGTTTCAAAATTGCGCAGATTGAGGATTTCGGCAATATTGCCTTCCGCGCTGGCCCGGATGCCGATGATCAACGGGCCGCCCCACCCCTCGGCTTCGGAAATGACCACATAGCTGTCCTTGGTCTCGTCGCGAAATACGACCTGGCCGCCCTCCGCCTCGGTCACGCGGGTGAGCTTGTGGTCGGCCAGCAGATCCCGCAGCAGGGCCTCGTAATCGGGTTTGGCCGCGATCTGCCCGATGACGAAGGCCATCACCAGGGTGGTGAACCCCAGCGGAAACGCCAGCCGTTCCCAAATGGCTTTGAACCCTCCACCGGCGGCCACGATCAGTTCCCTTTCAGACCCGGCGCCACCCAGTAGCGCCAGGCCAGGGTCATGGCGATGATCCCCGGCCCGCAGAAGAGCGTCAGTCCCATGGCGCCGGAGGAGGGCATGCCTTCCACGAAGGAAGATCCGGCCCAGGCGATGCCGAACATCACCAGGAGGGCGCCGCCGATCAGCGCACCCCAGGCATACCAGGGGGCCTTGACGCGAAGCGAGGCGTATGCGAAGCCGAACACGCAGAGCGTGAACAGCACGCCCAGTACAAACCACTGAATGCTTTCCATCGTTCTCTCCTTTAGGCCCTTAAGGGCGAATTACTAACAATATGTTGTCAGATAATTGATGATGGTTTCAGGTGTCAGTGTTCAGGGGTATAGGTTCTAGGTTCGGGGTTCAGGGTTCGGGGTTAAAATCGGTTTAAACCGATCAACCTAGAACCCAGAACCTGGAACCCAGAACCCATTAATATTTTCAGTGTACAAGGTGTCAGAATATCGCACTTTTTTTTCCTGACTCCCGCAACCTGTCATCTGACACCTGATTTCCGGCTTCGCCGGATCAGGTATAGCCCGCGGTGCTGACGTTGTTTAGCATCTTCGGATTGACGCGCATGCCTTTACCGGTCTTCCAGAACTTGTCCACCTTATGCGGATCACCGGTTTCGCCGTAGCCGAACAGGGGATGCATCTTGGACATCAGGCTGTGCAGGAAACCCGGCGCCACCGTGCTCATTCCCATGGTGAACCAGTGGTGCCAGTAGTCCGGCTCGTTGAAGGTGCAGGCCGCAGCGCAATTGCCGCAGGCGCTGTCGTTCTCGATCCAGAAGTTGAAGCACCGCTTGGCGTCGGTATGGAACTTGAGCACCCCGGTATGGTTGTTCCAGGTGTAGCCGGGCTCGTCGCTGAACTCGTAGGTGGGTTGGAAACCGAAGCCGCTGTCCTTTTCTTCGACAAAGGGTAAGGCCTTGGAAGGACAGGCCTTGGCACACTCCCCGCAGCTCAGGCAGAACTTGGCAATGCCCCAGTCGTGGGGCTGGTCGTATTCGACGAACTCGAGATCGGTGTAGACCTTGCAGAGGCGAACGCGCGGGCCGATGCCGGGCACGATCAACTGCGCGTGGCGGCCCCCCTCGCCCAGCCCGGCCGCGACGGCATAGGCCACGCTGTTGCCCAGATCGTTGCCGGCGCCCACGGCGTGGTAGCCCAAACCGCGGATGAACTTGGCCATTTGACTGGCAATCTGGGCCATAACGACATAGCCGTGGCCGATGGTGCTTTCGGCGGTCCAGGCCGGTGCGGTGGCAAGGGCGTCGTAGTCCATGGCGATTGCAATGACGATGACCGTCTTGGGCTCGAAGGGAAAATCCTTCTCCCAGCTCAGGGTACGTCCTTTTAGGACGTCATAGAGCGGGTCGTAGTCCCAGCGCTTGTCGCGGCGCGTGATGCCGCAGCGGCTTGCCCCCCAGACCCGGGCAGCGCTCTTAATGGCATGGGCGGCCGCTTCTTTGGACGGAAACTCATATTGCTCCTTTTCCACGTCCGACTGGTCCCAGGGAAACATGCGCGTATTGGGCTGGGCGAAGGCCATGGAGTGCGATTCAGACAGGTCCAGCGGATACCAGGCAGCGTGATGAATGGCCTTATCAAGCTGGGTAAAGCCGGTCTTGCTGTTGTCAAACGGCACGGCGTGCTCGAACGTCTTGGCCCCTTCATGGAAATTGAACTTCTTGTTGTTGAGCTTGCTGTACTGTGCGTCGCGCTCGGGATGTTTCTTGCTGATGACCGGGCTTAGCGCTTGGGTGAAGATCAAGTCCCGCTGATCCATAGGCTTGAAGGTCTCGTCGGTCTGGATGGCCGCGTCCATGTTATCGATGGCGCGCCCGCGGATGGCAGCCTGGGTTCCCGCGTAAGTGAGGCCGCCGCCGGCTAAAGCAGCGCCGCCGCCGATGGCTACGCGTTTGAAAAAAGCACGCCGCGAGGGGTCGGCCGGGGCATTTCCGCCGCCCCCGGCGGGTGCCGCCTTAGCTTCACTGGCCGTTTCCTCGGGGGTTTTCCCCTGCTCTTGCGGGCCATTGGTTTCTGGTGTTTCGTTCGCCATGATTGAACCTCCATGATCGCGTCGGGTTATCTCGGAATCTCCAACTTTCTCAGATTTTTAAGAGAGCTGTTGGGATGATAGATTTCCTTAGACCAAAACCGGCCGCGTGTGCACTAAATTTAGGGTAAACAACCTCCATTTAGGGTTCTAGGTTCTGGGTTCGGGGTTCTGGGTTCGGGGTTCGGAGGTTCTGGGATTACAAAGGTTTCAGGTGTCAGTGTTCAGGTTTCAACACCATCCCATGAGCCGCTTTTCCTGACACCTGACACCCGAAACCTGAAACCTGATTTAGTGGTTCTGGGTTCTTGTTCGGTGTCGGTATCGCTATCGGAATTGGTATCGATGGCTGCCCGCCGGCTTTTTTTCCGAAACCCGATACCGATTCCGATGCCGACCCCGATGCCTCGGT
>JASJCD010000338.1 GCA_030066135.1 Desulfobacterales bacterium | reverse complement strand
CTCTCGGGCCTTTTACGAAACCGCCTGATAGGGGTGTTACGCTGCGTCCTCCGCATCTACCCAACTTGATCACGCATTTTATACCAATTATCGGACATGTTATGTGATTTTAATCACTTTTTAAAGGCTTATTATGTGATTTATATCACAAAAACAGTCTGATATTGCTTGATCTTACCGGTATATTCTGGCATCTTAACTGGCTATGAAAAGAGATATTTACCAAAAGCTTCTGGATTGGAAAGCGAGTTCCAGGCGAAAACCACTGTTGCTGCAAGGTGCACGTCAAACTGGCAAGACGTACATATTGAAAGCTTTTGGCCGCAATGAATATGAAAACGTCATATACTGCAATTTTGAAGAAGATCCCCATCTAGACCATTTTTTCGATCGAGATTTGGATCCTGAACGAATCCTAACAGAACTTTCCGTCTATTTTGACATTGATATCAGGCCGGTTTCCGATCTGGTGGTCTTTGATGAAGTCCAAGTGTCAAACCGCGCTTTAAATGCGCTGAAATATTTTGCCGAAAAGAAAAAAGATATCCATATCGCGACAGCCGGTTCGCTCCTTGGCGTGAAACTCTCCTCCCCAGGATCGTTTCCTGTCGGGAAGGTCAATTTCCTTCACCTTTTCCCCATGAACTTCATGGAGTTTCTTGATGGCATGGGGGAATCGCGCTATCGGCAACTTCTTGAAAAAATATCCGAACCAATTCCCCTGTCAGAAGCCTTTCATGCCCATCTGGTCGATCTGCTCCGCCAATACTATTTTGTGGGCGGCATGCCGGAAGCGGTACGCTACTATAGCGAAACCGCCAACGGAAGAGCGGTTCGTGAAATCCAGCAGGAAATCATCAAGTCTTACATAATGGATTTTGCCAAACATGCACCAGCATCCGATATTCCAAAATTGACGCTGATTTGGGATTCAATTCCAAAGCACTTGGCCAAGCAAAACAAGAAATTCATATTTAGTGCCGTCAAAAAGAGCGCCAGGGCGAGGGAATACGAAAACGCGCTGATGTGGCTCGAGGACGCCGGGCTCATCTATCGTGCTTCGGCGAGCCAGATAGCAAAACACCCCTTGGGGCACTATGTCGAAAAGACGTGTTTTAAGATATATGCCTTGGATGTAGGGTTATTGGGCGCCATGTCGGGGTTATCTGTTGAACTTCTGGTGCTGGGCGACCGGCTATTTAACGAATATGAAGGGGCATTTGTTGAAAATTATGCTGCCCAGCAATTGATGGCCCATTTCGGGCCGCCGCTTTATTACTGGCGCAGCAGGGGAGGTAAGGCGGAGCTTGATTTTCTATGCGAATTCAGTGCCCAAATATGTCCGCTGGAAGTAAAGGCCGGCATCAACCCCAGGAGCAAGAGCCTGCGTTCTTACGATATGCAATTCTCGCCGCCAGTGCTTGCAAGAGCAACTCTTCGGAATTTAAAAAAGAATGGGATAATTCTCAATCTTCCTCTCTACGCCCTTGCGTTGTTGCCTGCAATGGTTGTAAATTCAGGGTAGTCAATGATTTAGCACGGACTAAAGCGTTACCGTAAAATCGTTTAGCAGTGGCGTTATATTCCTGTCAGAAAACCTGAGAGATATATTGGCCCGGGGAGAGGAAATGATGCCCCCGGGCTTTTTTATTTCCCCGAAAGATTATTTTCAGAGGATCTGGCTCAGAAAGAGTTTGGTGCGGTCGTGCCGGGGGTTGTTGAAGAAGTCTTCCGGGTTGTTGGCTTCCACGATCTGGCCGTAGTCCATGAAGAGCACCCGGTGGGCCACGCTCTTGGCAAAGCCCATTTCATGGGTCACCACGATCATGGTCATGCCTTCCCGGGCCAGATCGATCATGACATCCAGGACTTCCTTGATCATTTCCGGGTCCAGGGCCGAGGTGGGCTCGTCGAAGAGCATCACCTTGGGGGCCATGCACAGGCTGCGGGCGATGGCCACGCGCTGCTGCTGGCCGCCGGAGAGCTGGCCGGGGTATTTCTTGGCCTGCTCGGCGATGCGCACCTTTTCCAGATAGTGCATGGCGGTCTCTTCGGCTTCCTTGCGCGGCACCTTGCGCACCCAGATGGGGCCCAGGGTCAGGTTGTCCACGATGGTCAGGTGGGGAAACAGGTTGAAGTGCTGGAAGACCATTCCCACTTCGGCGCGGATTTTCTCGATGTTCTTGATGTTGTTGGTCAGCTCGATGCCATCCACCACGATCTGGCCGCGCTGGTGTTCCTCCAGCCGATTGATGCAGCGGATCAGCGTGGACTTGCCCGATCCCGAGGGGCCGCAGATGACGATGCGCTCCTGGCGGCCGACCTTGAGATTGATGTCCTGGAGCACGTGGAACTCGCCGAACCATTTGTGCATGGCGCTGATTTCGATGATGGGATCTTCGATGGCCTCGTTGCCGAAATCCGTCTGGACGTCTGAATTCATGGTCGACTTCTCTTAGGCGTTGCAGGGGGCCTGGGCCCCGTTTTCAATAACCCGTGTCCAGTTCGCGCTCGATCTTGCGGCTGAAGCTGGACAGGTAGTAGCAGCAGACAAAATATACCAGGGCGATGAAGATATAGGCCTCGGCCGAAAACCCCATCCACTCGGGGTTGCCCAGAACGGCCTGGGTGGTCTTGAGCAGATCGTAAAGGGCGATTATCACCACCAGCGAGGTGTCCTTGAAGGCCGAGATCAGGATGCTGACCGAAGGCGGAATGACGATCTTGAGGGCCTGGGGCAGAATGATCAGCCGCATGGTCTGGTAGTAGTTGAGCCCCAGGGACTCGGCCGCCTCGTACTGGCCGCGGGCCATACCCTGGAGGCCCCCGCGCACCACCTCGGCGATATAGGCCGCCGTGAAAAGGATGATGGCCACCTGGGCGCGCAAAATCTTGTTAACGGTCACGCCCTCGGGCAGAAACAGGGGAAAGACCACGGAGGACATGAACAGCAGGCTGATCAGGGGCACCCCGCGAATCAGCTCGATATAGACCACGCAGAGCGAACGTATGGCCGGCAGGCGGCTCTGGCGCCCCAGGGCCAGGACGATGCCCAGGGGATAGGCGGCGGTCAGCCCGAACACCGACAGCAGCAACGTCAGCGGCAGGCCGCCCCACTTGGTGCTTTCCACGGGGGCCAGTCCCAGACCACCCTTCATCAGGATTCCCATCACCACGAGGCCGACCAGCCAGTAGTAGAGCAGCGATTTTTTCCAGTTGCGGCGGAACTGGCTGAAGATCAGAAGCCCCACCAGAAGGACCACGGCCAGCCCGGGCCGCCACTGCTCCTGATAGGGGTAGAAGCCGAACATGATGAAGCGGATGTTGTTGGGGATGATGGACCAGCAGGCGCCGCTGTCCGCCTCCAGGCATTCCTTGCCCGAGGCCGTCCAGAAGCTCTCGACGAAGGCCCACTGGACAAACGGGGGCACCGACACCCACAGCAGATAGACAACCGCGAGCGTCAGCAGCGAATTGTACCAGGTACTGAAGAGATTGCTCCGGAGCCATCCCAGAACCCCCACGCTGGCGGCCGGCGGCTTGAGTTCCTCCACAGGTTGTCGGTCGGTCTGTTCTGCGCTCATAACCGGTTCAGCGCTCCACCAATTTGATCTTTTTATTGTACCAGTTCATGAAAGCCGAGGTCGAAAGACTGAAAATCAGGTAGACGGCCATGATCAGGCCGACGCCCTCGATGGCCTGCCCGGTCTGGTTGATGGTCGTCCCCGCCACGGACACGAAGTCGGGATAGCCGATGGCCACGGCCAGTGAGCTGTTCTTGGTCAGGTTCAGCATCTGGCTGGTCAGGGGCGGCACGATCACGCGCAGGGCCTGGGGCAGGATGACGAGGTTCAGCACCTGCCCGGCCCGCAGGCCGATGGACAGGGCCGCCTCGGTCTGCCCGCGGCTGACCGACTGGATGCCGGCGCGCACCACTTCGGCCACGAAAGCCGCCGTGTAGAGCACCAGCCCCAGCAGCAGGGCCGTGAACTCGGGGCTCACGCTGACCCCGCCTTTGAAATTGAAGCCTTTCAATTCGGGAACATCCATGGCTGTCGGAGCGCCGCCCAGCCACCAGACCATGATGGGCAGACCGATCAGGATGCCCATGCCCACTTTGAAGGTCGGGAAGGCCTGGCCGGTGCGGGCCTGGCGTGCCCGGGCCCAGCGCTTCAAGGCCCAGACGGCCACAACAGCAGCGACGAAGGCAATGCCCATATGTAGAAAGGCCGGGTGCGCCGCCGGAATACCGAAGATCAAACCCCGGTTGCACAGAAAGACGCCGGTGAATGGGTTCAGGGCCTGGCGGGGACCGGGAAGAATCTCATAGAAGAAGGCGTACCAGAAGAAGAGCTGGAGCAGGATCGGGATGTCCTGGAAGACCTCGATATAGACGGCGGCCAGCCGGGACACCAGCCAGTTGGTGGACAACCGGGCGATGCCGATGACGGTCCCCAGGATCACGGTGAGCACGATGCCGATAAACGAGACCAGCAGGGTATTGAGGGCCCCCACCAGAAGCGCTTTGAAATAGGTGTCGGCGGCCGAGTACGAAATCAGCGACTCGCCGATCTCGAACGAAGACTGCTTTTCGAGAAACCCCAGGCCGGTGGCGATATTCTGCCGCTCGAGGTTGGCCAGGGTGTTGCTCATGAGGTAGTACGCCAGCAGCCCCACCATGGCGAGGACGCCGATCTGGTAGAGGATCCCGCGCACCTTGGGGTCGTAGAGCAGGGGCGTCTTCTCGGCCGCGGCGGCCTCGGCTTTGGTCGTGTCGGTCGAGCTCATGGGCGCCTATCGCTTGTTGCGCGTATCGGGAAATGGTTTTTCGAGCAGATGCCGGCCGTCAAAACAGCAAAGCTGCCCGGCCGCGCCATTGGCGGGGCCGCGCAGCTTTGGATTTAAACTTCAGGATACAACCAGGACCTCGTCTACTTGAACGGCGGGGTGTACATCAGACCGCCGTTGGTCCACAGGGCGTTCAGACCGCGTTCGATCTTGAGCGGGGTGCTGACCCCTACATTGCGCTCGAAGACCTCGCCGTAGTTGCCCACCATCTTGACGATGTTATAGGCCCACTTTTCGTCCAGCCCGAGGGCCTTGCCGTTGCCCGGGCTGACGCCCAGAAAACGCTGCACCTTGGGGTCTTTGCTGCCGAGCATCTGGTCCACGTTCTTGGAGGTGATGCCCAGGTATTCGGCC
>JASJCD010000337.1 GCA_030066135.1 Desulfobacterales bacterium | reverse complement strand
CCTTGGAAAACTGCCGCTGCTGACCCTCGATGTCTGGGAGCATGCTTATTACCTGGACTACCACAACCGGCGCGACGAGTACGTGGCCGCCTTTCTGGACCATCTTCTCAACTGGGAGTTTGCGGCCGCCAATCTGGGAGAGGCCTGAACAGGACCGATATCTTTGGCATTTAAGTTTTGCGTATTTTTTGTTATAGAAGCCCTTCACACAATGCTGTGTTGCTCTTGGTTCTAAAAGCTAATCACTACTGGAATGAGGTGACGACGTGAAAGAAATCCTGGTGAAAGATGTGATGATCCCGATCTCAAGCTATGTAACGGTAAAACCGGAAAACCATTTGCCGGGCGTACTGCGGGCCATCGAAAAAAAACGGCAGTCAGAGTCGGGCCATGCCCACCGCGATGCCATCGTCATCGATCAGGAGGGACGCTTTGTGGGTAAAGTGACCATGATCGATATCTTCCGGGCCCTGGATCGCGGTTTTCGTAAAATTAAAACTGAGCGCGGCGAGAAATTTCTTACAGATGGTTTCGTGCAGAAGGCGGTTCGGGAACTGAACCTGTGGATGGATCCGGTAGAAACGGTATGTCAGCGCGGCAGCAATGTAACGGTGGCCGATGCCATGCACAAACCAGAATCATCGGAGTTCATCCAGGAATCCGACACCCTTGAAAAAGCGCTGAGCCTCTATGTCATGGGCGTTCACCAGCCCCTGATCGTCAAGAATGGCGAGGAAGTTACGGGTGTGCTCAGGTTCGGCGATCTGTTCGAGATCGTGCGCGAACGCCTCTTGAAGTGTGACCTGACCTGACCTGTCCAGTGGCCCCTGAAGGGAGAAAGCGTTAAGCCGAAGCGCGGCCCCCGCGCCATCGGTTTCCGGCCGTCCCATTCACACCACCATCCCCTCCAAAAGAAAAAGCCCCGTCATTCCAGGCTTTGGAATGACGGGGCTTATTTATATCATGCACGCCCGGTAGGCGCAGGGCGCTGGATCCGGTCTTCTTACGGCACCGGGACGGTAATGGACATCCCCATGATCGGCCAGACCAGATAGACAAAAAACCCTGTCACGATCATCAGCAGGATGCTGGCCGGAATGCCGTACAGGAAGAACTCGCCCGTGGTGAACTGCTTGGAGTCGTAGGCGATGGCATTGGGGGCCGCACCCACCAGCAGCAGGAAGGGCATACCGGCCACCACCAGGGAAGCGAACAAGATCACTTCCGAGGATACGCCCAGATAGGGCGCGATCACGAAGGCCACCGGCAGCGAGATGGCGATGGCGGCCACGTTCATGATGAAGTTGGTCATCATCATCACGAAAAAGGCGATGCTCATCGTGAAGACGAACCAGTTGGCCTCCGTGAACATGACCAGCCAGTTCACAGCCAGCCATTTGGCCGCCCCGGTCTCCCATAGGCAGAACCCGATGCTCATGGCGCCGGCAAAAAGCAGGATGATGTTCCAGGGCACCGACTCCAGATCATCGATGTCAAGAATCCCGAACACAAAGAACGATATCGTCGAAAGCAGGATGATCGCGGTCTTGTCCACCGGTTTCAGAAACGGCACGAAGGAGCGCAGGCTCATGGTCATGATGCAGAGCCCTACGATGGTGGCCGCCACGATTTCTTCCCGCCGCAGCGGCCCCAGTTCCGTGTACAGTTTTTTGGCTTTCTCGCGCAAACCCGGAATGGTGGTCTTTTCCGGTTTGCAGATGATCATGAAAAAGCCCCACAGCAGGAAGGTCATGACCCAGCCCACCGGAAACATGTAATAGGTCAGCTTGAAGAAGGAAACCGTCTCATTGACGATATCGGTGTAGAACCCCAATGCCACGGCACCGCGGGCGGCCCCCAGCAGGGTGACGATGCTGCCGGCACCGGCCACGTAGGCCATCCCGATGAAAAGACCCTTGCCGAACTTGGTCTTTTTATCGCCTTCCCCGTACAAGGAGTAGATGGCGATCAGCAGCGGGTAGATCGTGGCGGCCACCGCGGTATGGGCCATGATATGGGTCAGCGCCGAGGTGACCACGAAGCAGCCCAGGTAGATCATGCTGGTCTTCTCCCCCACGATGGCCAGCATCTTATAGGCCAGTCGCCGGGTCAGACCGGTCTTGGTGAACACCAGACCGATCACGATCGAAGCGAAGATGAACATGACCGAAGGGTCCATGAAATCCTTGAAGGCCACCTTGGCTGGCCGGATCAGGAACAGGGCCTGCAGTACTCCGATCATCAAACTTGTGACCCCGATGGGCACCACCTCGAACACCCACCAGGTACCCGCCAGCAAAAAGATCGCCAGGGCGCCCTTGCCCTCGCGGGTCAGCTCGAAATGCTTGCCCACCGGGTCGATCGCATCCGGCCAGGGCGGCGAAACATAGGTAACCGTGAATAAGATGATACCAAGGAAAAGAAAAATGATTTTGTTCCAGTTCACCTTGCTGGGTGCCTGGGCTGCACCTTCGCTCATGTTGACAACCTCCTCGAACAGATCTCGGTATTATGTGGTGACCGGTTCCGTGCGGACCGGTCTATTCGTCTGGCTGGCACTCCTGGGTGCATTCCTTGATTTTGTGAAAAACCGCGACAAAGCAATCCGTGAGGCGCAGGATGCCGACGATGTTCCCGGCCTTGTCCGTGACCAGCAGGGACTGGTGATGACCGACGATCATCTGGTGAATGGCCACATCCAGACGGGCATCCTGGTGGACATATTCCCCTTCCGTCGGGGTGTGCATGAATTCCGCAACCTTGCGCTCGGCGGCTTTGCGGCAGATATCATCCATGGGGCTTTCCCAGAGGGAAAACTGGTCCAGCATGCCCTGGATGTACTTGTTGCTGAAACCCAGATGGCGGGCACTGGTGTCCGGCATGAGTTCGGCGTATTTGGGTTCCAGCGCCTTGAGGGCATCCACCTGGCTGATTTTACCTACGATTTTGTTATTTTTGTCGTAAACCAGGATGGCCCGGTGGCGGTAGCGGGACTGGTCGAATTCTTCCTGGGCTTTTTCGAGCGCCAGGATCGCATCGCACAGATTGGCCTGATCCGAAACAGTGGCATATTCGGCCAGCGGAACCATCAATTCGTCTACGGTGAAAATCTTCATCAATACACTCCTTAAATTAACAATGGGGCCTCAAGGGCGTTGAATCCCAGCATCCGTAGCAGGGCTGTATGGCATGGGGTGGTCTTCCGCCCCTTCCGAACCAGCATCTGAAGGCAAGCCTCACCGTTGTTTTCCCGATAGTTGGCGGGTAGAAGGGTCAACATCTTGGTCAAAGTCGCCATGTCGGCGGCGGTGGGCGGTGGCGCGGGGGCCTCAAGGGAGGAAAGGGGATCGTTCGATACATTTTTTGCGAATAATTTCAATAGCGCCGGCGCGGGACCGTACCGGGATAACGAACACCCCTGGCAGCATCCCGTGACGGTTTTTAAAACGGCCAGAAATAGTTGACTCATGCAGAATTCCGAATCCGATGCCGGCGCCACGCGGGATGTGGCGCAACGGTTTTATCAGCTATTTGATCTCTGGTCGGGGCATTCGATAGCGCCATCGAAGCCAGCAAAAAATTCATCAGCATTTAGCCCAGAAAGCGTTTTGAGTCAATAATCAATGTTGGAAAGCCGGTGGGTGATACCACGACACGATTGACGGAAATAAGTCGGCCCGATGCCGTCCATAATTTGCGGAAAAGCAGCCCCACCATATCAGGGAGAACAGGGTGGCCGCTCAGGCAGATCAAGGTGACGGAGCGTGGATTGCATGGTGCGGGTTGGACAGCGGGCAGGCCGTTAGCCGCCGGGCAAATGGACAGTCAGCGCCCGTCAGCGGGATTTTCAACGCTTCGTGACCGCAACCCAAAGACGCTCGCCCCGGGACTGGGTTTGGTGGTGGATACAAATCCCTCCGACGCACCGTCGGGTTTGAGCTGGATGGCGTCAAAAGGCCCATTCCGGTTTTTTATGGGTCTGACCACCGGCGGGGGCGCCGGCTGCTCGAAGTGAGCATGCATGGGAGTAAAGACGCTGCTAACGCCTTTACAACCGAAACGATGCACGGTTGTGGGCAGCAAGAAATGTGCGTCCGGGGTTATTCAAGTTCATGCACAAACGTGAATAAGTTGGCGCCGCCCCCCTGCTGTCCCCCACAACCGTTTGCTATGCGCGTTTTCTTAAATACGGGTTTTTGTTGGTAACCCCGATTGAAATCTCGGATTGAAATTTTGATACGGTAGATCAGGTCTCGAATCCCTCATGTTATTCCGGCATCTGGGATGAATGATGTTCGACAATCATCCAGCGCTCACCATTCCACCGGTATACATAGGTAAACCTGGCCTGCACCACGGCGCCATCTTTGAAGCTAAACGTATAGACACCGGAGTTGATTGCGATTTGGCCAAATGTTCGAACGTTGGCCTCATCAATTTTTCCCTTCGGCCCCTTGGCAAGAAAATGAACAAAATAGTCTTCTATTTCTTCGTGGTTGTGGCGAACCTTATTGGACACGGTCGGGAGCAGGATACCGTTGGTTTCATAAAGGGCGGCGACTTTCTTGGGGTCTCCTGTTTGAAGGGCATTGTTCCACTCATCGAATAGTGCCTTAATCTCGTTCTCAATCATGCTTTTTCTCCTTTTTTGAATTAGCGGTCATTTAAGAACCCTGCCTGACGACCAGGTTAAGCGGCCAGGAGCGGACATGCGCGTCCTGACGAAAAGCCATAATCTCGCTTGGTGAACGCATTCCTTAGCGCGCCCATCTCTGACTGGCCCGCTTTACGTAGCCTAAATATGACGAAAAATCGACATTGAATTTATCGCTTTCCCGAAATCTGTATGGTCTGCTGCGTGATTGGCTTAACGGTATTTTGAGCAATTTGCCAGGTGGCCTTCGATGTAATCCATTTTTATCGTATTTTCTGTATGTTAATTTAAAACCCCTCAAGTTTCATCAACGGTTGGCCCTGTGGAAAGCCAACCCGCGCTTGCACGAAAAAAAGACAAAGCCCGCCGAAAACGCCCCCATACCGGAACCACCGTCCCAGCGTGTATGGGCAAAGGGCCATCCGCCATCGGTCTTGAATACCCTGAAGGCACGCCAAGACGGATGCAAAAGTTGATTCTGGCCGCGATCGTGTTAAGTTGAATGCTATCCGGCACCTTTCCCGGTCTGAACGATGCAAACCTATCGGCGCC
>JASJCD010000336.1 GCA_030066135.1 Desulfobacterales bacterium | reverse complement strand
GGCAGGATCATCACCACCCAGTCGGGCCAGGCCGCCGGCAGCACCGGGATATCGAAGAAGTTGCCGGTGCCCAGGATTTCGCGCACCGCGGCGATGGCCGAGACGGCCAGGCCGAACCCGATGGACTGGCCGATGGCGTCGGCACCGGCCACGAAAACGGACTGCTTGGAAGCGCAGACCTCGCAGCGGCAGATGATGATGCAGTTGACGATGATCAGGGGAATGTAAGGGCCCAGGGTCTTGCTCATCTGATACAGATAAGCCGCCAGGAAACGGTCGGCAATGGTCACAAAGGTGGCGATCGTCAGGGTGAAGACGACGATCCGCAGATGCGGTTTGAGCAGGTCGCGGATCAGGCTGGTGATGACGTTGGCGCAGAAGAGCACGAAGAGCACGGCCCCCGTCATGGTGATTGCCGATTTCATGTTGGCCGTGACCGCCAGCGCCGGGCAGAGACCCAGCAGCTGCCGGAAAACCGGGTTTTCGGGCAGGATCCCCTGGATGAAGCGTTCGGATGCCGTGGGTTGATCAGCCATTGTTATTTTCCTTTGGCCTTGTCCGCCAGCGGTTGGCGCAGGTCGGCCACCGCCGTGTTGATGATATCGGTCACCGCTTTGGAAGAAATGGTGGCACCGGTAATGGCATCGATTTCATTGGGCGCGCTCGATTTGCCCTTGACGGGTGTCAGCGGTTTGGCCGTGGACTTGTCCAGAAACTGGCCCCGCCAGGCATCTTCCAGAATTTTGTTGCCCAGGCCGGGGGTTTCCTTCTGGTCGAGCACGAAAAGCCCGGTTATCTTGTCCATCCCGGGATCGAACCCGATCAGGATCTCGATCTTGTCGGCGTAGCCCTGGCCGGCGCTTTTGGTCACCCAGCCCGCCAGCTGACCGTCGGACTTGGTCTCGTAGACGTTGTAGCGGACCGTCTTGCCGGCTTTATCGACCCCCACCGTGAGGGGGTTGATCTCCATGCCGCTCTGGGAAAGTTCGGTGGCATGGGCCGCACCGAAAACGAGCACCGGCACGCGCTCGAGCGTTTCATTGATCTTGTTGGCCTCGATGATGGGCCCCAGCAGGATCTGCATGCCGGCCAGCAGTCCGCCGAAGCAGATCGCCAGCACCAGCACCAGCCAGGCCTGTGAGAAGAAGTTGGCTTTTCCTTGGGCTGTCATACCGTGTGTCGGTCTCCTTGTTCAGACGGTGTTTAAAATGGCGTCGTTTGTTGTACGGCCTTAAGCGGTCTATTGGGCCCCCAGCGGCCGCGGGATCGTCCAGCGATTGATCAGAGGCGTCAGACTGTTCATCAGCAGGACGGCAAACATCACGCCGGCAGGGTAACCGCTGAACAGTCGGAGCAACATGACGAAGCCGCCCACACCGAGACCGAAGATAAATTTACCCCGCGGCGTCAAAGGGCTCGAACATGGATCCGTGGCAATAAAAAAGGCCCCGAAAAGCAGCGAACCGCCAAAAAGATGATGCAGCACGGTCCATCCGGAATCCATGTCGACCAGGTTGGTGATGCCGCCCAGCACCACGGCGGCAGTGATGACACCGGCCGGTATTTCCCAGGAGGCCGATCGCCGGATACAGAGATAGATGCCTCCGATCAGGCAGGCCAAGGCACTGGTTTCGCCCAGCGACCCGTTCGTCAGCCCGAAGAAAAGGGCTGAAAGCGGCGCCACGGCACCGGTCTGTTTGAAGGTGTCCAGCGGCGTGGCCTGGGTAACAGCATCCACGCTGCTGTTGACATCCTGATAGCCTGAAGCCGCCAGAGCGCTGGCAAAGGCAATCATCACGAAGGCACGGCCCACCATGGCCGGGTTGAAGATGTTCATGCCGATGCCGCCAAAAATGGCTTTACCGATCCCGATGGCCACGAAGGAGGCGATCACGCCAACATACCAGGGTGCCGGGCCGGGCAGTGAAAGCGCCAGAATGATGCCGGTCACGAGGGCCGAAAAATCCTTGAGCGGCAGGGCACGGCCCCGCATGCGGGCGAAGAGGGCTTCCGCCGCGAGGCAGCTCACGATGCAGATGGCGAGCTGCTTGACCGCATAGAGGCGGAACACGTAGAGGGCCATGCCAACGACCGGCAGGAGACCGATGACCACGTCCAGCATGATGCGCTGGGTGGTCAGGGCCTGGTCCGCCAGGTGGGGCGAAGGCGATACATGGATCACCGGCGTTTCCATTCCGGGATCAGATACCGTGTCGAAGGTTTTTTCCGTCATGTCCTTTTAACCGTCTTGCAATAGGGGTTTTTATACCGTTGTGGTCATCATTTGCGCTGGCTGGCGATCACCTGGGCCTTGCCCGTGCGGATCAACTGAACCAGGGGGATACTGGCCGGGCAGATATAGGTGCAGCAGCCGCATTCGAAACACCCCATAATGTGATAGCGCTGGGTCAAATCGACATCCTGGGCGCGGGAGGCCAGGGCGATCTTGGTGGGCACCAGCCCCATGGGGCAGGCGTCGACACAGCGGCCACAGCGGATGCAGGCCGTTTCTTCCGCTTTGCGAACGTCCTTTGCAGTCAGAACGGTGACACCGCTGGTGCCCTTGGTAATCGGGGCGTCCAGATTGGCGAAAGCGAAACCCATCATGGGGCCGCCGGAAACGATCCGGGCGGCGCTGGCGTTGAGACCGCCGCAGAAATCGACGAGTTCTTGATAGCTGATGCCGATGGGCGCCAGGAGGTTCTTGGGCTCGCGGATACCGGCGCCGGTGACGCTCACCACCCGGTGGGTCAAAGGTTTGCCGCGCAGCACGGCGCGGGCAATGGCCGCTGCGGTGCCCACATTGCTGACGGCCACGCCGACGTCCAGGGGAAGGCCGCCCAAGGGTGTCTCCCGCTTGAGCACCGCTGTGATCAGCTGCTTCTCACTGCCCTGGGGATATTTGGTCTTGAGCACCGCAATCTGGACCCCGGTGCCGGCCGCGGCCTGCTTCAGCACCTCGACTGCCCGGGGTTTGTTGTTTTCAACGCCAATAATGATGGTCTCGGCCCCGGCGGCACGGGCCACGAGCAGCGCACCGGCCACCACGGCCCGCGGCGCCTCCAGCATGACCCGGTAATCCGGCGTCAGAAAGGGCTCGCATTCGCAGCCGTTGATCAGGACGGTATCCACCGGTTTTTCATCGTTGCGGGTATACTTGACGTGGGTCGGGAAGGCCGCCCCGCCCAGACCGACGATCCCGCAGGCGGCGATGGTGTCGGTGATTTCCTGCGGGTCGCGCTGATCGATCCCCTCGTAGGACCACTCCCCGCCCAAAACGTCGTCGAACAGGGCCTGGCCTTCGAGTTGTTCGCCGTCCGCCTTGATGGGAATGACCTGCACGTGGCGCGCGTTGGGCAGGGTGGACACGGCCGTCTTGAGCACCTTGCCGGCAATGGGGGCATGCAGGGGCGCCGATACGAACCCGCCCCCCTTGCTGATCATGTCGCCCAGCGCGACCACATCCTTGGCTTTGACCACCGGCACGCTGGGTGCGCCCACGTGCTGCAGCAGGGGCAGCATCACCTTGCTGGGCGTCGGCACCACTTCGATGGGGATATCTTCGGAAAATTCTTTGTGTTCGGGCGGGTGCACACCGTGTGGGAAAGTTCCGTTTTTGAGTGTTTGCGTCTGGGTTGCAGCCATGGCATCTCCTGAACACAGCGCCCGCGCTCAAAAGAGCCCGGGCGTCGCGTCGGTGCGGATTGAATCAAAGGAGTCCTATTATAGAAATGTGGTTTTTATGTCAAGGCTAAAAAAGGTTCACGGGGCTTCCGCCCATTCCTGCAGAGATGCCGTTCAGCGGCCGGCACCATATAAAATCGTGGCAACGCATGCTAAAGGCTCCCCGACCGCAAGACCACGAATGGGATGCGCACGGGTTGCGCGGCAATGGGTGCCGGAATCAGTATTCCATGTCGAATTCCTGGAAATCGAACCAAAACCCATTGTGGCTGATATAGTCGAGTTCAGCCTGGACCGCGGCGACATGACCGTCTTCGATTTCCAGGAAACGGGCAAACATTTCCCGGGCCGCCCCCTCCATCTCCGCCACCATGCGGCGGTAGAAGGCACTCGTCTCGACTTCGACCTGCAGCGCCTTGCTCAGCATCCGCTTTTCGTCGGTGCGATCTTCGCGCGCCATCTCCGACTGGAGGGCGCCGATTTCGTTCTGAAACCGGTCGGCAGGCGGCACCAGCGATTCCAGGGGGGCCACCGTCAGCACCCCTTCCTGGCGCCATTGCCGGCGTTTGTGCTCCAGATAATCGATATGGCGCTGCTCGTCGGCGGCCAGGGTATTAAACACCTCAACCCCCTTGGCGTCGGCGGTTTGATCAGCGGCTTCGCGATAAAGATCCCGGATACGGGTTTCGTAGGCAATGGCCTCACTGATTGCCTCTTCAATCTGCATGGGGCTGTCTCCTTGATGGCAGGTGGGACGCGTTGCGGCCGTGGTCGCCGGCCCTAGCAGCCCCTGTGGGGGCCAAGACGGAAACCGCCACGACGCCGTGCGCCCGTGGGATATGGACGGTTTTTTTCGGCGATGGATTAAATTAAAGCAGATTCGGACCCGCGCCAAGAATTGTTTTTACCCGCATTTGGATTTATGCTGGCGCCGACGGTCTAGACCCCACTGATCGAAAGGACACCCCGACCATGCGCGCCCGACGCAACAACACCCGCAAAGTGCACCGCGGACGTGTTTTCGATTTCCACGTGGACAATGTGACCCTTGAAAACGGCGTCACGGTCGACCTGGAGGTCATCCGCCATCCAGGTGCCGCCGCCATCGTGCCGCTCACCGCCCAGGGCGGCATCCTGCTGATCCGCCAGTTTCGCTATGCCCTGGATCAAGACATCTGGGAAATACCGGCCGGTACGCTCAACCCGGGGGAGTCCCCTCTGGACTGTGCCCGCCGGGAGCTCGAGGAAGAGGCCGGCGTATCAGCCGGCGACTGGTCTTCGCTAGGCGAGATCATGCCCCTGCCGGGCTATTCCGATGAAATCATCCACCTCTTCATGGCCCGCCGGCTTACCGCCGCGCGCCAGCACCTGGATGCCGATGAGCTTCTGGAAGTACGGGAAGTGGCTTTCGAGACTGCGCTGACCATGATCGGTTCCAACACCGTCCGCGATGCCAAAACCATTGCCGGGCTTCTACTGGCTGCCAGGGTTCTCCAATCCGTCGGCAGCGGCGGGTAGATCGTACAC
>JASJCD010000335.1 GCA_030066135.1 Desulfobacterales bacterium | reverse complement strand
TTTTATCCGCTGGGCAGCCGAACGACGGTTGCGGTGGATATCCGTATCATCGCGGCCTCCAACAAGAACCTCGAAGGTGAAATCCAAAACGGAACATTTCGCGAGGACTTGTACTACCGCATCCACGTGATTCCCATCAAACTGCCCACCCTCAATGAGCGCAAGGAAGATATCCCGATGCTGGCCAAGCATTTTCTGGAAAAATATGCCCTGGCCATGGAGAAGAATATCAGCGGATTTGCGCCGGCGGCCATGCGCAAACTGATGACCTACGATTGGCCCGGCAACGTCCGTGAACTGGAGAACACGGTGGAGTGCGCCGTGGCCATGACCGAAGTCTCCCAGATCCAGGAAAAAGTGATCTTACAGCATCCTTTTCAAGGCAAGGGCGGCCAGGCGATCGTTCCCCTTAGAGCGGCCAAAGCCGATTTCGAGCGGCAATATCTGATCCAACTGCTGGAGTCCACGCGCGGCAACATCAGCCAGGCCTCCAAATTGGCCGGCAAATACCGGGCCGATTTCTATAACCTGCTGAAAAAACATGATCTCGACCCCGACCGCTTCCGTAGCGCCTGAACCCGCCGGATGGGCATTTACAGCCGGCCCTCGGTATCCTGAAGCTTACCAGCCTTGAAAACGGCTTGCCTGATTTGGATGAGGGATTGCGCATCGGTTCCGCTGTCGGGGAGAGGGCGTTGTCCATGGCGCCCGATTGGCCATTTAGGGGTAAGCGGACATCGATTCGAACGATGTCGAAAATGATACGGTTGGTGCAGGTAAAAGACTACATTCGATATCTTTTATATTGATTTCAGCTAGTTAAGCCTAAAAATACCGCTCCGAGCACCGGGGATTTGTAGGTTTTTTCCATCGCTGCGTTATGGATTAGAGGTGGAAGATATTAGATAATATCAATAAATTCAATATGATAAGATACCGGCATGCATATTGCTAAAATTCAGGCAGGGGACGGCCAATCGTTTGGGAAGCCTGAAAGGAGCCTGATGATGAAAATCCTAATCGTGGACGACAACACCGTGATACTTTCGGTTATCGAGGCCATTTTGAGTCAGGAAAACCATGAGGTTTTCAGCGGCAGCAACGGTGTGCTCGGGTATAACCAATATCTTAACATCCGGCCGGATCTGGTGGTGACGGATATCGAGATGCCCTGGCAAGACGGCATCTCGATGGTTCAGTCCATTCGCCGGCATGCGCCGTTGGTGCGCACCTTGTATATGACCGGCAATCCGGGGCCCTATCTGGCAAGCCTCAAACTGGAGCAGCGCTGCCATCCGGTGGGGGTGCTTCACAAACCGTTTACACGATCGGCCCTCTTGCGGGCCATCAACGATGTGGCGTTGCTGGAGATCAGTCCGGCCATGGTGCGGCAGACGTCGGGCCGGGCGGCAGTGCCCAACCATAAAAAGCGCTTCCGGGAATCTTTGAGCCGGGCAAAGTTCAAGGTGGAGGGCCTCTATGAGAGGGCTGAACGTCCTTATGACGATGTTCATGGTTTTGCTGATCATTTCACGGGCAATCGCCGCCGAGCCGGTGCCGGTCGGTGATCCGACCGATCGTCTGGTATGCGGGACCATTTTGTCGATCAGCTATACGACGGGGGATTTACTGCTCAGCCCCGACGAAGGTACCGTCCTCGTCCTTTACGGCATCGATTCTGCCGCGTTGAGGGACCTCAGCGCGGGTGACCGTGTTCGCATTCGTCTGGGGGCGGATGCCGAAGTGCGCGAAGTCGCCCGCATCGAACTGTAGCCGGGTGCGGATACCGGATCGGGACGCTGCCGAGGCTGCGTGAAGGGGCCTTGGCGGGATCTATCCCGTCGGCCGCATCGCGGTCCCATGCGGCCGGCGGTGTTTGCTCATGTTTTCCAATCATTCATCCTCGGTCATCGAATCGTCACCCCCGATCAACCCGGGTCATAGGCCCATCGCAGATAAACGGCCCCCCAGGTGAAACCAGCCCCAAAAGCGGCCAGGACCAGATGATCACCCCGATGCAGCTGCGCCTCATAGTCGTGTAGGCAGAGAGGAATGGTGCCGCTGGTGGTGTTGCCGTATTTTTCGATGTTGAGCATCACCTTTTCCGGTCCGATGCCCATTTTTTCGGCCGTGGCATCGATGATCCGTTTGTTGGCCTGGTGCGGCACCAGAAAGGCCACGTCTTCGGCCACCAGCCCGTTGCGGTTCATGATTTCATAGGCCACCTGGGCCATATTCTTCACGGCGAATTTGAAGACCGTCGAGCCCTCCTGATAGACGAAATGCTCGCGGGCCTCGAGGGTCGCAATACTGGGGGGCCGGCGGCTACCGCCGGCTTTCATGTGCAGATGGGGCTCGCCGGCGCCATCCGAGCGCAGGAGGGCGTCGCACAACCCGAGACCGTCCGCTGACGGTTCCAGCAGAACGGCCCCGCCGCCATCACCGAAAATGATGCAGGTGGCACGGTCCTGGTAATCGACGATGGCGGACATCTTGTCCGCCCCGACGACAATCACCTTGCGGCAGTAGCCGCTGCCAATATACTGAGCGGCAGTGGTCAGGGCGAAGAGAAACCCGGAGCAGCCGGCCTGAAGGTCGTAGCTGAAAGCATTCACGGCCCCCACGGCCTTGCTGATGATGTTGCCCGTGGCCGGAAACAGCATGTCCGGTGTTGTGGTGGCACAAATCAGAAGGTCGATATCGCCGGGATCCGTGTCGGTTTTTTCCAGGAGGCCTTTGACGGCGGCGATGCCAATCACCGAGGTGCCCTGGTCGCGGCCCTTCAGGATGCGTCGCTCCTTGATGCCCGTGCGCGTGGTGATCCACTCGTCACTTGTATCCACCAGGGTGGCCAACTCGTCATTGGTCAGCACATAATCCGGCACCCAGGCATGAATTCCGGTGATGGCAGCCCTCTTGGTTCCCATGGTTATGGCGATCCTTTCCAAATTGACGGGTTTGCAAGCGTAGCGACAGCCGTATGGGTACAGCCCTCTTCCTGCTACCCTAAGATTAGTACGCCGTATGCCTTGAACTTCGCAAGCTTTTAAGTGGATTGATCATCAAAGCCGTCCAAGCCCGTGGTGCTGATCGCTTGCATCGGGACGTTCCCAATTCCCTATGCCAGTTCCAGCGATTCACCGGGTTTCAGGAGGGCCACGCGGGAATCCGTTTCATTCTCGACGCGCTGCTTCCAGGCGACGACGTCCTGTTGGATGACGTCGAAGGTGTCATAATGGATCGGCAGTACTTGGCGCGGTTCGATCAGTTTGACGGCCCGCAGGCTATCCTCGGGCCCCATCGTGAAATTATCGCCGATGGGCAGGACGGCCAAATCGACACCCTCTTCACCGATCAGTTTCATATCGTAGAAAAGCCCTGTATCACAGGCATGGTAAATCTTGCAGTCCTGGAGGTAGAAAAGAAAGCCGCAGGGGCTCCCGCCGTAGGAGCCGTCCGGAAGCGCTGAGCCGTGGTGGGCGATGGTCAGCTTGACCCGTCCCCAGGGATAGTCAAAACCACCACCAATATGTTGCGGGTGGACTTTTTCCAGACCCTGGCCCAAAAGCCAGTTGTGGATCTCGAAATTGGTGATCACGGTGGCGCCGGTTCGTTTGGCGATCTCCACCGTGTCGCCCACGTGGTCGCCGTGACCGTGGGAGACCAGGATGTAATCCGCCGGCACCTGATCGGCGGGCACCGGTGCCAGCGGATTGCCGGTGATGAACGGGTCCACCAGAAGATTGGCCTCGCCGGTTGCGATCATCAGGCAGGCATGACTGTACCAGGTAACTTTCAGCGCCATGATATTTCCTCCTTCCAGGGTTGAAGCATCTTTAACCGAGTGGTTCTTGCGATCCGCAAAAATTAGGAACGGGTTGCCCGAAAATCAAAATGCCCCATCCTAAGACCAAGCGGCGCCGATGACAACCCCCAATGGGATCATCATGGGCCCCAGGTTTCTGCGGGCCTCTGTTGAGCAGGGGCGCATGATCTGGGGATCACCTCTGGACTTCGGGGTTGGGATGACATAAGCTTCGGTTGTCACGGGTTTTACCCGCTTTACGGCCGAGACCGACCGCTTATCGCGATCGTCAGGAGCGCTTATGGATGACATGATGCCCTTTCCCGATTTTTCCGACAAGATCGTCCTGATCTATCTCATGGGCCGATCGCCCGACGACGGGGTATTGCTGGAGCGCGCCGTTTTCGAGGTCCAGGGTGGGCGCGTTTTCCTGATCGGCGATTTTGCCGAAGGCGCGTCCGCCAACGACTGGGTGGCCGGGGTGCGCACGGCGCTGGCCTGGGAGAGTGTACAGCAGTATTTCATCTTCACCTCCATGGAAGACTACATGGCGCGTGCCTCGAGAGCCTTTACCAACGAACAGTATCACTGAAAACCGCCTGCACACGGATTCGCATTCATGACCGATATGCTCGTCAAACTTTACGGCCTGCCCGACCCATCCTCCGGGACTCCGGAAAACACGATAATCCGGCGGGCGTTAGCGGCCGAACGGCCCGCCGTGGCCCGCTGGGTGCGCTGGCATTTCGGGGCCGGCTGGGCCGCCGAATGTGAAACCGCCTTCATGCGCATGCCCGTGAGCGGTTTCATTGCCTTGCAGGATAACCAACTGGCCGGATTCTGCGTCTACGACTGCACGGCCCGGGGCATGCTGGGGCCTATCGGGATTGCCGCGCCGCACCAGCGCCGGGGCATCGGCCGCGCGTTGCTTCTGGCCGCCCTGCACGATATGCGTGCCAACGGCTATGCCTATGCCGTCGTGGGCTGGGTGGAAGAACAGGCATTCTTCCGTCAGGTGGCCGGCGCAACGCCCATTCCGGATTCCGATCCGGGGATTTACCGGGGGATGCTGATCGAGGACCGCCATCGGTCTTGATCCGTCTGCCGGCGAATACGAACCGCTAAAATCCCCATGACCATCGAAACCAAGACATTCTTCTTTGCGGAGCCCGTCCACGGCCTCTTGGGCGGAGTGATGACGCTGTGGCGCCCGCCCGCCCTTTAACCACAGCCGGGACTTCCGGTCGGCTTGCCGGCCTCGATCAACACAGAGGGACCATCATGGTGTTGATGGCCCTCGACCATGCCAGTTTTTTCATTGCCCGCCAGCATTCCCGCGAATTTTGGGG
>JASJCD010000334.1 GCA_030066135.1 Desulfobacterales bacterium | reverse complement strand
GGATCAGGATTTCGATGCCTACATTACTGTGCCGCGACATTATGAAAATGTTCTGACCGGTATAGAACGTTCTTAACTTGGCCGTCAGCGATTGGGCCCGAGGTCGTGTTCAGCCAAACAAGCCACTAGATACGCCAACGTAGCGGGCTAATCTTCTGTTGACGCGTCTGCAGAGAGTTTCTCATCAATCAGATGCATCGCCTGCATGAAATCAATGCGTGCCTGACGTGCGAACGGGTTGTAGCGGTGCATGTCTTCAAACAACTGCCAGGTATCGTGTTCGACCACGCCCAGGGTGTAAACCAGTCGCCGGTAGCCTTCGGTGTCGATCTTCAACTTCCCGGCGCCAAAGGCCGACAACGAGCGGCCGATGAAGTGGGTCAGCGAAAGGCTGACGGCAATCTGGCGGTCGTGGTCTTCGGGTGTGGTTTCGATGACCTCGAGTTCACAATCTGTAAGGTAGCGGTGAATGCGGCGGTAGAGCCCGTCGGGCATTCTTTCCTGGCAAAGCACCAGCTTGCGGCCCTTTAGAGAATCAGCGGCACTGTCCGGGCCGAACATGGGGTGTGTTCCCAAAATAAAAACATCCGGAGGAAGGTGCTCCCGCATCCACTGGACGGGCCGGATTTTCACCGAGCACACGTCAATCACGACAGTCTTGGGGCGCAGCAGCGGGGCAATACGGCGCAGGGTTGTCGGCATCGCCGATATGGGCACGCATAAGATTAAAATCGGCTGCCGACAAACTTCCGCCAAGGTCGCTGCGCAGGCGCCGCTGTCAGCGATATCTTCGGGTGACTGGCTGCGGGAGAATACCTGCACGGGGTAATCCTTGGCCAGGTAGCGGGCCGTCAGGGCGCCGAAGCGCCCGAATCCCATCAATCCGATCATGGTGCCAGCACCTCCCGCATGCGAACAAATCCTTCTTCGATAGTTTGGCTGTCGTTGGCGAACGAGATGCGGATATGCCCGGGGGCATAGAAATGCTCCCCGGGAACAACGGCCACATGGGCCTCTTCAAGCAGACAGGCGGCCAACTCGACGCTGCTGGCAAATCGCGAGGCATAGTGCGCGGTATTCGCAAGGAGATAAAAGGCCCCCTGAGGTTTGCGGCATGCAAACATCGCGCGCGCCCATTCGAACGCCCGGTCACGGCGCTGCATATACCGAAGACGCTGCTGCGCGACAACTTCTACCGGCAGATCCAGGGCGGCCAGAGCCCCATGCTGCGCAAAGGTGCAGACATTGCCGCTTGAATGGCTTTGCAGCCGTTCAAGGGCGGCAATCACAGCTGACGGTGCAGCGGCAAACCCCACCCGAAAGCCGGTCATGGCGTAGGTTTTTGAAAAGCTGCGGACAATGATCAGGCGATCCCTCAGGGAGGGAATCATGAAAGGGCTGAAGTGGGCGCCTTCACTGTAGTCAAAGGCTTGATAGGCTTCATCTGAAATGAGCCAGAGCCCGTTGCGCCGGCAGAGGTCCCCAATGGCTTCGATGGCTTCGGGCGGATAAACGGCACCGGTGGGGTTGTTGGGTGAATTGATCAGCACCGCAACCGTTCGCGGTCCGATCACCGCCTGGATGGCATCGATATCGAGCTGGTGGCCATCTGTCGGTACCAGAACCGGCCGGCCGCCGGCCAGCTTTACCTGGTGACTGAAACTCACCCAGCAGGGGACGGGAATAACGACTTCCTCCCCTTTCTCGCAAAATAGCTGGAACAGTCCGTAAAGCGCCTGTTTGGCACCATTGGTGACAATCACGTGCCCGGCGTCGTAGCCCTCGAAAGCTTCGGCGATGTGCCGGCGCAGTGCCGGCAGCCCCCCCACCGGTCCATAGCGTGTCAGGCCATTCTTGAGGGCCGCAGTGGTGGCCGCGATGATATCGGGAGCCACACTGAAATCAGGCTCACCCACCGCCATATCGATCACGTCGACACCCCGGGCGCGCAATTCCTGAAGGGTGGCCGTCAGCTGAACCGTCCCCGAGGGCGCGATGCGATTGATGCGGTCGGCTATATGCAAGTTTTTCATTTCCAATAAATTGCACTGATTATCATGTTTACGGGCAACGCATCTGCTGGCGCAGGAGTAAATCACCCAGGGTCAGGGCTGTCATGGCCTCCACGATGGCAACCGCCCGTGGTACCACACAGGGGTCGTGACGGCCTTTGGCCTCCAAAATGGCCGACTGGCCTTCGAAATCGGCTGTTTCCTGCGGCAGTTTGATCGTGGCCGGCGGCTTGAAAGCCACCCGAAAGACCACCGGTTCGCCATTGCTGATGCCGCCCAGTACGCCCCCGCTGTTGTTGGAGGACGTTCCCAGGCGATTGTCTTTTTTTACAAAAGGATCATTGTGGACCGACCCCTGCATACGGGCGCCGGCAAAACCGGAGCCGATCTCAAACCCCTTGGTGGCCGGAATCGAGAGCATGGCCTGCGCCAGTTTGGCCTCGAGCTTGTCGAAAATCGGTTCGCCCAGGCCAATCGGCAAATTGCGGGCCACACAAGTGACGACACCGCCGATACTGTCGCCGGCCTCTTTCAACCGCGTGATATGCGCCGTCATTTTCTCTGCGGTCTGGTGATCGGGGCAGCGCACGGCGGTTTGATCCACGCTGAGCCGATTAACGCTTTCGACGTCCACATCCGGGGCGTCGATAAGGCCCACCGCGCTGACCCAGGCAACGATGTCGACGCCATGGCCTTCCTTGAGGTATTTTTCGGCGATTGCGCCGGCGGCGACGCGGCCGATGGTTTCGCGGGCGCTCGAGCGCCCTCCCCCGCTGGCCGCCCGGATGCCGTATTTCATCTGGTAAGTGAAATCCGCGTGGGAGGGCCGGGGAATGTTCTGCATGGCCTTGTAGTCCCCGGGGATGTGGTCCTTGTTGGCAACGAAAAGACCGATGGGGGTTCCCAGCGTAAGGCCGTTTTCCACACCTGAAAGGATCGTTACCTGGTCAGCCTCCTGCCGATCGGTTGAGAGCCGGCTCTGACCCGGACGGCGACGGTCAAGCTGCTTCTGAATATCATCTTCACTGAGCGACATTTTAGGCGGACAGCCGTCGAGAATGGCGCCCACACCCTTGCAGTGCGATTCCCCAAAGGTGGTAACCCGCATCAACTTGCCGAATGTACTGGACATGGCGAGGCCCTTCTTTTTGCGGGCCGCATTGCAGAAACGGGCCGCTGTTCGTCCGCCTGCAAGATCAGGGCGCCGGTTCGGCCGGCGAGCTACCCTGCCCGGCAAGCATATAAGGTTTCAATTGGACCACGAGATCGCGAACCAGAGCATCAATCGAACCATGGGCGGTGTCCAGTTCAATATCGCCGGCGGCGCGATAGAGGGGGGTTCTTTCGGCCAGCACGCTTTCAATCTCATCGCCGGCAAGGCCATGCGTGAGGGCCGGCCGCTGATCTGCGGTTTGCGGATCGTTCCGCATCCGTTCGCGAATAATCGCCGCGGATGCCTTGAGCCAGACCACAACCCCCGATACCTTCATGGCCTTGACGTTTTGCCCGTCGATGACCACGCCGCCGCCGGTGGCCACGACCTGGTGCTGGCCGGCGGCAACAGCTGCTATGCAGGCCTGCTCCAGGCGTCGAAAATGATCCCACCCGCGGGCCTTGACGATGGTCGCGATTTGCTGACCGGTCTGTGCAACCAGGCGCGCATCGGTATCAACGAAAGACCACTCCAGGCGTTCGGCCAGCCGCTTACCCAAAGACGATTTGCCGCTGCAGCGATATCCCACGAGGTAGATGTTCATTCCCGGGTCACCTGGTCGAATACATGCCAGAAGTCCGGAAAGGATTTGGCCACACAGCGTTCATTGCGAATGCGGGTACCCTCCGCCAGCAGACCGGCGACGGCAAAACTCATGGCGATGCGGTGGTCGTCGTAGGTTTCGATTTCGGCCCCCCGGGGCGCCCCTCCCACGATGGACAAATCATTGCCATCGGTATGCGTCTCGATGCCCATTCGGCCGAGCTCGGTCATCACGGCGGCCAGGCGGTCGCATTCCTTGGCCCTGAGATGCGCTACATTGCGTATGATCGTGGTGCCGCGGGCAAATGCGGCCACGACCGCCAGGGTGGGCACCATGTCGGGCATGTTGCCCATATCGGCATCAATGCCGCGAAGATCCCCGCCCTGCACGCTCATACCTTCATCGTCGCGGCTGATCCGGCACCCCATGGCTTCAAAAAGGGCTACGATTCCCAGGTCACCCTGCAGGGACTTGCTCTGGATGCCCTCAATCGTGATGCGTCGACCGCTGATGGCCCCAATCGCCCAGAAATAGGAAGCATTGGAGGCATCCGGCTCGACCGCGTACTGTCCGGGGTTCAGCGCCTGATCGCCCGGTATCGTGAAACGCGCATAATCCTGGCGAACGACATGAATGCCGAAGCGTTCGAGGATTTCAATGGTCATGTCGATATAGGGTCGGGAAACGGCTTGGCCGACCACGCGGATGTCCATGCCCTGCGGCAATCGGGGGGCGGCGAGCAAAAGCGATGACAAAAACTGGCTGCTGACCGAACAATCAATGGCGGTCTGGCCGCCAAGGACCTCGCCACCCCTGATCCGCACCGGCGGACAGCCGGTACCGTTGATGCATTCAACTCTGGCACCCATCTGCGTCAAAGCATCGGTCAGGGGCTGCACCGGTCTTTCCTGCATCCTGGGGGTTCCAGTGAGCAGGTAGTCTCCTTCCCCCAGACAGGCGGTGGAAATCAGCAGGCGCATGGAGGTGCCCGAGTTGCCCAGGTGGATCGGTTCGGTCGCCGGGCCAAAACGCCCACCGCGGCCATGGACCTCAAGGGTGGTGCCGTGCGCGGCAATTGCAATGCCCATCTGGCGCAGGGCCCCCAGGGTCAGGTCCGTGTCCTCGCTGCGCAGGGCATTTGTGAGGGTGCAACGCCCCTCGGACAGAGCGGCGGCAATAAGCAAGCGGTGCGTGTAGCTCTTCGAGCCGGGTACCGTCAGGGTGCAGTCGCGCACAGGCCGTGTTTCAATCGGAATCATCGGGCACTCCTCTCCGCGTTTGTGCTTCGGCCAGCTCCGACTGTTGTCCCAGTGCATCATGGACGACCTGCATCATGGCTGCGAGGGGCGGCTCCTGGGCAGTCCACAACTTGAACTGCAGGGCCCCC
>JASJCD010000333.1 GCA_030066135.1 Desulfobacterales bacterium | reverse complement strand
GTGACCACCCATTCGGGAAACTGTACCGCATGGCGACCGATAAATTCGCTGAATCCAAGCACGCGCTTGACTTCAGCCGCCATCGCGGCCTTGAGGGGCAGGACGGTGTCGATCTGGGCGGCCGCCTGGCAGAATGCTTGCCATTTGGCTTCCATATCGGCGTCCAGAGCCTGAGTCGATGCGCTCATGCGTGCGGCCTTTCCGTGGGGTGGCGAACGATGGCCGGCGTCGGCATGCCGGCGGCCTTAAGGACGGATATAGCCCCAGTCCACCAGCCGCTGATAAGCGTGCTGGGCATGGGGCCCCTGGCGCACGGTTTTCAGATAGGTCATATAGAACCGGGCGGATTCCTCGTTGCGCTGGGCACCTTCCCGTGCCAGCCCCTTGAGGAATATCATTTCCGGGTTGCCCGGCAGCAGGCGGTCGCAGCGCTCGAAATTGTCGAACGCCTGGTCAAATTGACCGATGTTGATCCGGGAAACACCCATGATCAGCTGGGCCTGTGGTTCCTGGGGGTAAATCTGGCCCGCATCGCGGGCGTAGCGCGTGGCGTTCGCAAAGCGTTGCTGCATATACTGGCATTTGGCCATGAGAACATGTGCGGTGTAGTCCCGGGGCGCTTTTTTCAAAGCGCTCAGGAAGTGCTTCTCGGCGGCGGGGAACCTTTTGCGGGCCATCTCCTTTTCGCCGTTTTGCATGGTCTCGATGGCGTCGGCCATCCGTCGCAGGCCGGCCGTGTGATCCTGGTAGCGCTCGCGGTAAAGGGGTTGACCGGCACGATCCGGATAGCGGTTGCCTATGGCGTCGATGGCGGTCTGGTAGCGTTCATCGCTCATGGGATGGGTGGCGAAAAGCAGTTCGACCGCATTGGCCTTGTGGCGGCTCAGGCTGCGCAGCATGTCCATCAGGTCTTCGAAGCCGTCGGGGTTGTAGCCGGCCGCCGCCATGTAGCGCAATCCCAGGTCGTCGGCCTCCCGCTCGTTGTCACGGCTGTAGGAAGCCAGAAGCGCCCCGGCACTGATATTTCCCATCTGCCCCACAAGATCGCCCCAGCCTGCCCCCTGGCTGCCGGCCAGGGCGGAAGCACCGCCAACCAGTGTCTGGGTGAGGGCGGCCTTGGACATCTGCCGGGCCGTATGGCGGGCATTGACATGCCCCAGTTCATGCCCCAGCAAAGACGCCAGTTCGGCCTCATTGTCCATTTTCAGCAGAATCCCGCGTGTGGCCGCAATCGTGCCGCCCGGGAAGGCATAGGCATTGACATAAGTGGCATTGACCACCTCAAAGCGGTAGGGCATCTGGGTCCGGTGGGTGCCCGGCACCATTTTTTTGCCGGTGCGGGCAATATAATCGGCGAGCTCACGGTCCTGGGTAAGGCCGTAGTCGGCTGAAAACTGGAAAGGGGCGTGCTGGCGGTCCACCGCAATTTCGTCCTGCTCCGACACCAGCATGAGCTCGGATTTTCCGGTCACCGGATTGGTGGCACAGCCCGTCATCAACGCGGCGGCAGCCAGCGTACTGCAGCGGATGAAATCCCGGCGGTTCAGTCCACCGGCAAGAGCCATGCCTTTGGGGGTCAGATTCATGGTTTCGGTTCCTTGGCAGATGCCTGAAAAGAGATCATCGGCACGATTGCTGTGCCAGGTGTGCACGGGGTCACGGAATTGGCAGCGCCACACTCCGGATTGAACCTTGCCTTCGCTGTAATGGCATCCGAATTTATTGCGGGCTGCCCGTCTGTCAAAAGGATTGGACGGCTGCCGGCCCAAGGCCAGAGGGGTGTGTGGTCGCCGCCGCCTTTTGGCCATACTGGCTGCATCTATAGCGGAAAAGGATAAAATAGTAAATATAATCAATAATGTTATACGGGGAGAGAAGATGCGGTGAAAACGCACGATGCCCCAGATTTTTACGGGAGGGCGATTTGTGATATGGCTGGAAACAATTGCATTCCTCACGATCGACGCCCGCCCCCTGGCCGCGATGGCATCAGCGCTTAAAAATGGGCGTGGGGCAAAGAGCAAATGAAGCGCTCACTGTTGTCGAAGCACTTTTGTTATGGCGGGAATTTAGGGGTCGAGGAAAAAGTGAAGTCTGCAAATTCGCAGGGCGCTACGAGGCAAAAATAAAGCGGGCAAAGCTCGTGAGATTGCCCAATAGGTCGTTCTGTCAAAATTGCAGACGATCAAAGGCAATGAAAGGATCTGTGTCTAATGCGTAATGCCGTTAGAGGAAAAATGTTCTATCAATGGATCTGCCTTTGCTTTTTCCTCTCGGTAATGGGGTGCATTTCTGCTCCTAAGCCATTAACCGATGAAAAACTCCGCGATATAGAAACTTTGGGGTTTGTTACGGTCCAGGAAAACGATGAAATTCAAATTTTGGACCATACCGGAGTTGCGAAGAAAACCTACTACGGCCATACTCTCGGTTATGGTGGCCTACTTGCGGAATATGTGGCCAAAGAAGCCGAAAGCGAAAAAAGGACCAATTCATCGTTAGAAAGTTCGCCCGAAACCCTGGGCGAAAATATTTCCAAATTTCCGATTAAAAGTATTCTGGATGCCAAATTGAGACTTCGCTTTTCTGAAGAATATGACGTTGCTGATTCTCAATTCGATCAGGACCTCAAAGAGAAAGAAGCCCCCGGTGTGGCTGACTACTTGAAGGTCTGCAAGGCAGCCGGCGTGGACACCTTCCTGAAGATAAATTTCAATTATGGTCTTGCTGTATACGGCGAAATTAAATCCAGCGCGGCCATTGATGCGAAAATGTATATTTATGATGTCAAAACAGGTGATTTATTAACAAAGAAATCCATCTCTTCGGACACCTATTATAGAAGCCCTCATACGCTTGAAGAATACATGAATGATGATGCCATGCTATTTAAGCAGGAACTAATCGATGCCGCCGCCGGACTCGTGCTCCGGGTTGCAACGGAGTTTGGATTAGACCTGGATCGTGCCGCCAGCGAAAAAATAGGAGTTGATGAAGAAATTCCGTATGCGTGGTTTTCATGTCAAGCACCCTATCTTCTTGAACAGAATTGTTCGGACTCACTTGGTGCCAGGCTAAACATTGAGATCAGCGGCCAGCGCGTAAAAGTGGCCGGTTCAAATAGTGGAGAAGTTATCCTCGTCATGGAGGATAATTACGCTGCCCATTCATTGGTTGACCAGTTAACGTTCAATTTAGGAACTTTACGTGCACAACATACCAATACGGCTTTCGAGATAATCGAAAGCGAACTCGTGTCCAATGGATTCAAACTTATAAAAATAATAAAATTGGTTTCCACGGGAAGTGTAAATGGATACATCCTCGTCGTAGATGGCAATGGATATGATTTTCTTAAGGGCTTTGCCAATTAGACTTTGCAATGAACATGGAATAAAATAAATGTAAATACAAGCCGTTATAGGCATAGCGGGCCAAGCCTGCCCTGAAGAGAAGCTCCGATTATTTGCCCATTTCGTTTCTGCGCGCATCCGCCAGAATGCCGGTATGCGCCGCCCAAAACCATTCCTGAATCCTAATCTTTAGCGTCTCTGGAATCATGTGCCCTTCTGAAAATGGACGGGTGCAGCCGCATCGGGTAAGCGCAAACAATTACGGCTTGATTATTCAACCGTGATTCGGTTATTATCCCTGTTCTCGCATTGCGCCCTAAGGGGCATGCGCCCGAAAATGCGGTTGAATTCAGGCGGATACCGGGGTCGACAAATTTGTCATAATCCCAGCGATTCCATGACAATTCTGTCTGTTTCCGGTGATCGTGTAATTACCTTCTGAGGTGCTGCCAGCAGTAACCTTCTGATATGGCTTGAAATCGACTCAAGCCGTATCGTGGCATGCCTATTGCTCTGCCCGATGAGGGGGAAGTGGCGGCATATCCGCGCGTGACCGGTTGGACCTTTCCCATCCCTGGATGACGAGGACAGTGATGTCGGAGGCCAAGGCGCCGGCGCCCAAAAGCGTCAGGGGATTTTTGCCGTCTGAATGAGGGGCGCAGGATTTCAGACCCATTCGATAGGGAGGACCAGCATCTATGTGTCGATTGTTTGCCATTACCAGCCAGGATCCGCTCTCGCCCATGGTTGCGCTACAAGCGCTGGACGTAATGCGGGAAGGCCACGACGGCTCCGGCGTAGGGCTTTTCCTGCGGGATCTGGCCGGACCCTTCGAGGAAATCAAGGACGCGCCGATCCTGTCCGGCATTTTCAGCGAAGCCGGTCTGCGGCGCCTGGATACTTACATGATGGATCTGGGCTTCATGACCAAATACAAGCTCTCCATCAAGGTGCCCAAGACGCCACCCCCCGGCGTTCCGCGACGGGATATCTACCTGGTGCGCGCCTATGAATACCCCGAAGACTGGGACGGGATGCCCCAGAGCGAACTCTACAGCCGGCTGCTGGAAACACGCCTGATTCTGCGGGCCATGGGCGATGAAACCGGCGACATGATCGTGTTCTCGTTCTGGCCGGATGTCATTATGATCAAGGAAATCGGCGACCCGATGCAGGTGGCCCGACATCTATTGTTGGACCGCAAGGAATTGCAAGCGCGGATCATCATGGCCCAGGGACGGCAGAACACGAATTACGCCATCAACCTGTATGCTTGTCATCCCTTTTTCATCCAGGGCTATTCCACCATGACCAACGGCGAGAACACCGCTTTCATCCCGATCCGGGAATACCTCTCTTCACGGGGTTTTCCTGGCTATGTCGGCTACCAGTCCGACTCGGAGGTGTTCACCCATATTCTGCACTTTGCCGTCAACCGCCTGGGGCTGGGGATCGAGGCTTATAAGCATATCATCACCCCGCTGCAAGAAGCCGACCTGCGTGAACACCCCAATCGCCAACTGTTGACGGGACTCAAGCAGACCTGCCGCAAACTGATCATCGACGGACCCAACTGCGTGATCGGCTCGCTGCCCGACCACAGTTTGTTTATGGTTCAGGACCGCAAAAAACTGCGACCGGGCGTGGTGGGCGGCCGTCCGGGGCGCTATGCGTTTTCCTCGGAGTTGTGCGGTCTGGACGCCGCCATCCCCGAACGTGACAAGTCTCAGGATTTCCAACCCATGCATCTGGACACCGCCGTCGTAAATGCGGATCGTCAGGAGGTTAAGATATGCAGCCAGAAGGACCCATT
>JASJCD010000026.1 GCA_030066135.1 Desulfobacterales bacterium | reverse complement strand
TCGCTCAGGCGGCTGTATAGATCTCCGCTGAACAGGCGCGCATCGACGAGGGCTTTCAGGTTCTGGCTGGTGGCGGCAATGATGCGGATGTCCGCCTTGATGATTTGCTGGGTGCTTGGGTGCACAAATTTTTTGTGTTGAATGACATGGACCAGGGTGGCCTGCATGTCCAGGGATAGATAGTTGATGTTGTTTAGAAAAAGGCTTCCATTGTGAGCCCGCACGATTTTACCGGCATTTCCGATTACAGTCGCGTAAGAATCACCATGAGCGGGCCCGGTGAGATCTTGTTCCAAACGCCTGGCGGGCATGCCGGCACAGTTGATGGCCACATAGGGGCCGACAGCACGCGCGCTGCGCGCGTGCAAAGCACGGGCAATGAGCGTTTTGCACGTGCTGCTCGCACCCTGAATCAGCGCGTTGCTGTCGCATGGTGACAAAGCGTCGACAACCTTTTCGACGCTGCGCAAAATGGACTCCCGTCCTATCGTGTTCTCATATGCTTGTTCGCATTTAAGCTGGTAGCATTCCTTTTTACGTGCCAGCGCCCGTTCTGTTACGGCGCGAACATGATCGCGCCGTAAGGGTGTGGACAGGAAATCAAAGGCCCCGGCCTTCATGGCGTCGACGGCGGCCTGGATGTCATCAGCGCCGCCTAGCATTACAACGGGCATGTGAGGCTCGATGTGCTTGAGTTTCCTGAGCAAATCGATGCCGCTCATATCCGCTAAGATGACATTTAAAAAAACGAGATCGGCGCCGTGTTGCTTAAGTCGTTTGAGGGCCTGGATGGCATTGGCGGCGAAATGAAAGTCCTTTGCGCCTTTGAAAATCAGTTTGAGCGAATGTGGAAGTGCTTTTCCGCCATCCACGATCAGGATGGATGCACGGGAAACTGGCAATCTGGGCATGCGGTCTCCATTTTTTCTAACCAAACGTTAATTAAGTTGTCGGATCAATTTATATTACCATAAAACTATTTTATGTATTTCGTCAATTCCTATCCGGATTTTTTTCCGACTTTGATTTGGACGGCCCCTTGTGAAGACCCTCATTACTAAAACGGCCTATAATCCGAAGATGTTCGCCCTGCGGCCTCAAAAATCCTGAAGTTGACGGCGGGCCCGGCGTATTGTATGCCCATATCAGAAGGCATTTTCTCAGCAACGCCATAGGTATTCGGCAGCTACCCTGTTAACGCACGGAATACGGCATGGGCAATAAACTCACGATTGCGTTCACGCGGCGCGAGGCCGAGCTCTACCGCTCGCAAGGCCTGTTTGAAGAGGCGCAGCAGCTTTATCGTGACGTGCTCGAAAACTCGGATGCGCTGGGGGGGCGTCTGTCCAAGTCGCTGAAGAACCAGATCATAAAGATCGAGGAAGAGCTGGAAGCCATGGAAGTGGATCTGGTTGACTTCGTTTCCGAGCGCGACATGAACATACTCAAGGGCAGCTGGCGCGGCGCCAACTCGGCCAACGACATCCTCACCTGTGCCACGGCTTTCGGGGATATCGGCCTGTTCGAGGCCGGGGTCGAGGAATACCGCAAACTGATTCGCCGCAAACTTCCCGTGGCCCAGTTTGTCCGCGGACTGACGGACTGCCTGCTGGGTATTCACTCATTGACCACAATTGAAAAAGCCATCGAGCAGATTCTCGCTCAGGATTTCAGCAATGGTCACAACCCTGCCACACTGCGGGCCGCTTTCGCCCTGGACATGGAGCGGCGTGGCTACCATCGGATCGCGTTTAATCTCTACAAGGCGCTGCTGAAAGAGGTGCCGCGGTCACACTGGACGGTAGTTGCCCGCAGGATCAAAGCCCTTAAGGCCAAAATGAAGGCCCCATCCGCCCACAACACCCATGCCGAAGCAACCGCGTCATCCGCGCCCGCCGACAAAGCCGCCCGCTTTCACCGCCGGGTGGGCCGCCTGCGCAAACACCTTGATAAGCTGCGGGCGCTCGTTCAGCGCCGGCAGCAAGCCTGATCCGACCATGAAGGGCATTGATCTCTTCTGACAATGGACATCTACTGGCAATGGGCAACGCTGCAGGACCTGACCGCCGCTCAAATGCATGCCATTCTGGCAATCCGGCAGCGTGTCTTCGTTGTCGAACAGAACTGCGCCTACCAGGATGCCGATGAACTGGACCTGGACGCCTGGCACCTGACCGGCCACCGCCCCGACGGACGTCTAGCGGCCTATCTGCGGCTCATTGCGCCGGGGGCGCGTTTTCCCGAAGCTTCGATCGGTCGGCTGCTGACGGTCAAGGCCCTGCGCGGCCGAAAAATCGCCGGGCAAGCCCTTGAACAGGCGCTGCGCAAATGTGAAGTCATCTACCCCCGGCAGGCCATCCATATTGCCGCCCAGACGTATCTGGTGGATTTCTATCGGCGATTCGGTTTCCGTGCGGTCGGATCGCCTTACAAAGAAGACGGCATCGAGCATATCGACATGATCCGATCGGCCGCCGCTATGGATTTGATTTGAATGGGCAGGGCGCCTCGAATTGCCGTGATCGGTGGGGGGCTTGCTGGCCTGACCGCTGCATGGCACTTGTCAACGGCCGGAATTGAACCGACGGTATTTGAGACGCGGTCCCGACCTGGCGGGCGGATGCGTTCCCTGGAGACCGCCGGAGCGGTTTATGACCTTGGGGCCTGGACGTTCACCGCCGGCGGGCGGGTGGCCCGCCTGGCCCGGGCGTTGGGGCTGGCGAACGATCTGGCGACTATCCCGACAACCGTGGCGCGGCCGATCGGCGGGCATCTGCGGGTCGCCAACCTGCGCAAGCCCCTATCGCTTCTGACCGGTGTTTTCAGCCCCATCGAGGTCCTGCATGCCATCCGGTTGCTTTACTTCTCCCGCACACTGCCGGGGCGCACCCCGGACGAGACCGCCGGCGCCTGGGCTGCCCGGTCGTTCCCTCCCGGATTCAACCGAGCTGTTCTGGCACCCTTGGCGGGATTGTATTTTTTACAACCGCTAGCGGATGTGTCCCGCAATGCATTGCTGGGCACCCTTCGTTATCTGACGCATATCCAGCTGATGAGTTTCAAAAAGGGTATGGGCCAGCTGGGGGCACGCTTGGCCGCCACCCTTGACCTGCATTACAATCACACCATCGAAAGCCTATCGCTTGAAGGCCAAGCCGTTCTCGTGCGGGGAAAGGGATGCTCCCGGCCTTTTAACGGTGTTATTCTGGCCACCCCGCTGCCGGAGACTTTGAGATTGATCCATGCCTGGCTTGATCCGGATCACCGGCAGGCGGCTGAGCGTTGGCCCCATGCCTCCGCCGTCCTGGTGCGCATGTTGCTCAAAGGACGATTAAGACGTCCGGCCCTCCAGGTTCTGCCCCCGCGCGAGATGGCAAAATGGATCTGTGGCTTCACGGTGGAGCGGGCAAAAAGCGCTATGCGTACACCCGCCGACCGGGAGGCGCTTACGATCTACGCCCGGCCGGAAAAATGCGCGACCCTGTCGCAGTGGTGTGATCGGGATATCGTCGCGGCCTTGGCCGGAGAGCTCGCGCGCTGGCTGCGGTTGCCGCGCCATCACCATTTTGAATGCGGGGTCAAGCGCTGGCCCTATGCGGTGGCCTCCAGTGATCCCGAGGCCGGCCTTCGGGTGGCTGCCATGCAGGCGCAACTGCAACGGCTGTCGAAACGGATACCTGTCTGGGCCGCGGGAGATTACCTGGGCCCCGCCAGTCTGGAGGGTGCCGTGGCCAGCGCCGAAATAGCGGCCCGGGCCTGTAGGATGCACTTTAAAAACAAGGACCATCTTCTGTCGTCTAAGCATTAGGGTTGCTGGACGGCGTGAAGCGGTTAAATTGTGGCGTATGCACCTATGATTGGTTGCGGTGTTGGCAAACGCGCTAAATTAATAAGGCAAACACGGCCTATGCGATCAACAAGGAGAAAGCGATGAGCTCTATGGATACATTCAAGGCGGCCTATGATACCGAAATCGTAGAGTTGGCCGTTGGCGGGCGTCCCTTCCGGTTTCACGTCCCGCGCACGATTGATCGCTTCATTGATTCCGATGACCCGCTGCGCAACTTCCCCCTCTGGTCCAAGGTATGGGAGGCTTCACTGCTGCTCGCCTCCAAGATGGCCTCACGGCCGGTTGGCCGGGATGAGCGTCTGCTCGAGTTGGGCGCTGGTTTAGGCGTGGCCGGCCTAGTGGCCGCCGCCTTCGGACATGACGTCACCATCACCGAATACGATCCACACGCCCTGGCCTTTCTTGAGGCCAATCGCCAAGAAAACGATTGCCGTCATGCCGGTATCCGCCGGCTGGACTGGCATCAACCGGACCTGGATGCGCGTTTCGATGTCATCCTGGGATCCGAGCTCGTCTATAAAGAAAGCGATTTCAAGGCCATGCGGTCGCTATTCCGCACGCTGCTTAAATCCAGTGGCGAGGTATACCTGGCCGGGGAAATCCGCCAGACGAACAAGGCTTTTTTCGATTGCATGCAATCCGATTTTCACATTCAGATCGCCAGACACACCCTGCGCAGCGAGGAGCACGCGATACCGCTTCTTCTGATTCAAATGAAACCCAAAGCAGAGCGCAGCTGAACACGGAGCGTATCCACCGTCCGTCCGAACGCTGTTTCGGCACCATCAACACCCGCCTTCGGGTTGCCAGAGGCCTATCCTTCTGATAGAATTAGATTTGTATCGATCAGTCGCAACGGACACCACCGTTCGCCTGCTTCGGCATGAGGATCTCGATAGACGAGGTTTCCAGGTGTGGAGCAGGCGTTGCTTTAGCACCATGGGTAATTGAGGAAACGGGCAACAATTGCAGCCGCCATCGTAATGGATGCCTGACGTAGCGCGCCCTAGCGGCGAAACCTGCAGGACACCTGGCTGCAACAGGAAATCGGGTATGGATCGGTTTAATGTTGTTTTTCGCGGAGAGTTTCTGCTTGGCTACGATATTGATGAAGCCAAGGATAAACTGGCCGGTATTTTTAAGTTAAATGAAAGCAAATTGGATGCCCTCTTTGCCGGCGAGCCGGTAACCGTCAGCAAGGGTGTCAATGAAACCAAGGGGAAGCAGATAGTAGACGCGGCTGCCGGCTGTGGTGTCGTATTTGAACTGGAGCCGGCCGACGACACGATGGCGCCTTCATCCGGACCGCAGGCGGGCGGTCCTCCCCCGGTTGGCGCCAGCCAGGACGTGCAGTGCCCGCAATGCGGCACCCGTCAGGGCCGCGCAGCCACCTGTTACAAATGCGGTGCTTATCTTATCGAGAAGCAAACCCCGAGCCGAGGTGCCAAAATCCAGACGGTTTCGGTTGAAGTCTCCCCTTCACCAGGCGCCAAGGAATCTTCCGGCGGCCTGTTCAAAGCGATTCGGATTTTCATTCTGCTTTTCATTCTGCTGATTGTCGGATTGAATACCTATTTTAGCGGCATCTGGGCCACCAGCTGGGAAAACACCCTTTGGGTCGGCATCTATCCGATTAATGGCGACAACTCGGAGGCTGCCGAGCAGTATATCGACAGCCTGGATGAAGACAGTTTTCTGCCGATTGCCGATTTCTTTATTGCCGAGGCGGAACGCTACGAGCTTGGGCTGGCAGAGCCGGCCAAAATGATCCTGGCCCCGGAAGTCAAGTCGCTGCCGCCCAAGGCACCCCAAGGCAGCAATCCCCTGGCGGTGATGTGGTGGAGTCTGAAAATGCGGTTATGGGTATTCCAATCGGACAGTTTCACCGGAAGTCCGTCGCCGGAGGTCAAAATATTTGTTCTTTACCACGCTCCCGGCGGAGAGGAACGCTTAGAGAATTCTCTCGGCATCCGCAAGGGCATGTTCGGTGTGGTGCACGCGTATGCCGATTATGGCCTGCGGCCCAAGAACCAAATTGTCATCGCACACGAAATGCTGCATACGCTGGGCGCTTCCGATAAATACGACCCGGCGACCCAGCTACCCGAATTCCCGGACGGCTTCGCCGATCCCGATCAGACGCCGCTATATCCCCAGCAGCTGGCGGAAATCATGGGCAGCCGGATTCCACAGACAGAAAGCAGTGCCGTGATGCCGCCCAGTTTGGATTTCACGCTCATCGGCGAAAAGACCGCCCAGGAAATCAAGTGGGTGGAATAATAACCCCGCCTGGTCGTTTTTTTAGGGGTCCCGCCGTTGGTGGCGACAGGGTCTCTAACGCGGCGATACGAAGGGTGTCACGGGCGCATTTCCAGGTGGTTTCAATCGAAATCCCTGGCCGATGTTCAAGGGCCACGAAGGGTGTGAGCGACCATGGGCATATGGTTCACCGAAGTTACCCCGGATCTGATCAATCAACTGGCGCCCAATACGATCGTCGAGCGGATCGGCATCGAATTTACCGAAGTCGGCCATGATTATCTCAAGGCCCGGATGCCCGTCGATGAACGCACCTTTCAGCCGGCCCGCATTCTGCACGGCGGCGCCTCGGTGGTGCTGGCGGAAACGCTTGGCAGTGTGGCGGCCTATCTTTGCATCGATGCCCAAAAAAAGACCGCCGTGGGCCTGGACATCAATGCCAACCATGTCCGCTCCGTCCGTGACGGTCATGTAACCGGCAAGGTCATCCCGCTCCATCTGGGCAACACGACGCATATCTGGCAGATCAGCATACATGACGATGACGAACGACTGGTTTGTATCGCCCGCATCACGATGGCCATTCTGGACCAGAAAAGTCAGCCGCCCGCCGGAACCTAAGCGCTGGCAGAGCCTGGTCACGCCCTTACCAGACCCTGCTTCGCCTGCCCCTGAAATGCAGACGAAATGAGCATGAAGCCACCGTCCGCCGATTTGAAACGCCTGCTCGACCCCAAGGCCATTGCCGTGGTGGGCGCGAGCAATCGCGAGGGCAACATCGGTCGGATCATATTCGAGCGTCTGGTATCTTCCCTTCGGAAACTTTACCCGGTTCATCCGCGTGAAGCGTCGATATTAGGTCATGCCGCCATTTCCGATGTGGCCGCGCTGCCCGATGGTATCGACCTGGCCGTCGTCGCCACCGGTGCGGCGGCTTCGGTCGATGCGGTCGAGGCCTGTGCAGCCCGCGGTATTCCTTTTGTCATCATCGTGGCCGGCGGTTTTAGTGAAACCGGCAGCCGGGGGGAAATACTCGAACAACGCCTGAAGGCCGTTGCGAAAGATACGGGTTGTCGGATTCTGGGCCCCAACTCGTTGGGGATTTTTGTGCCCCGCGAGCGGCTGGACACGATTTTTGTCGAACACGGCGACAAGGCGCTCGGCCGGGGCGGCGGGGTGGCGTTCGTGACCCAGAGCGGATCCGTGGGCGTGGAGGCCCTGGGACTGGCAAGCAATATCGGCTTCGGTCTGCGTGCTTTTGTGGGGCTGGGCAATAAATGCGACCTGGATGAACTCGATTTCCTGAATTACTTCGGCAACGATCGTGATACCAGCTGCCTGGCCTTTTATCTGGAAGATATCGCCCATGGCCGCCGGTTTCTGGAGAGCGCCCGCGCGGTGACGCAGCGCAAAGCGGTTATTGTGCTCAAGGCCGGGCGCACGCCCACCGGGGCCCGGGCGGTCAGCAGCCATACCGGGCGCCTGGCGGGTATGGATGCCGTCATCGGGGGCGCTTTCCGCCAGTACGGTGTCCAGCGGGTAGTGGATGACGAGGAACTCTGCGATGCCGCCAAATGCCTGGCCCTGCTGCCCCCGGCCCGCGGTAACCGGGTGGCCGTTCTGACTCCGGCCGGCGGATTCGGTGTTATGTGCGCCGACTATGTCGAAGTGGACCAGCGCGGCATTCCCCTGGCCATGGCCCGCTTGAGTTCCCGCACAGTCGAACGCATCCGGGCGGCGACTCTGCCCTACGCGGCCTGCGAAAACCCGGTGGATTTGACGGCCAGTGCCGACGATGCCATGTTCGGGGCCAGCCTGGATGCACTACTGGCGGATGACGGCGTCGATATCATCATCTGTACGGCATTTTTCGCGCCCCCGGCAATCTCGGATGACTTGATCGAAACGGTGGCTGTCCGCGCCCGTCAGAACGCCAAACCAATTATTACCTTTACCCAGTACGGACCTTTTACGGATCTCTACCTGCGGCGCTTTCACGACGAGGGTGTGGTCGGCTTTCCTTCCATCAGCCGTGCCGTCCGGGCAGCGCGTTTTATCGTGGAGCGTGCGCGCATCCTGGCCTCCCTGGGAGCACCATCATGAAGGCCACGCTGGCCCAATGGCAGTCGGGGTTGATCGTGGCGGACCGGCCCGATGAATACGAGGTAAAACGGCTGTTGGGGCTGCTGGGGCTGTGCGTTCCGGAAGGCGTGCGCCTCACTGCGGGAGGTCTCGCGCATCCCCCTTCCTTTGACGGGCCTTATGCCCTGAAAGTCTGCTCGCCGGATATCCTCCACAAAACCGATGTCCAGGGCGTCCATCTGAACCTGGACCGTGATGGCCTGGCATCTGCGGTGGCCAAGCTAGCCGCAGCCTTTCCGCACACACCGCTTCTGGTCGAGCAGATGGTGGTCTCACAGGGCCCGGAAATGATTGCCGGCGGACTTCGGGATCCCTCGCTGGGCCCTGCCGTCATGGTGGGCACCGGTGGCATTTTGACCGAAATCGCCCCGGATGTAACCTTCCGGCTGGCGCCCCTCGATGAAAGGGAAGCCCTTCACATGTTGGCCGAGCTTCGTATCGCGCCGGTGTTCGAGGGCTATCGCGGGCTTGAACTGGATGGTGGTGCGCTGGCCCGTCTGCTGGTCATCGTGAGTCGTCTGATTCACGCCTGGGGCCGTGCTTTTGACCAGCTGGACCTGAATCCGATCGTCTGGACCGGGCAAGACTGGATGATCCTGGATGCCAAGCTGGTTCTGAAAACCGCTGCCTGACCATCGCTGCCCGGCCTTCAATGCTTCTATCAGACTTGCGAAAACCACCTTTACCATAATAAGATCGATCCCATGTTAGCTTTTCTTAAAATCCTTCTCCCGGTTGCCGTGGTCGGTGTGGGCCTGCTTTATTTTTTTCAGGATGCCCTCATTTTCTTTCCCCAATCCATCCCGCCCGCAAGCCGGAAACAGTTCGAACCACACGCCTATCGTGTGGTGCATGAAGGCGTCACCCTTCAGGGCTGGTTCGTCCGTGGCGCGGTCACGGCTGAAAAGCCGCTGTTGGTATACTATGGCGGAAACGCCGAAGAGGTTTCCGCCAATCTCGGGGATCTCCGGCAATTAAAGGCGGGCGCCTATCTTTTCATCAATTACCGGGGATACGGTGACAGCGAGGGTAAGCCCTCCCAGGCGGCCCTCTGCAAGGATGCCGTCCACATTCTGGATCACATGGTCGCCAACGAAAGAATCCCGCTGGATCACATGGTGCTGATGGGACGCAGCCTGGGATCGGGGGTGGCCGTGCACGCGGCCGCCCAACGCAAGGTGCGCGCTGTCGTCCTGGTCACGCCCTTTGACAGCCTTACGAACGTGGCCCGCCATCACTACCCCATCTTCCCGGTGCGCCTGCTGTTGAAACATCCCTTTGATTCCCTGGCGCTGGCACCGGCCATTAAAACGCCGCTGCTGATGCTCATCGCCGCGCACGACGAGGTCATTCCCCCCAAGTTTGCGTTCAATCTGGCCCGGGCCTGGGGCGGCCCCGTGCAAACCCAGATAATCGAGGGGGCCGGCCACAACGACATCCAACTGCACCAGGACTACTGGAAGGCCCTTAACGGGTTTTTGAGCAGCCCGGCGACCCGCATCGAGTAGGCATGCTGCAACGACTGCGAACGGAAATGGAAACCCTGGCCGATCCACGGGTGGCGGCCCAGTCACAGCGGTTTTTCAAGACCGGCCCGGGCCAGTACGGTGAGGGTGATCATTTCATCGGCATTCGCGTACCGGGACTGCGGCGGCTGGCCCGCGAATATGGGGCGCTGGGCATGGAAGCGGTTGAACGCCTTCTGCAGTCCAAAACCCATGAGCACCGTCAGGTCGCCCTGTTCATTTTGGTGAATCAGTTTAAGCGGGGAAGTGAAACCTCCCGCCAAAGGATCTATATGCTTTACCAGCGTAATTTAGGCCATATCAACAATTGGGACCTGGTGGATGCTTCCGCACCGCATATCGTCGGGGCCTGGCTCGAAAACCGCAGTCGGTCGCCACTGAAGCGCCTGGCCCGCGCGGACGCCTTGTGGGAGCGGCGCATGGCCATACTGGCTACCTTTCACTATATACGCAAGGGCGAATTCGAAGAAACGCTGCGCTTGGCGCAAATGCTTCTGAAAGACAGGGAAGATCTTATCCATAAGGCGGTGGGTTGGATGCTGCGGGAAGTCGGTAAGCGCGCTCCGGAAACCGCCGAGGTGTTTTTGCGTCGGCGTTACCGCGCCATGCCTCGCACCATGCTGCGCTATGCCATTGAAAAATTTCCCGAGGCCAAAAGACAGGCCTATCTGAAAGGTGAGCTATAAACGATGCGGCGATTTCCCTTGCTATTGCTGGCAGCCTATGGGTGTCTTTTCGTCTTTCTGGCGATCAATCCGTATGACCGTGCCGTGTGGTGGGCCGAGAACCTGCCGATCATGTTGATCGTGGCCGGGCTGGTGCTCACTTATCGCTGGTGCATCTTTTCGAACACGGCCTACGCGCTGATGGCCTGCCTCGTGTTTCTGCATACGATCGGTGGCCATTTCACATTCGAGCGTGTGCCCTTTGACTGGTTTACCAACTTCTTCGGATTCGAGCGCAACCACTATGACCGCATCGCCCATTTTACAGTGGGTTTCTATGCCTATCCGCTGGCGGAACTGCTGCTGCGACGACGCCTGGTGCTGTCGCGGACGGTTCTCTTCATGTTTCCGCTCTGCTTTATCCTGGCCGTTGCCGGTGTGTATGAAATCTTTGAATGGGGCTATGCGATCTCCGCCGATCCGGCCGCCGGCATCGCCGTTCTGGGTTCTCAGGGCGATATCTGGGATGCTCAGAAGGATATCCTGGCCGATGGGTTGGGTGCGGTGGCCGCCCTCGGCCTGTTTGCGGCCCTCAACTTCCGGGAGATCCGCGCCCTTCCTGCCCCCCGAACATTGCGTGACACCTGAATAAAAAAGCCGGCCCTTGGCAGGCCGGCCGATTGTTCTAGTGGACTTTTTAGGTTCTGCTTTCAAGCCCGCCGGCCACAAGCCGCCGGGTGGCGCTCAAATGCAGATCGGTCTATTCGGTCCAGGCCTCATGAACATCCCCGATAATGATCTTGACGTCCGAGATGGCATTGTGCATGCGGGCATACATCATGGCCAGGCCGATGATTTCGGTCAGCACGAAAAGCGAGTCCAGATCACGATCGGATATATCCCACACCGTGCTGTGATACAGCCTCAACACACCAATCACGCGCCCGCTGAAAGTAACTGGTACAGCGACGATGGCGCCGATTCCCTCCTGAATGGCATCTTCAGGGTACTGTAATTGATCGGATTGTTTGACATCCCGCACCACCACGGCTTTCTTTTTGTTGACGCTCATGATGCTGCGGTTGAAAAACAAGGGCCCCTTGTTCATGTAACGGATGCTCAGGCCGAAACTTCCCAGTACCTCGAGCTCCTTGGTTTCTATATTGGCAGCAAAGATAGATGCGCCTTTGATCTCCAGTGCGCCCACGAGCAGCTGGGTCAAATGCTTGGTCATGATCTCCAGGTTGGTGGATTCGGCAATGGCGCGGGTAACGACCTTGAAAATGTCGATAGTTATTCGATCTTCAGTCTGCATGGCTTCCTCCCTAAAGGATGACAATGGCGAAGGGGTTTTATATGGTTGACCACCGAGTCTGTCAGGATACCACGCAGATGGTTGTATCCTTCAAGGCCGTTACCACTTTGATGAAAACGCTGCCGGTAAAAAAACGGGTGACTTTACCGGGCTTGTGGTTGAGAATAATGATGTCGTAGCCGCCCTCTTCAACTTGATCGATGATGGCCGCCGCAACCTCTTTTTTGCGGGATTTGAAAATATAGCGGACACGGTTGCGGTCAAATCCATTGGTAATCAGCTGGGTGCGCAATTCCTGCAGGGCAATTTCGCGATCGGTCAGCTCCTGGGTGAGATAGGAAAGGCGTCGCTTGAGCTTGGCGGTGGCCGACTGATGGTCGTCGGATTCGACCTCCGAGATTGGTGTATAGGCATGGAAGATCGAAATGTCGATGTCGTCATGCCCGGCGAAGGTCTTGATGACAAAATCCAGGGATTTCTGGTCGTTCTGCGAGAAGTTGTAAGGTAGTAAGATCCGTTGGGCAGCCATGATTACCCCCTTTCCCTGAAATCAGTAGGTACATGTGAAGCGATTGACCCGATAGCTGCGGTCTATATGGGTGCGGCCGCTGGCAGACGACGTTTAGCCTGGAATGGTAGACCCGTGTATCAAGGTGTCGATGTCATTGATTAGACTCCCGCTAACCAATTGGCTGCGCCCAGCTTCTGCCCGTGAGGGGAAAAAGCAGATTCTATCCCGCAGCCGAATGACGCCCTGGCATGAGGACGTTGTACTGAATGCCGCCATGCAAACCCGATGATACGATGGTCGTATTGTATCGGGGGCTTAATCCAGAAGGAAAAAGAAGAGATTGTTGAATGCCCGGCCATCTGAAGTCGCTGCAGTCAAGCCCCATTGCCAACAACACGTATGATAGTATTTAGGTGCCACAGGGTATGAACCCTGTCAAGTAGAATAGGATCGTGTCCCCGGCCGCCACACGGCTTTCGAAACCCATGGGGATATGCTATGGAAGCAACAGGAAGGATGCGGCCTTGATCGATCAACTGGCGGCCGAATCGTCCTTCGGATCCGGTCACGGCCCTTCTGCCCGCTGCCCGCACTGATACCTCTTTGATCGCACCTCGTGCTTTGCGCCTATCCCGGAAGCAGATGGCGTACAACGCGTCCGCCAAGGTTAACGGGCCGTATCCTACGGTATGCCGGCGGGTAGATGACAGAGAACCCCAAGACCGGTTAATCTCGATACGTTCAATAGGTCCGATCCATTGTGCTTGGTAATCTTGATTTAACCGCAATGCTTGCCCTCGGCTATGATGCCTGGGCGCCGCGGTATGATGCCGACATGCATCGTTATGGTTATTGCCTTCCGGCCCGAATGGCGGATGAGGTCCAGCGCCACATCGGAAACCGCCGCGCCCTTCTGCTTGATGCCGGTGCCGGCAGCGGCCTGCTGGGGCATGCGCTCAGGGTCGGCGGGTATGATAACCTGGTGGGGTTGGATCCCTCTCTGGGGATGCTGCGGCAGGCGCACGCCAAAAAGGTTTATAAACTTGGGCTGCAAATGCCACTGGGTCCATTCGCAGCCCTGGCCGACCACAAATTCGATGGCATTCTGGCAGCCGGTGTTTTCAAGGCCGGCCATGCGCCCCCGGAAGCAATGGAAGAACTGGTGCGGCTCATTCGGCCGGAGGGTATCGTCGTTGTCAGTCTGGAGGCGGGCCAAGGGGGGGCGGCCTACGAGCGCTTTGGTCAGTATCTGGCCTTACGTCAGAAGTGGCGGCACGTAGGATCGACGGACCCTTTTTCACACCTGCCCGGCGCCGTTCCTGAAATGAAGACGGTTATCCACGTTTTTCAAACCATCAGCCCCGGTTGCTCCGATGGGTTAACGCGCGACACTTTCAAACAAGGAAATGGAGCCCATGGCCTTTGTAATCCTTAAACCCAAAAGGGAAAAATCCCTGCTCAGGCGTCATCCCTGGGTTTTCAGCGGGGCGCTTGCCAAAACCCGGGGCACGCCCGAGCCCGGGGAGACGGTGGATGTCGTCAGCCCCCGGGGGGGCTGGCTTGGGAGGGGCGCCTACTCGCCGCGATCTCAGATCTGCGTGCGCATTTGGACTTTCGATGAAAGGGAGGTTGTCGACGCGCAGTTTTTCCGAAACCGGCTTGAAAGGGCGCTGCACAGCCGGCGTGAGTTGATCGATCGGCTGCATTTGACGGGTTACCGGATGGTGAATGCTGAATCGGACGGACTGCCCGGCGTGATCATCGACCGTTACGGCGACTATCTGGTTTGCCAGTTCCTCACCGTCGGGGCGGAGGTCTGGAAGGATACCATCGTCGAGCAGCTAGGGGCCCTGATGCCGTGCGAGGGCGTGTATGAACGCTCCGACAGTCCGGTGCGCGATAAGGAGGGGCTTACCCGACGGGCGGGTGTTGCCGCGGGCAAGGAACCACCGGATGTCATCGCGTTTCAGGAGGGTCCCCACCGGTTCTGGGTGGACGTACGCAACGGCCACAAAACGGGTTTTTATCTGGACCAGCGTGAAAACCGCATGCAAATGAATGGCCTGGCTGAAGGGGCTGAAATCCTCAACTGCTTTTCATATACAGGCGGTTTTGGTGTGTCGGCACTTAAAGCCGGGGCCCGGCATGTGACCAATGTGGACATGTCGACCGCCGCACTTGACCTATCCCAGCGCAACATGGCGCTTAACGATCTGGACCAGAATCGGGTTGAGCACGTGGAAGCGGACGTATTTAAAAAATTGCGCTATTATCGTGATGCCGCTCGCCGGTTTGATCTGATCGTTCTAGACCCGCCCAAGTTCGCCGATTCGCGGGCACAGGTTGGCCGGGCCAGCCGCGGCTACAAAGACATCAATCTGCTGGCCATCAAGCTTCTGCGGGCAGGCGGCCATCTTCTTACATTTTCATGCTCGGGCCTGATGGAGCCCGAACTTTTTCAAAAGATCGTAGCGGACGCCGCCCTTGACGCAGGACGCGATGCCCAGATTGTGCGGCGTCTCAACCAGGCTGCCGATCACCCGACGGCCTTGAATTTCCCCGAAGGCCATTATCTCAAAGGCCTGCTCTGCCGCGTCTGGTAACATGGATATCATACCGGCCGCCATCTGGGTTGTGATTGGTATTGCCGGCTTCCTGTTCGTAATCAAATTGCTTTACGGGCTCAGCATTGCTCTGGTTCTGCCGGTAACCCGCGGTGCGCTTTATGTTTCAACGGCACGGGTGCGGGTGGGGGCTTTTCTGGAGGCCGTCGCTCCCGAACCCGGGCAACTGCTGGTGGACCTTGGCTGCGGTGACGGCCGGGTGCTGCGCTCCGCCTGTCGACGATATCAGGTGCGTGCCGAGGGTTATGAACTCAATCCCATGGCCTATTTGAAGGCCCGCCTGCTGAGCATGGGTCATGCCGCCGTCAGGATCCACCTGAAAAATTTCTGGAAGGCCGATCTGTCGGCTGCGGATATCGTCTGCTGTTATCTTTTCCCGGATGTCATGGTCCCGCTGGCCTGTAAGCTGCGTGATGAACTCAAGCCGGGCGCCATCGTGGTGTCCTGCAATTTCCCGCTGCCGGGCTTTTCCCCGGACCGTATCCTCAGGCCGGGCAACAGCCGGACCAATGATCCCATTTACATCTACCGGATTAAGGGGGCGAGCGTGCCGGCGCCCTGATCGGCCGCGGAGCGTCTGCCTGCGTAGCGGCGCCCGACCAGCGCGCAAACCGTTTCCGGGGGGCCCCGGACAGGGTTAAAACCAGACGAGGCCTTGTACGCACAGGGGTCGCCGACCCGCCCACAAGCTGTTGGTCCTTGGTTGCGGCGACCTCATACCTTGCATACCCCGGCGGCGGCGTTTATTAAATATTCTGTGCGTATGCCCACGATGCCGGCGCCGTCAAATGCCACGCGACATGCAACCTCCAGAAGGACACTCGGGTTCGAGAGCTGCCAATGATTCTATATGACGCCACTTATAAGATGAGCTTCTTCGAGTTCGGCATCCAGATCCCTATTTTTGACAGCAAGGCATCCCGCACCTTCGAGGCCTTGAAAAACCACCCCCGACTGGGGCCGCGTCAGTCCGACTGGCATCATGACCGGATTGACGCGCGCATTGATCGATCAGACCTGCAGCGTGCCCACGCCAAGGCCTATGTCGATCGTCTGTTCTCCAGCGGTCTGGAAGATGAAATCGTTAAGACCTATGAACTAATCGACGTGGAGGGTCGCTACCACCGCTACAACCCGGCCGAAGCCACCGAACCGTTGAAAGGGCTTTTCGACCGCATCCGGCAGCGGGTTGCCGGAACCGCCCAATGTGCCCGGCTGGCCCTTGCGCACGGCTTTTGCTTTTACTTCGGCGGCGGCATGCATCACGCCCAACACGAATTTGGAAACGGCTTCTGTCTGCTGAACGATGTGGTGGTCGCCATACGCAAACTGCAGGCCGAAGGCCGGATCCGCACCGCCTGGGTTATCGACGTGGACGCCCACAAGGGTGACGGGACGGCGGCGCTGACCTTGGGGGATGATACGATCACGACCCTCAGCATCCACATGGCCCGGGGGTGGCCGCTGGACGGCAATCCTGTTTTGCCCGACGGCCGACCACATCCTTCTTTCATCCCCAGCGATATCGATATCCCCATCGCTGCCGGCGAAGAAAGGGATTACAATCCGCGGCTGCTCAATGGCCTCTACCGGCTGGCAGCCCGCACAAAGCCGGACCTGGCCGTCGTGGTCGCTGGTGCCGATCCCTATGAGAAAGATGAACTGCCCTCCACGCAGGACCTTCGCCTCAGCCGTGACCAGTTGTATGATCGCGACCGGATGATATATCGATTTCTGCAGGATCGGGGCATTCCGCATGCCGGTCTGATGGCGGGCGGATATGGTGAGGCTGCCTGGGAGATCTACAGCCGCTATCTAACCTGGGCGCTCTGCGATCGACTCGGTGCTGACGGCGTATAAGGCCCAGCCGTTGCCGGTGAACTAGACCTTCGCCCGCGGCCGTTAGAGTGTCCAGCCTGTTGATCCACTGTGGGCAGGCCTTTGCGAAAACGACCGGGAGGCCTTATGTTATTAAAGTTTATAAGTGATTAAAGCCGGTCTGTACCCGCCTGTAATGCGCACCGCGACCATCTGCCTGCCATGATCCCGGTCACGGTACCCTCAACCGAAAGGAGAAGCGTTATGTTGGTAAAGATCTTTATCAAGCGGCGTTTCAAGAAGGGTAAAGTTAAAGAAATCAATGCGATCTTGAGAGATTTTCGTGCCGGAGCCATGGATCGGCCCGGTTATGTATCGGGCGAGACCCTGGTTTCCTTTGACGATCCGCAAAATGTGCTTGTCATTGGCACTTGGCAGGATATGGAAAGCTGGCTGGCCTGGAAGGACAATCCCAAACGTCAGAATTTTGAAGCCATGCTGGAAATCTATCAGGAGAGCCCGACCAGCTACGAGGCCTTTATGCTAGGTGTGCCCCCGCAGCTATAGCCCGATGGATCCATGCCGACGCGGGTGCGGCGCCGACGATTCCGGCGCCGGCCTGGGGTGCCATCGCTTTGGCGCGGCATATGGCTGTCGACGGGCCGTCCGAAAGCATCAACCCCCATACCCATACCATTGCGTTTTTCCCGATATGTCCTATCGTTTTTAGAAGCTTTTGCTGCAAGCCTAAATGACGCCAACAGGCATGTGGCGGCTTCAAACTGGCGCGTGTACAGCGCGGAGAGGACACGGGGATGATCGATTCAAATGCGTTTGGCCAAATAACCATTCAGGGGAAGCATTATACGACGGATGTCCAGATCTTCCCCGATGGCAAGGTCCGAGACGGTTGGTGGCGCAAGCACGGACATCGTCTGGCCCTCCAAGACCTTGAAGCCCTGCTGGCCTGCAAACCTGCGGTGCTTGTGGTGGGCACAGGCGTGTACGGCCGTGTGCTTCCCGAAAAAGGGCTGGAAGATACGCTCAAACAAATGGGTATCGATTTCATCTTCGCGCCAAACGATCAAGCCGTTGAACATTTCAATCGACTTTTCTCAGAACGCCCGACGGCCGGCGGCTTCCATCTCACCTGCTGAGTCCAGCCTTCATCGCACCCTTCTAACATTTCGTCGAAGTTCGGATGCCACTGATGAATAATTCATTCGGACAGGACGTCCATCGGCGATACACGGTCATTTTAATACGATTTCGGGCCGGCGCTTCATTTCGCGGCAACACCAGAGAATGACTCCCATTTAGTCATTGGATTGCGCCTCGGAATTTAACTTGACACCAATTTCAAAAGCCAATAGGAATGGTCGAACCATTTAATCCGTGCCTGGATTTTATTACCGCATGTTCCGCGCCGCCAAACAAAACCGCATCTTCCAGGATGTTGTCGAACAGATCGAGGAGGCCATCCTTTCCGGTCAGCTGCAACCTGGCGACACCCTGCCGTCCGAGCGTGATCTCAAAGATATGTTCCAGACCAGCCGCGGCACCTTGCGCGAAGCCCTGCGCGTTCTCGAACAGAAGGGATTGATAGAGATCAAACTGGGTGTCGGCGGCGGATCGGTGGTCAAGGCGGCCCCGTTGGAGCAGGTGTGTAGCGGGCTGGATCTGCTTATCCGTTTCCAAAAAATTTCGTTGCGTCACCTGGCGGAATTTCGTGAAGATGTTGAAAGCTCGGTAGCGGCCATCGCCGCCCAGCGGGCTGGATCGGAAGATGTCCATAACCTTGAAGATTTGTTGGAGGATGCCCGCGGCTATCGTGACCTGGGGGTCGACTACTGGCGTGAGTTCGTCGAAGTGGACAAAAAAATACATCAGGCCCTGGCCAGCATCACCGGCAACCCCATGTATATCGTGGTGCACCAGGCGGTTCATGACAATATCCAGCGCTACTACGAGCAATTTCTTCCCTGGACACCTGAGATGCTAAGTGAGAATTATCAGGATTTATGCGATATTGTTCGGGCGGTCAAAGCGGGGCACAACGACAAGGCGCGGGAAAAGGCCCACCGGCATGTCCAGCGATTTTCGGAATATATGGGCAGCCGTATAGATGGCTAAGCCCGGACCACACAGACCAACGGGCTTAAACCCCGGCAACATCCGTGGGAGTCAGCTAAAACTGCGATGACACAACTGCGACTGGAAGGTATCAACGTCAGGTTCGGGGGGCTCCAGGCCCTGGCTGACATCGAATTTACGATCAACGCCGGCGAGATTGTCGGCCTGATCGGCCCCAACGGCGCGGGCAAAACAACGATTTTCAACGTCATCACTGGCGTCTACAAAGCGACTGCCGGGGACGTGCGGCTCAACGACACCAGCCTGCTGGGCAAGCGGCCCTATCAGATTCTGACGCTGGGCATTGCGCGCACCTTTCAGAACATTCGCCTGTTCACCAACATGACGGCCGTTGAAAACGCTATGGTGTCCCTGCACTGCCGGTCCCGCAAGGGGGTGGTCGGCGCCATCCTGCGCTCGCCCTCCCAGCGTCGTGAAGAGCAGCGCATCGAGAATCAGGCCATGGAAGCGCTGGCCTTCATGGGGGTTGATCAATATGCCGACGTGGTGGCCCAGAACCTGCCCTATGGCCTCCAGCGGCGGCTTGAGATTGCCCGGGCGCTGGCCTCGCAGCCCAAGATCATTCTCTTGGACGAACCGGCGGCCGGGATGAACCCGGCGGAGAGTCTGGAACTCATGGAAGATATCGGACGCATCGCCGAGCTGGGGGTCAATGTACTCCTGGTGGAGCATGATATGAAAGTCGTCATGGGGGTCTGCCAGCGTGTGGTCTGCATCGACCATGGCGTCAAGATCGCGGAGGGCAGCCCCAAGGAGATTCAGCAGGATCCCAAAGTTATCGAGGCTTATCTGGGCCAGCCGGCCCAGTGAAGACCGGCGGGACAAGACGGTCGCGGCGTGTTTGCGGCGCCTTTTGATCGGCGGCGTTACGGGCACTGACGGATGCGGTTCTAAACCCTGGGCTGCAAAACCGCCTATCCCGGCGGGCAGCACTACAGACCGGCTTGTCGTCGGGTCGTAAAAACAAAGTCCACCCTGAAGCATCAAACGTTCAATCCAAGGAGGCTGGCAATGAAGAAAAAGGTAATCGTTTTAATGGTCGCAGCGCTGATTCTGGTTCCCTTCATCGTGGGCACGGCAACAGCCAAAACACTTAAAATAGGTACGATGAGCCCGCTGACGGGTCCGTATGCCGCCGACGGAAATGATATCGCCAACGGCGTCCGGGCGGCCGTGGCCGTCATCGAGGCGGACGGCGGCATTCCCGGTTATGACAAGATTGAAGTCGTGCCCCAGGATACGGCCTGCGATCCGCGTCAGGCGGTGGCCGCTGCCAACAAGCTGATCAACGAGGAGGTTGTCGGCGTTGTCGGCGCCTATTGCTCCTCTTCCACGATTCCGGCCTCGGAAGCTTTGGCCGAAGAGGATATTCCCATGATTACGCCGGCCTCCACCAACGAAAAGGTGACCGAGCGCGGCCTGCCCTATATGTTCCGTATGTGCGGCCGGGACGATGACCAGTCCAAGATCGCCGGCGCCTTCATCAAGGATTATCTCAAGGCCAAGACGGTCTACATCGTCGATGACAAGACGACCTACTCCCAGGGACTGGCCGAGAATGTGGCCAAGGTTCTTGCCGGCCACGGCATCAAGGTGGTTGCCCATGACCATGTGAACCAGGGTGACAAGGACTTCTCCGCCGTACTCACCAAGATCAAGGCCGCCAATCCGGATGTGTTCTATATGAGCCTGCAGAACTCGGCCACCGGCAGCCTGATGGCGATTCAGGCCAAGCGTTTCGGCCTGAAAAGCAAGACGGTTTCCCAGGACGCGGTCTACCATCCGCAGTTCATCGAAATCGCCAAGGATGCCGCGGAAGGCACCTTCCTGACTTTTGGTTACACGGACAAGAGCAAACCGGCATACAAGAAGTACTATGATAAATACAGTGGTATGTTCGGCGAGCCGGGCGCCTATTCCGGCTATGCCTATGACGGCGCCATGGTGCTGCTAAACGCCATCAAGCAGGCAAAGTCCACCGACCCGGCCAAGATCAAGGCCGAAATCATGAAGATGGATGCGGTTGGCGCCACCAAGCATATCAAATTCATGGACAACGGCGACTCCGGTTCCGACTACGTGATCTGGACCGTGGACGGCGGCCAGTTCGAAACCTACTGGAATCCGGCCACCGGGAAGTTGTTTTAGTCAAAGTCCTCAACGACCTAAACATGCCCCCGGGTGCCTGCGCCCGGGGGCAAACCCTTTCACCCACAGGATAGGTGATGGAATTTTTTTTACAGCAGCTCATCAACGGTTTGACCCTGGGCGGGATCTACGCCCTGATCGCACTGGGCTACACCATGGTGTACGGCATCATTCAGCTGATCAATTTTGCCCACGGCGAGTTTTTCGCCGCCGGCGGTTACATGGGGGTCATCCTGCTCAGTTTTCTGGCCGGGCAGGGATACCTGCAGACGCACCCCTGGCTCTGCCTGGGCGGCGCCATGCTGCTGGCCATGGTTTTCTGCGCCTTTCTGGCCATGGCCGTCGAAAAGGTGGCCTACATGCCCCTGCGCAAATCCACTCGCCTGGCTGCTCTGGTCAGTGCTCTGGGGATGTCCATCTTCCTATCCAACGGCTTGATGCTGACCCAGGGGGTCTATGACAAACCCTATCCGGCCGCCTTCAGCCAGGGCGGATTCGAGTTCGGCAATATCGTGGTCAGCTATCTACAGATCATGATCGTGCTCATCACGATCGGCCTGCTGATCTTTCTGAACATCCTGGTTTTCAAGACCCGTATCGGCAAAGCCATGCGGGCCACGGCCCAGGACAAGGTCATGAGCGCCCTGGTCGGGATCAACAGCAACAAAATCATCAGCCTGACCTTTGCCATTGGGGCCAGTCTGGCCGCGGCGGCAGGGATCATGGTGGGGCTTTATTACGGTTCGGTGAATTACACCATGGGGTTTGTGCCCGGTATCAAGGCGTTTGCCGCCGCCGTTCTGGGTGGCATCGGCAATATCACCGGGGCCATGCTGGGCGGGCTGATCATCGGCATGGTGGAAATATTCGGGGCCGGTTACATTTCCGGCCAGTACAAGGATGTCTTTGCGTTCATCATTTTAATTGCGGTCCTTTATTTCAGGCCCACCGGCATCATGGGTGAAAATGTCGATGATACCCGCGTCTAAACGAATCATAAAACTATATCTGATCGGAATGGTCTGGCTGTTCGGGCTGCTTTGGCCGCTGTTGGGGATCCATGCGGACGGTACGCTCTCCTTCACCAGAGCCTTCAACGTCTGGTTCTATATCTTCGCCGTGACGCTGGTGATCGTGGTTGTCGTGGTCCTTCAGAAGCAGGGGATCCTCGACGGATTCGGCCGATCACTTGGTGCCGGCAAGACCGGTTTGACAGCCGTTTACGCCCGCACACCGCAATGGGCCTGGATTGCCGCCGTAGCCGTTTTGGCCCTCGTGTTCCCGATGTTTACCGGCCGCTACGAACAGGACGTGGCCATCAACGTCCTGGTCTATGTCTGTCTCGGGCTGGGGCTGAATATCGTTATCGGCCTGGCAGGGATGCTCGATCTCGGCTATATTGCCTTTTACGGTGTCGGGGCCTATACCTATGCCCTGCTGAGTGTCAATTTCCAGATTCCGTTCTGGCTCTCACTGCCGGTGGCGGCCTTTACCGCCTGTATTGCCGGCTGCATCATCGGCTATCCCACCCTGCGCATGCGCGGCGACTACTTGGCCATCGTCACGCTGGGTTTCGGGGAGATCGTCCGCATCATATTGAACAACTGGATGGAACTCACCAACGGGCCCAACGGGATTCTGGGCATCAAAGCCCCCGGCATCTTTTTTCCCAGCTTTGCAGAGGGTTTCAGCCTCGAGCACCTCTATCTCAAAAAGCTTCACTATCTTTACTATGTCATTTTGCTTCTGGCCGTATTCACCGTCATTGCCGTCCGCCGGCTCAATATTTCGCGTATCGGACGGGCCTGGGAGGCGATTCGCGAGGATGAAACCGCAGCCGAACTGATGGGGGTCAACACTTACCGGCTTAAGCTTCTGGCCTATGCCATGGGGGCCATCTTCGCCGGCCTGGCGGGTGCTTTTTTCGCGGCCCGTGTTCGCTTCGTCAGTCCCGAGAGCTTCACCTTTCTCGAATCGGCCACTGTTTTGGCCATGGTGGTTCTGGGCGGCATGGCATCCATTCCGGGGGTTATTCTGGGTGCGCTGGCCTTGATCGTTCTGCCGGAGATATTCCGTGAATTCGAGCTCTACCGCATGCTCTGCCTGGGCGGTGCCATGGTGATGATGATGGTTTTCAAGCCTTCGGGTTTTATTGCGGCCAAACGGCTTGGACGCCGGTCTGAGGAAAGGGAGGGGTAGATGACCACGGCGCCCATTCTTGAACTGCGAGATGTCCATACCAGCTACGGCAATATCAAGGCGCTGAAAGGGATTAGCCTCTCGGTCTATCCGGGGGAGATCGTTTCCATTATCGGGGCCAATGGTGCCGGCAAGTCGACCACGCTCATGAGTATCTGCGGCATTATTCCGCTCAAAGCGGGTGAAGTTCGCTACAATGGCCAGGCCATCCAGGGCAAACCCGCCGATCTCCTGCCCCCAATGGGGCTATGCCAGGTTCCGGAAGGGCGGCGCATCTTCCCACGCCTGTCGGTGGAGGACAATCTGGATATGGGGGCCTTCTTCCGAAGGGACAAAGACGAGATCTCCAAAGACCGGGAGCATGTATTCGCGCTTTTTCCCGTTTTAAAAGACCGCCGCAATCAGCATGGCGGGACGCTTTCGGGCGGCGAGCAGCAGATGCTGGCCATCGGCAGGGCCCTGATGAGCCGGCCCAAGGTGTTGCTGCTGGATGAGCCCTCGCTGGGGCTCGCGCCCCTTATCGTCCAAAAAATATTTGAAATCATTAATGAAATTAACCGGGAAGACGGCACCACCATCCTGCTGGTGGAGCAGAACGCCAATATTGCCCTCCAGACCGCCCAGCGCGGGTACGTGCTGGAAACCGGTGCCATCATTATGGAAGACGAAGCCCAAAACCTTCTGAACAATCCCGAGATCCGAAAGGCCTATCTGGGCGAAAGCTGAGCGCATACAGAGCTGTCCAGACAGACTGTGGCCGCAGCAGTGATGCCAATCTTTTAAGATTCACATTTAAAAGGCAGGGCGCGTTAGCGATTGTTTATCCGACCAAAAGGTCTAACCATTACAAAACCCAAGAGATCAAGTGACGCTGGGGTTGTCAAATTAAAAGGGACGCTAATTATGTGGACGGGTCTGTGGCTCGCACTGTGGCGCGTTGCTCGCACCCGGCCCCGGCAGGGTGCCATCGGCCCAACCCATAATTGGCCCCGATCAGATCTGTGCGCACGAATGGAAGGAAATCCGCCATGAATTCAACCATCGATGACACCTTACAAACGGAAGCCATCGCGCTGGCCGAGGCCTGGCAGAACCGGGCCAATGAACTGATGACGGCCGAAGAGAAGGCTTACCAGAAACAAATCCAGCACCTGCTGACCCACCCGGAAGACAAGGTCACCCTGACCCGCATGATCGATCGCAGCTTCCGCAGTGAAAACCATCGCAAGGTGGCGGATCAGGTGAACGCCCTTCTGCGCCGCAGCGGTATCCCCGGATTTTTTTCACCGACCGAGAAGATGTTGATGCACCTGTTTCTGTCGGTCGGCCGTCATCTGCCCCGGTTGTCCGTGCCCAAGATGATTGACAAGATGCGATCGGACAGCGCCCGCTCGGTGATTCCCGGTGAAACCGAGGCGCTGCATGCGCATTTGGCCAAACGCAAGCGCCAGGGAATACGCATGAACATCAACCATCTGGGTGAGGCCGTATTGGGTGAGGACGAAGCCCGTCACCGGCTGCAGACCTATATAGCGGATCTGCAGGATCCGGCCGTCGAATACATCTCGGTTAAAATTTCCACGATCTATTCTCAGATCCAACCCCTGGCCTTCGAGCACAGCGTGACCGTACTCACCGAGCGCCTGGCCGAGCTATACCGCACGGCCGCGGCCAACACCTTCGAGCGTCCGGACGGCCGTCGGGTTTCCAAGTTCGTGAATCTGGACATGGAGGAATACCGCGATCTGGCCATCACCACGGCGGCCTTCACGCGCACGCTGGACCGTGACGAGTTTAAAAACCACGCGGCCGGCATCGTGCTGCAGGCCTATCTGCCGGATGCCTTCGAGATCCAGAAGACGTTGACCGCATGGGCCCGTAAACGTGTAGACGCCGGCGGGGCGCCGATCAAGATCCGCATCGTCAAGGGCGCCAACATGGAAATGGAGTTGGTGGAGGCCTCCCTTTTCAATTGGCCCCTGGCACCCTATGACAACAAGCGCGACGTGGATGCCAACTACAAGCGCATGGTGCATTACGGGACGGATCCGGCGATCATGCCGGCGGTTCATTTGGGAATCGCCTCGCACAATCTGTTCGAACTGGCCTATGCCTATAAACTGGCCGAGCGAAACGGCGTGACCGCGTATTTTTCCTTCGAAATGCTGGAGGGGATGGCCAACCATGTGCGCCGGGCCATCGGGGAGATGACCGGCGAGGTTCTGCTTTATGCGCCGGTGGCGGCGCGGGCGGAATTCATCAACGCCATCGCTTATCTGGTACGCCGCTTGGACGAGAATACCGGGGAGGAGAATTTCCTGCGTTACGCGCCCAACCTGTCGACCCAATCGGACGAATGGCGGTTTTTGAAGGCCCAGTTCCGTGAGGCCTGCACGCAAATCGAAACAGCGCCGGCCACGCCCAACCGGACTCAGGACCGCCGGCGCGAGGTGTTCCCCGAAGAAATGGGCACCTATTTCGAGGGCGAATTCAACAACGAGCCGGACACGGACTGGTGCCTGGAAACCAACCGCCATTGGGCGGAAGGCATCCGTGCCGACTGGCAGCGAGACCGAGGGGACGCGCCCATCGAGATCCCGCTGGTCATCGCGGGTGAAGAACTTTTCAATGACCGCGACGTTCGTGAGTGCCTCGATCCCAACCAGAAACCCTCGGAAGTCAGGGTGGCGCATTATCGCCTGGCCACCATCGAAGATGTGGACCGCGCTGTGGATGTTGCACGACGCGATCCGGATGGCTGGCGCGCGCTGTCCCCAGAAGAGCGCCACCACCGCCTTTCACTGGTCGCCATGGAATTGAGAAGGGCCCGGGGGGATTTGATCGGCGCAGCCGCCGCCAACACCGGCAAGGTTTTTTCCGAGGCCGACGTGGAGGTTTCGGAAGCCATCGATTTTGCTGAATACTATCCCTTTTCGGCCCGCACGTTTACGGCGATCGAATCCGTCGAAGGCCGCGGAAAGGGGGTCGGCGCGGTGGTTTCTCCCTGGAATTTCCCCATCGCCATTCCCTGCGGCGGTATCGTGGCATCGCTGGCGGCTGGCAATACGGTGATCTTCAAGCCGGCCTCCGATGCCGTGCTGGTGGCCTGGGTATTGTGCCAGGCGTTCTGGCGGGCAGGCATCACGCGCAACGTCCTGCAATTCGCCCCCTGTGCCGGCGGCACCACCGGCGCCCATCTGGTGGGCCACCCTGACCTGGACTATGTGATCCTGACCGGCGGCACCGAAACTGGCATGCGCATGCTGGCACAAAAACCGGATCTGTTCCTGGCGGCTGAGACCGGCGGCAAAAATGCCACCATTGTGACAGCCATGGCCGATCGTGATCAGGCCATCAAAAACGTGATCTATTCGGCTTTCGGCAACAGCGGTCAGAAGTGTTCGGCCACCTCGCTGCTGATTCTTGAAAAGGAGATCTACGCGGACGATGGTTTCAAACGGCAGCTCGTGGATGCGGCCCGCAGCTTCAAGGTGGGTTCGGCCTGGGATTTTGCGAATAAAATGGGGGCTCTCATCCGGCCGCCAAGCCATGATCTGGAGCGCGCCCTCAACTCGCTCGAGCCCGGTGAATCCTGGGCACTGCAGCCTGAACGCGTGCACGACAATCCCCACATGTGGACCCCCGGTATCAAATACGGCGTTCAGCCGGGATCCTACACCCATAACACGGAGTTCTTCGGCCCGCTTCTGGGTGTCATGGCCGCGGACAACCTCGATCATGCCATTGAACTCGTCAACATGACCGGTTTCGGGTTGACATCCGGCCTCGAGAGCCTGGACGAACGGGAGCAGGCCAGGTGGAAGGATGGCATCCGGGCCGGCAATCTCTACGTCAACCGGGGCACCACCGGCGCCATCACCCTGCGCCAGCCATTTGGTGGCATGGGCAAGTCGGCCCTGGGGCCGGCCATCAAAGCCGGGGGGCCCAACTACGTATCGCAATTCATGGATTTCGCGGATACGGGAATGCCGGCGATCGATGCACTGGAAGGCGAGCACGCCCTGTTGCGCGCCGTGCTCGCGTGGCGGCGCAAACTATTGTGGCGAAAATTTGCCTCCCAAACGGAGGAGATCGAGAAAACCATCCGGGCGGTAAAGAGCTATCTCTATCATGCCGAACAGGAGTTTGAGCGCGCCAAGGATTACTTCCACCTGCGCGGCCAGGACAATCTTCACCGCTACCGGCCGTTGGGGGTTATCGTTTCCAGGCTCCATGCGGATGACAGCCTGTTCGACGTGTTGGCCCGCGTGGCGGCCACGCGCATTGCCGGCAGCGTATCCGTTGTCAGCATTCCCGAGGATCTCGACAACACGGTCACGGCCTTTCTGGACCATATCGAGGCCCGGGACTACCTGGGAAACACTATCCTTCGCCGGCAGTCAGACGAAGCGCTGTGTGCCAGTATGGCTGTCGTCGATCGCATCCGTTATGCGGCACCCCAGCGCGTACCTGCAAATGTTCTTGCCGCGGCCGCCCGACGTGGGTTTTATATTGCCCGGGCACCGGTCTTGATGGAGGGACGGATCGAACTCATTCATTATTATCAGAACCAGAGCATCTGCGACACCTATCATCGTTACGGCAACCTGGGCGACCGAACGCAACTTTGAACGCGGGGCAACTTTTTTTACCCCAACGCTTGACCCCGCCCGAAAGGGTCTTAAATTTCCCGACATGGAAAGGTTATCCTTTCCATTCCTTTCCTTTCTCCATCAACTGGCAGCACCCGAGAACCGCCATCGTCGACGGTGCTGCATAAACCTACATACCTCCTACTCACCCGGCCGGGAAGATGCCCGCTTCCCGGCCATTTTTATACCGGTTCAATACAATCGCCCCCGGGGCGCCGATTTTAATTCGATAACCTGCACCAAGGAGGAACCATGCGCGCACCAGTCAAGATCTACGGAAAGGCCGGTTGACCTTACACCCAGAAGGCCAGGCAGGCCTTTCCGGAACATGACTACATTGACGTTAAGGCCCATCCGGACCAAATGGAGGCCATGTTGAAACTCTCCAAGGGGGAGCGCAAAGTTCCCGTCATTGACGACCAGGGTAAAATATCGGTGGGTTACGCGGGGGGTTCATGAGGCGTCTGACAGGCTGGCCGTGAGCCAGCGAGAGTTCCCCTGCTGCTGCGAATTCGCGCCACGGGTGGCATTTCTGACCCTCAGAGACGATGAAGGAAAGGAAAATCAGAGCGATTGAAGGCTATATCCATTGAAAGTGGGGACCAGGGGATACGCCTGCAGTGGAAGGAAGCCCCTGATCCGGTTTATGGGGCGGAAGACGTTCTGGTGGCGGTGAAGGCCACGGCTGTCAATCGGGCCGACCTGCTCCAGGCCCGTGGGCTGTATCCACCGCCTGCAGGGGATTCCGATATCCTGGGGCTGGAAGTGGCGGGTGCAATCGTGGCCGTGGGGACCGCCGTCGAGGCCTGGAGACCGGGTGACCGCGTCTGTGCGCTGGCACCGGGCGGCGGATATGCTTCGATGGCCGCCATCCCCCAGGAATGGTTGATTCCCCTGCCGGAAACTTGGTCCTATTCCGAAGGCGCCGCCGTACCCGAAGTCTGGCTGACCGCCGACACCAATCTGTTCCTCGAGGGGGGATTGCTGCAAGAGGAGACCGTGCTGATTCATGCCGGGGCCAGCGGTGTGGGGACGGCCGCGATCCAACTGGCCAAAGCGGTCGGCGCCCGCGTTGCGGTCACTGTGGGTTCGGATGCCAAGCAAGCGATTTGTCGGGAACTGGGGGCCGACATTGTGATTGATTATAAAACGGAGAAATTTGTTGATTTGATTCCGTCGGCCAACAACGGCAAGGGGGTCGATCTGATACTGGATTGTGTTGGCGGACCTTATATGGCGGACCACCT
>JASJCD010000332.1 GCA_030066135.1 Desulfobacterales bacterium | reverse complement strand
CCATTATTGGTACCCCATGCGGGGGTTCACCGGCGCCCTCCCGGGTGCCGCTGCCCGGCAAATCCGACGCGCACAACCCATCAACGCAAAGCGGGCGGGATGGCCAACCCAACCAAATCGATCGGTGAAGTCAAGGAGAAGGTCAACGGACTGGTCCAGTTCGTTTCGGGCGACATCTGGCGTGCGCGCATCCAGGAAATGCCGTTTCTCAAGCGGGCGTGGATGCGGAGTTTGCGCATCCTGCTGCTGGCGGTTCGGGGATTCCGCGAAGATGCCTGCATGCTCAGGGCCTCTTCCCTTACTTTTTACACCCTGCTTTCCATCGTTCCCGTGGCGGCCATGGCCTTTGGCATCGCCAAAGGCTTCGGCTTCCAGGATATGCTCGAAGTACAGCTCTACAAGAACTTCCCGGGACAGGAAGAAGTCGTCAACAAGGTGGTCATCTTTGCCGACAGCCTGCTGGAAACCACCAAGGGGGGCGTCATCGCCGGGTTCGGTTTGGTTATCCTGTTCTGGGCCGTATTCAAGGTCATGGGCAACATCGAGCACTCTTTCAACCAGATCTGGCAGGTCGAGCGCGAGCGGTCGCTGGCCCGTAAACTCAGCGACTACCTGGCCATCATGCTCCTGAGCCCGGTCCTGGTCATCCTGCAGAGCAGTGCCACGGTTTTCGTCACGACCCAGATTACCATGGTAACCCAGAAGATCGCCCTGCTCGGCTATTTGAGCCCGTTGATCTACTTTTCCTATAAGTTGATTCCCTACGTTCTGGTTTGGATCCTGTTCACCTTGATTTATATCGTGATGCCCAACACCCGGGTGAAATTCCGCTCGGCCCTGTTGGCCGGCATCATCGCCGGCAGCGGATACGCGATTCTCCAGGGGCTCTATTTTGCCTTCCAGATCGGCTTTGCCCGCTACAACGCCATCTACGGCAGTTTCGCCGCCCTGCCGCTGCTGCTGGCCTGGCTGCAGTTGAGCTGGCTGATCGTGTTGTTCGGGGCCGAAATCGCCTTTGCCACCCAGAATGTGGGCCATTATGAATTTGAGCAGGACACCACCCATGCCAGCCCCGGGCTGCGCAAGCTGGTGGCGTTGCGTATCGCCCTCTACATCGTGCGTCAATTCGAACAGGGAACGGCACCGGTGGAGAGCGAGCGAATCGCCGACGACCTGCACCTGCCGCTGCCCCTTACCAATCGTGTGCTGCGCGAACTCACCGATAGCAATATCCTCAAGGAGGTTCAGCTTGCGGGTGACGATGTGGTGGGTTTTATGCCGGCCCGGGACGCCGATCAGCTGAGCATCAGCTTTATCCTCGAGGCACTCGAAACACGCGGCGTCAACGGCATTCCCCTGCCGGAATCCCCCGAATTCGTGGCGCTGTCCGAAGCCCTGGAGGACCTGCGGCTGACGATTCAGCACTCACCGGCCAACAAGCGTTTGAAAGACATCTGATCGCCAATGCCTGCTTCAGGCGGACATGGGGGTGTGGGGTGCGTCCTCTGCCGCGGGTGGTGCCGTGGCCGGATAGTGGAATCGAAATGTATTTTTCCCACCGGTCTTGGCGGTATACATGGCCACGTCCGCGTTTTTGATGAGCGTATCGGCGTTTGCGCCGCAATCGGGGTGGATGGCGATGCCGATACTGGCTCCGATCACGAGATCCGTTTCCTGAATGCGGAAAGGTTTCGAAAGCGCCGTTATGATTTTGCCGGCGGTCGTGGCGGCGTCATTGGCCGTTTTGATTTCCGGTAAAATGACGGTGAATTCATCGCCGCCCATGCGGGCGATGGTATCCGACCGGCGCAAGCCTTTAACCAGGCGTGCGGCGACCTGCTGCAACAGCAGATCGCCGATCTCGTGGCCCTGATTGTCGTTCACCTGCTTAAACCCGTCCAGATCGACAAACAGGAGCGCCACCCGGCGATCGTAGCGCTTGGCCTCCACCAGGGTGGCATCGAGCTTATAGTGAAAGAAACGACGGTTGGCCAGGCCGGTGAGACTGTCGAAATTGGCATTACGCCACAGGTTGCGCTGATAGAATTTACGCCGCACGACCCCCTGGGCAATCAGCCAGGATGGCAGGGCGGATAGAACGAAGAGCGCTGCGGCCAGTAAAAAAAGGTTGCCGAGCAGTTTGCGTGCGTTGGTCTGAATCACGGCCGGTGGGATATGGGAAACGAGTTTCCAGGCGTACCCCTTCAGACGGTCGGTTGGCGCATCCCCAGGATTGGCGCGTAGCAGCGGATAGACGGTCTTCCAGGTAAACATGCCTTCACCGCTGAGGATTTGCCCGGCGGTGTGCGTGCTGACCAGCGGCCAGGTCTGTGGGAAGGCGCGCCCAAAGCGCTGGTCCCGGCGCTCGGGCAGCATGAAGCCCCATTCCATTTCAGGGTCCGGTCCGCATAGCCAGTAGCCGTTCTTGTTCAGGAGCATGATGTTGCCCAAGGCCATATGGCCGGCCTCGCGGAGGGCATCGATCAAGTTGCGGCCGAGATAGTTCAGCACGACCACGCCGTCTTTGCGTCCCTGGCGATCGACAATCGGCGTGGCGAAACGGATCATGGGCTTGAACGGTGTTTCGATCCGGCCTTGCTCGATATTGAGGTCGAAGGGGGATACAAAAATCTGACCGGCCTCCAGAACAAAGGCTTCCCGGAAGTAATAGCGGCTGCCCTTGGATTGCAGCCGGCGTGCAGCGACGATTTCAGGCGCGCCCCGGTTGTAGTTGACGCGCACGATCTCGTCACCGGCGGCGTCAAGAAACCGGATCTGGTCATAGGAACGGCGCTTGCGGCTGAAGGTAAGGTACTCGGCGGCCACGCGCTGTTTGGTATCGGCGGCCGCGTCCTGCAATAATTCCTGCAGTTCGTTCTGGTGGGCCAGGAATTCCAGATCGCCGAAGATATATTCGAAATTTCTTTCAATCACCTGTTTTTGGAAATCAACGGCGAATTGTTCCCGGGACTTGATATCGGCCAGATGATTACTTGTTTCGAGATTGTAGTAGATCGTGATCAGCCCGGTCATCACCGCTCCGATCGCAAGGAAAATGATCAGAAAATGCAGGGCGGTGACGATCCCTTGTGATCGCGAAGTCCGGTCACGGGTTTTGATGTTAGTGTCGGTTGATGCCATGGCTTAATGCGTCGGCTTTGAATTTAGCCTCAATCCAAATTATCGGCCAATGCCCGGCGCACTTTAGCGGCACCATGTTGACAAGCGCCGCGGGGCAAAAATATAGTGCCGGACGACCATCGCCTGCTGCGCGGTGCGCGGCTGCGACTTATACACCGGCCCAACGGGGCTTAAGGCAAATGGGAGCTGGTATGGATTACATGTTGTCGACCAAGGAGGTCGCCCGCTTTATCGGTGTCAACGAGAAAATGGTCTACACCCTTGTGGCCGAAAAGGGGCTGCCGGCCACCAAAATTACCGGCAAATGGCTTTTCCCGCGCCACCTGGTCGAGCAATGGATCGAAGCCAACACGATCAACTACCCCGAGCCCCGCCAAGATCTTCCGCCCTATGACGGCATCCTGATCGTGGCCGGCAGCAACGATCCCCTGCTGGAAAAGGCCATCAATCTTTTCAATCGGAGGCATCCCGAGCATATGGCGGTTTTCGGCAATCTGGGGAGCTTGGGCGGCCTGCGGGCCCTGCGGCGGCGCATGTGCCATATGGCCAGCAGTCATCTGCTGCAGGAAGACGACGATGAATACAATTTTGATTTTGCCGCCCGGGAGCTCGGACACGCCCCGGCGGTGGTCAATTTCTGCCGCCGTGAGCAAGGCATCCTCGTGGCAGGCGGCAATCCCCATGGGTTGCGTTCCGTGGCCGACCTGGAGACCAAAGGGCTTACGATCGTCAACCGGCCCAACACCACAGGTACGCGTCTGCTGCTCGATCGCGAGCTGGAAAAGGCCGGTATCGACGGGCAGACCCTCGACGGCTACAACAACGAGGTCGCCCGGCACCTGGATGTGGGGCTGGAAATCGCCGCCGGGCGGGCCGACGCCGGACCCGGCATCCGGGCCGTGGCCGGTATGCTGGGGCTCGATTTTCTCCCCCTGCGCTGGGAGCGCTACGACCTGCTGGTCACCAAGGAGCGTTTCTTCGACCCGGGCGTGCAGCTCTTCCTGGGCCTGCTGCCGGAAGAGCGCTTCCGTACGCTGGCCGCGTCGCTGGACGGCTATGATGTCAGCATGAGCGGGAAAATGGTATTTCCTGCGGAGGGTGTGTAGGATTTTTCCCGCGGGAAACTGTTGCCCCCCGGGTGATGTCAACTTTCTACAGCCGTCAGGTTCCCGGTTCGATATAGCGGCGCGGCACGCGCGCGAAGTTGGTAAAAACAACTTCGTAGTTGATGGTATCCAGAAGATCGGCCACGGTATCGGCACTGATTTCCGCATCCCCCTGGCGGCCGATGATCACCACCTCGTCTCCCACCGCCACCCCCTCGACGGCCCCCACGTCCAGCATGATCAGATCCATGCACACCCGCCCCACGATGGGCACTTCGACCCCGTGTACCAGCATGCGGCCGCGGTTGGAGAGCCGGCGCTGGATGCCGTCGGCATAACCGGTGGCGACGGTGGCAATGCGGGTGGCGCACGGCGCCTGCCAGGTCATGCCATAGCTTACCGGAAACCCGGCGGGCACCTCCTTGACTTGCAGGATGCGGGATTTCAGGGCCAGGGCCGGGCGCAGTTCAACCTTGCTCAGATCCACCGCGCGCGATGGATAGAGCCCATAGAGGGCAATGCCGGGGCGCACGGCATCCAGATGCGCCCGGGGAAGATCGATGACGGCCGCGCTGTTGGCGGCGTGCCGCAGGCCGCAGTCGATGCCGGCCCGGGACAGCCGGTCGAGGAAGGTGCTGAAAATGTCGAGCTGCAGTTCGGCAAAGGATTTGTCGGTTTCATCGGCCGCCGCGAAATGGGTGAAGATGCCCTCCAGGCGCAGGCCGTCGAGATGCGAAAGGGCGCGAACCTCTTCGACCGCTGGCAGGCGCGCATCGCGCCCCGGCGCACCGCAGTCCGGAACGAGCCCCAGGCGCCCCATCCCCGAATCGACTTTGATGTGCACGGGTATTACCGCCTTGCGTTGCACCGCCCGGGCGGCCAGCTCGCGGGCGGACGCCAGGGAGGTGACCCCCTGGATGAGATCGTAGTCGATGATGCGATCGGTGAAACCGGGGAAGGTCGGGCCCATGACCAGGATGGGCGCATCGATGCCGGCCCGGCGCAGTTGGACGCCCTCGTCGATGCGGGCCACGGCCAGCATGTCGGCACCGTTGGCCAGGGCGGTGCGGGCAACGGCTTCAGCGCCGTGGCCATAGCCGTCGGCCTTGACCACGGCCATCAGGCGTGCCGACGGA
>JASJCD010000025.1 GCA_030066135.1 Desulfobacterales bacterium | reverse complement strand
AGGTTTCTATCGCCGTCGGGGTCGCTATCGGAATCGGAATTCGAAGAGGCGGAGGTTATTCTCGATACCGATTCCGATGGCGATTCCGACCCCGATGTTTGACGGGGCACGCATATCAGGTGCGAATTAGGACTTCTTCGGGCGGAAGAGGGTGTACATCAGGTCCAGCTGACCTGGTGGGGCGTCGCCCTTGCGCTCAATGATGACCTGCCAGGTGGAGTGGCCTTCGAGCAACTGCAGGGCCTGGGTGATACGGGCCAGCGCGCCGGCCGCAGCCTCTTTGTCCACCCGTAGGGTTTCGCGTTCGCTGAAGGTCACGTCATCCCCGGCGCTCATCCCGGCGGGCAGTCCCACCAGCACCGATCCTTCCCCGATTTCCAGCAGCGCCCTGTTCAGGGCTGCGGCCAGTCGGGGGGCTACGGGGGAGATTTCGCGGTAAAGGCTTGCGGCCAGTTCGTAGGGTGTCATCCGATGATGCCTTTGGCTTTGAGTTGTTTATCGATTTTGGCCCAGGGGTCCCGCAGGGTGACGGTGCGGTTGAAGACCGGGCCTTCCGGGGTCCCATCCTTGCTGTCCGCACAGAAATAGCCCAGGCGTTCGAACTGGACGATGGCCCCCGGTTCAACCCCAGCCAGTGCGGGTTCGATGCGGCAGCCCTTGAGCCGCGTGAGCGACTTGGGGTTCAGGCAGGCTTTAAAGTCTCCGTCACCGGCGGTTTCCGGATCGGCTTCGGAGAAAAGCCGGTCGTAGAGGCGCACGTCGGCATCCACGGCATGAGCGGCCGCCACCCAGTGGATGGTCGACTTGACCTTGCGGCCGTCCGGCGCGTTGCCGCCGCGGGTGGCCGGGTCGTAGGTGCAGCGCAATTCCACCACCTCCCCCGCATCATTTTTGATGACATCGGTACAGGTGATCAGGTAGGCGTAGCGCAGGCGCACTTCCCGGCCGGGGGCCAGGCGGAAGAATTTTTTGGGCGGATCCTCACGGAAGTCGTCCTGCTCGATGTAGAGCACCCGGGAGAAGGGCACCATGCGGGTGCCAAATCCAGGGTCGGTGGGATGGTTGCGGGCTTCGAGTTCTTCGTGCTGGTCTTCGGGGTAGTTCTCGATCACCACCCGCAGCGGGTTGAGCACGCCCATGAAGCGTGGGGCGCGGTCGTTGAGATCGTCGCGCAGGCTGTATTCCAGAAGGGCGATGTCGACCATGCTGTCACGTTTGGCCACCCCGATGCGCTCGCAGAAATTGCGCACCGCCTCGGGCGTGAACCCGCGGCGGCGGAGCCCCGAGATGGTGGGCATACGGGGGTCGTCCCAGCCGTCGACGATGCCTTCCTGGACGAGTTTGAGCAGTTTGCGTTTGCTCATGACCGTATAGCTCAGGTTGAGGCGGGCAAACTCGTACTGCCGGGGGCGGCTTGCGACAGGCAGGTTGTCCAGAAACCAGTCATAGAGCGGGCGGTTGTTCTCGAACTCCAGGGTGCAGATGGAATGGGTGACCCCTTCGATGGAATCCGAGAGCCCGTGGGCAAAGTCGTACATGGGGTAGATGCACCACGCATCCCCGGTGCGGTGGTGGGACACCCGGCGTATCCGGTAGAGGGTTGGATCCCGCAGGTTGATATTGGGTGCGGCCATGTCGATTTTAGCCCGCAGCACATGGGTGCCGTCTTCGAACTCCCCGGCCCGCATGCGCGCAAACAAGTCCAGGTTCTCTTCCACCGACCGTTCGCGAAAGGGGCTATTCTTTCCAGCCTCGGTCAGCGTGCCGCGATGGGCGCGAATTTCATCGGCACTCAGGCTGTCCACATAGGCCTTGCCGTCCCTGATGAGCTGCACGGCAAAGTCGTAGAGCTGTTCGAAATAGTTGGAGGCGTAATACTCCCGGTCTTCCCAGTCAAAACCCAGCCAGCGGACATCCGCCTTGATGGCCTCGACATATTCGACTTCTTCTTTGGTCGGGTTGGTGTCGTCGAAGCGCAGGTTGCAGACCCCGTTGAAATCGCGTGCGATCCCGAAATTGAGGCAGATGGACTTGGCATGCCCGATGTGCAGGTAGCCATTGGGCTCCGGTGGAAAACGGGTCATGACACGGGTATGTTTGCCGGCGGCCAGGTCCGTTTTGACGATCTCGCGAATAAAGTTGGAAGGTGCTTCGGTTTTGGCTGTCATAAGGGATTGTCTCCAGGCTGCCATTTGGCGGCCCCCTTGTCTTCAGGGGATCCTGCGGGCTGGGCTTCCACGATAAAAAAAGGAGGTCGCGGTTGAACCGCCCCTCCTTGATATCAGCCTGGCTGAGGGACCAGGATTCGAACCTGGATTGACGGAGTCAGAGTCCGTAGTCCTGCCATTGGACGATCCCCCAGCGTGATCAGGACTGGCATTTTTATATAAAAATGCCGGGCGCGTCAACTCTTTTCGTCTCCCAGGGGCCTTGGTCCGCGCCGGTCGCGCGGCGGCGGATCTCATTCCTGGGCCGATTGGCGGTTTTGCATGAAAGCCAGGGCCTGGTCCATTCGCTTCAAGGTTTCCTCCCGGCCCAGAACCCTGATGATTTCGAAGATCCCGGGGCTGACCGTCTTGCCCGACAGCGCCACCCGCACCGGTTGAGCGATTTTACCGAGTTTGAGACCGGTGGCCTCCATGGTCTGGACGAAGGCGCCCTCGATCTGGTCGTCTTCGAAGGCCGGCAGTTCGGAGAGGCGGGCGGTCAGGTGGCGCAGCGGCTCGAGGGCGGTGGTCTTTAGAAACTTGGCGGCGGCTTTTTCTTCGTAAACGACCGGGCTCTGGAAATAGAAGAGGGCACCGGCAGCCATTTCCACAAGGGTCTTGCTGCGGGACTGCAGGGTTTCCACGATTTCGCGAAGGCGCTGGTCATCATCGACGGCGACATCGTGGGTCTTCAGAAATGGTCGCAGCGGTGTCACGAGCTGCCTGGCCTCGGTGGCCCGCACATGCTCCGCGTTGAGGGCCAACAGTTTGGCCGGGTCGAAGATGCCTGCCGATTTGCCGATATTCTCCAGCGAAAATTTGTCGATCAAATCCTGACGGGTGAAGAATTCCTGATCGCCGTGGGACCAGCCCAGGCGCACCAGGTAGTTCAACATGGCATCCGGTAGATAGCCCATCTCGCGGTACTCGGTCACGGACATGGCGCCGTGGCGTTTGCTCAGCCGGGCGCGGTCACTTCCCAGCACCATGGGGACATGGGCGAACACCGGCAGCGAAGAACCAAGGGCCTTGTACAGAAGGATCTGTTTGGGGGTGTTGTTGACGTGGTCGTCGCCGCGGATGATGGTGTTGATGCCCATGGTGATGTCGTCGACCACCACGGCCAGATTATACATGGGCATGCCGTCGCTGCGGCAGATGATAAAATCGTCGAGTTCGTTGTTCTGGAAGGCAATCGGTCCCTTGACCTTGTCGTCCACAACGGTGGTACCGGCCAATGGGGCCTTGAAACGGATGACGGCATCATCCGATGCCGGCCGGCGCCGCTCCCGGCAGCGGCCGTCATAGCGTGGTTTGCCGCCGCGGGCCATGGCTTCCTGGCGCATGGCCTCGATGTCTTCGGGCGAACAGGTGCAGTAATAGGCCTGCTCCGTATCCAGCAGTTGGCGTAAATGCTCCTGGTAGACCGGCAGGCGCTCCGATTGATAATAGGGGCCTTCATCCCAGTCGATGCCCAGCCAGGCCATTGAATCGAGTATGGCCTCGACGGATTGCTGGGTGGAACGCTCGACGTCGGTGTCCTCAAAACGCAACACAAAACGGCCGCCTGTGTGGCGGGCGTAGAGCCAGTTGAAAAGGGCCGTACGGGCACCGCCCACATGCAGGTAGCCTGTCGGGCTGGGCGGGAAGCGTGTAATGACCGAATCCATATATGTTTCTCCTGATCAGAGCTTGGAAGGCTGGCTGTCGACCCCAGGTACGGTCACCGTCCCCGGCGCGTGCGTCGTCGCAGGCGTCCTCCATAGCATATCGCCGGAGGGGGTACAATAAGCTTGGGTGGACTTACCGCCAAATTTGCTTGACATTTCCCCGTTGATCAATTACTTAACACAGTTTAAATTAAATTGTCGTAAAATCATACTATTTTTGTATAATACCAATGGGTTAGGAGATTGCTAATGGCTGTTCCCAAGCGAAAAACATCCAAGTCAAAACGTGATATGCGGCGTACGCATAAAAAGACCGCCGGCCCCAATTTGACCACCTGTGCCCAGTGTGGTGAGCCCAAGCGGCCGCATCATGTCTGTGCGAACTGCGGCACCTACCGGGGCCGCAACTTTATTGACACCGAAGAGGAATGATCCCTCGACGGTTCGGCACGGCGGCCCGGTACAAAGACGGGCGTATGCTGTGCTGACGGCCCTGGTTTAACGGCTTACAATGGTTGCACCCTGCGATTGCTGTGCCTGCTTGATTCACACGAATGCTGATATCGAAGGAGGAGAAAATGTCGGTTGAAGATAAGGTCAAAAAGCTGATTGCCGAGAAGCTGAATGTCGATCCATCCGAGGTGGTCCCGGAGGCCAAATTTGTCGATGACCTGGGGGCGGATTCCCTTGACCTGGTCGAGTTGATCATGACCATGGAAGAAGAGTTCGATATGGAGATTCCCGACGAAGATCAGGAGAAAATTCTGTCGGTCAAAGACGCCATCGCCTATATCAATACCCATTGAGCCCCATCCGGCGTGTGATCCGCCGATTGCAGCCGTTTCTTATTTGCCGGGGAAGATTGCTTCCCCGGCGGGTCGCCATCTTCAACGCATCCCTCCTTGCCGGCCGGCTTTTGTGTCGTGCGCCTGCCACGGTATTGCTGTTTACCTGAGGATTGAATGACAGTTATGCGGAGCGCTCTGCCCCGCCTGGCAGCGATCTGCTCGACCCGGGCCGCGCCGGGTGTTTTTGCTTGCGAAAAACCGGGCGGTTGTATTAGAAGCTAACTCACCCGTGGACCCGGTTCTCAGGCTGGTGCGGGAACCGTCCGCCAAACGGCGGACAACAATATCACCTGCCAAAACGAGGTATGTATGACCGATCAACTGGCACCCGTCATCATCGGCTGCGATCATGCCGCTTTCGAACTCAAGGAGAAGATCAAAACCCTTCTGCGCGACCGGGGTATCCAGGTCGAGGATGTCGGTACGACCGGTGGGGCGTCAGTGGACTATCCGGATTACGGCAAGCAGGTCGCCGCCCAGGTTTCCGAAGGTCGCTTCGGCCGCGGCATTCTTCTGTGTGGCACCGGCTTGGGCATGTCGATGGTGGCCAACCGTTTTTCGGGTGTGCGGGCCGCCCTGTGCCATGACTTGTTCGGCGCCATTATGTCCCGCAAGCACAATGATGCCAACATTCTCGTTTTGGGAGGCCGCGTCACAGGCGATATTTTGGCAGCTGAAATCGTTGCGGCCTGGCTGGATACGCCCTTTGAAGGCGGCCGGCATCAGAAGCGCCTGGATCAGTTCAATTCAGGGGTGTAGGCTGGCCGATTGACGTCAGCCGACACGCCTTCAATCGTGATCGCTGCGGCCCCCCAGCGGCCGTGCGATGGGAGCTATAGTGGAACTGAAACATCTTCAAGCCGTCGATCCATCCATCGCCCGGGCCGTCACCCGGGAATGGAAGCGTCAGGAGGAGAATCTCGAACTGATCGCTTCCGAGAACATCACCAGCCGGGCCGTCATGGAGGCCCAGGGCAGCGTGCTGACCAATAAATATGCCGAAGGCTATCCGGACAAGCGCTATTACGGTGGGTGTGAATATGTGGACGTGGCTGAAAAGCTGGCCATCGAGCGCGCGGCCGCCGTGTTCGGGGCCGAATATGTCAATGTGCAGCCCCACTCCGGCTCCCAGGCCAACATGGCCGTCTATTTTGCGCTGCTCAAACCGGGAGACCGCGTTCTGGGCATGAACCTGGCCCATGGCGGCCATCTGACCCACGGCAGCCCGGTGAGTTTTTCCGGGCGCCTGTTCGATTTCCACCACTACGGGGTCGATCGTGATACCGGGGTCATCGACTATGAGGCCCTGGACCGCCTGGCCCACGAGATTCGCCCCAAATTGATCGTCTGCGGGGCCAGCGCCTACCCGCGGATCATCGACTTCGAGGCCTTCGCCCGCACAGCCCGCTCCGTGGGCGCCCGCCTGATGGTCGACATGGCCCATATCGCCGGCCTGGTGGCCACCGGACTGCACCCTTCGCCCGTGCCCCATGCGGACATCGTCACCTCAACCACCCACAAGACGCTCCGCGGACCCCGCGGCGGCATCATTCTTTCCCGCATGGATTTTGGCCCGCGTCTCAACAAGGAGATTTTCCCTGGCATCCAGGGCGGCCCCCTGATGCACGTCATCGCCGCCAAGGCGGTGGCTTTCAAGGAGGCCCTGGGGGATGCCTTCAGCCGCTACCAGAAGGCCGTGATCGCGAATGCCCAGGTGCTTTCGAAAGCGTTGATGGACCGGGGCATCCAGCTGGTCACTGGCGGGACGGACAACCATCTGATGCTGATCGATCTGACCAACCTGGGGATCACCGGCCGCGAGGCGGAGGATCTGTTAGGGCAGGCGGGTCTGACCGTGAATAAAAATACGATTCCCAATGACAAACGCGGCCCGGCCGTGACCAGCGGGATTCGCCTGGGAACACCCGCCATTACCACGCGCGGCATGGGGGCTGCCGAAATGGAGACCATCGCGCGGCTGATCCATGCGGTGCTTGCGAACCCGGAGGATGAAAACCTGCTGGCCGCCGCCGGAGACGAGGTGCGGGCGCTCTGCCGGACCTTCCCGCTGTACGCCGAGATCTACCAGGATATGAGCAACTGAAAATGGACGCCTTCGAGAACGATATGATCCATCCCCGGATGCCTTCCGCGGCGGCGGAGCGTCCTTCCTGGGATACCTACTTCATGGATATCACGGCCCTGGTGGCCAAACGCACCACCTGCCTGCGGCGGGCCGTGGGCGCCATCATCGTCAAGGACAAGCGGATTCTGTCCACCGGCTACAACGGTGCGCCCAGCCATATCCGCCACTGCCAGGAGGTGGGCTGTCTGCGCGAGCAGCTGCAGGTGCCCTCCGGACAGCGTCATGAACTCTGCCGGGGGATTCACGCCGAACAGAACGCCATTATCCAGGCGGCTTACTACGGCGTGTCCATACAGGGTGCCACCCTCTACTGCACCACCCAGCCCTGCTCCATCTGCGCCAAGATGATTATCAACGCGGGCCTGACGAAGATCATTTACGCCTCCGGCTATGCCGACCCCATGGCCATTGAAATGCTGGAGGAAGCGAATGTTGCGCTGGTTCGATTCAACGGCGACGATCGGGAGGATAGCGAATGAAATGCCCTTTCTGCAAAGAGACCGACAACAAAGTCATCGATTCGCGCTTGAGCAAGGACGGCAACGAAATCCGTCGCCGGCGCGAGTGCCTGGTCTGCGGGCGGCGTTTTACGACCTATGAACACATCGAAAAAATCCCGATCATGATCATCAAGAAAGACGGGCGTCGGGAGGTATTCTCGCGCGACAAAGTGCGGGCCGGCATCCAGAAGGCCTGTGAAAAACGCAACATCAGCGTCAATATGATCGACAATTTCCTGGATGAGCTGGAAAGGGATCTGGGCGAGACCGGCGAGAAGGAAATCTCCTCCTCGGTGCTGGGTGAGAAAATCATGATCAAATTGCATGCCCTCGACGATGTGGCCTATGTCCGCTTCGCTTCGGTTTATCGCGAATTCAAGGATGTCAACGATTTCGTCTCCGAGTTGAAAAGCCTTCTCAGCAACCGGTAAAAGGGCCGCCGAGGCGGCGACGGTCAATTCCCCCAACATGCGCGATCGATTTTATATGCAGATGGCCCTGGCCCTGGCCGCCAGGGGCCGCGGACGGACATTGCCCAATCCCATGGTGGGCGCGGTGGTGGTGCGGGAAGGCCGGGTGGTCGGTCGCGGCTGGCACGAATATTATGGCGGCCCCCACGCCGAGGTGAATGCGCTCGATGCGGCCGGCGACGCTGCGCGTGGCGCGACCCTTTACGTGACCCTGGAGCCCTGCAACCACATCGGCCAGACACCGCCCTGCACCCGGCGCGTCCTGGCCTCGGGCGTCCGCCGGGTAGTGGTCGCCGCGCCCGATCCCAATCCTGGCGTGACCGGCGGCGGCAATGCCTACCTGCGGGCGCAGGGCCTCGCGGTGACGACGGGCGTGTGCGCGGCCGAGGCCCTACGCCTCAACGAGGCCTTCAACCATTTCATCTGCAAACAGCGTCCCTTTGTCACCTTGAAGTGTGCCGCCACCCTCGACGGCCGCATTGCCACCCGTACCGGCAACTCGCAGTGGGTCACGGGGGAAGCCTCCCGGCGCTATGTGCATCAACTTCGTCAGGAGAGCGCCGGCATTATGGTGGGGATCAACACGGTGCGGGCCGACAATCCCAGCCTGACGACGCGTATCGCCGGAGGGGCAGGCGTCGACCCGACGAGGGTCATCCTCGATACGGCGCTTTCGATCGATACCGGTGCCAAAGTGCTGCAGCAGACCTCTGAAGCCGCCACCATCGTGGTCACCGGGCCGGACACGCCCGAAGGGCGGCGCACAGCTGTGCAGGCGGCCGGCGGCCGGCTTCTGGCGGCACCGTTGAAAAAGGGCCGTATCGATCTTGACTGGCTCATGGATCACCTGGGAGAGATGGGCATGGCCAGCCTGTTGATCGAAGGCGGCGGCCAGGTGGCCGGGGCCGCTCTGCGGGCCGGCATCGTCGACAAACTTTGCCTGTTCTATGCACCCAAACTGCTCTGCGGGGATGATGGCATCCCCATTTGCGGTGGCCCGGGTCCAGCCCTGATGCAAGACAGCCTGTCAGTGCGGATCGAGAAGATTCACCGTTTTGACGACGATCTGATGGTGGAAGCCTATCCACAGGGCGCGCCATTGCCCGCGGGTACAGATTGACAGGGCGGTTTCGCGCCTTATTTTTTCACCTTGCGCAGCTATGATTTGAAGCATTCGTTCTTTAAAACCAGGGGTTGGCGATAACCAGCATGTTTACCGGCATTATAGAAGGTCTGGGGACCATTACCGCCATACGTCCCGCCGGCGCCGGCAGTCGCATGACGCTGGAGTCCGACTTCACCCTGGATCAGACCCGCATCGGCGACAGCATCGCCGTGAACGGGGCCTGCCTCACGGCCGTGACCATTTCCGGCCGACGCTTCGAGGTCGATCTTTCCCCCGAATCGCTCACCACGACCACTTTCAACGAGGCCCGCATCGGCGACCGCGTCAACCTCGAGCGGGCGCTGCGCCTTTCCGACCGCCTGGACGGGCACCTCGTCAGCGGGCATGTGGATGCCGTGGGTACCATCCAGGCCCGCGAGACAACCAGCAATGCCATTTTGATCACCTTTATGGCCCCCGAGCTGGTGACGCGCTATTTGATTCGCAAGGGCTCGGTCGCGGCCGACGGTGTCAGCCTGACGGTCAATGCCTGCGACCGCCATAGCTTCCAGGTGAGCATCATTCCCCATACCGCCAAGCTGACCACCGTGGGGTTCAAAAAGGTGGGGACCCGGGTCAACCTCGAAACCGATCTGATCGGCAAATACGTGGAGCGCTTCATGGTCGCGGCTGCCGACCCTACTGACGAGGATCGGCCCTCCGCCGGCGGAATCGATATGCAACTGCTCAACAAAACCGGTTTTCTCTGAAGACGACCGGCTGGATAGACCCTAATTTTATTAGAGAGGAAAGAAAAAGACCGATGCCATTATTAACCGTTGAAGAGGCCATACAGGATATTCGCGAGGGGAAGATGGTCATTCTCGTGGATGACGAGGATCGCGAAAACGAAGGCGATCTTTGCATGGCCGCCGAAAAAGTTTCATCCGAGGCGATCAATTTCATGGCCATCCACGGCCGTGGGCTGGTCTGCCTGTCGCTGACCCCCGACAAGGTCGATGATCTCGACCTGCCGCTGATGGTGGATCACAACACCTCACCCTTTGAAACCGGGTTCACCGTCTCGATCGAAGCCCGCTGCGGGGTAACCACCGGGATCTCGGCCGCCGACCGGGCCACCACGATCCTGACCGCCGTGCGCGACGGCGCCAAGCCGACCGACCTGGTGCGCCCGGGCCACATCTTCCCCTTGCGGGCTCGCAAGGGCGGTGTCATGGTGCGCACCGGCCAGACCGAAGGCTCGGTCGATCTGGCCCGCTTGGCCGGGCTGCGGCCGGCCGGCGTGATCTGCGAAATCATGGACGACGACGGCACCATGGCCCGGATGCCTTCGCTGGAAAAATTCAGCCAGAAGCACGATATCGGCATCGTCACCATCGCCGACCTGGTGGAATACCGCATGCGCAAGGAATCATTCGTACGGCGGGCGGCGGAAACCCTTATTCCCACGTTGGCCGGTGAATTCCAGATCGTGGTCTACGAAAACGATGTCGACCAGCTGACGCACATCGCCCTGGTCAAGGGCGAGGTCAAACCCGAACAACCCACCCTGGTCCGTGTGCATTCGGAATGCCTCACCGGCGACGTCTTCGGCTCGATGCGCTGCGACTGCGGCGACCAGCTTCACCAGGCCATGCAGAAGATCGACGGCGAGGGGTCCGGTGTCGTGCTCTACCTCCGCCAGGAGGGCCGCGGCATCGGGCTGGTCAACAAGATCAAGGCCTACGCCCTCCAGGAGGAGGGTCTCGATACCGTGGAGGCCAACGAAGAGCTGGGGTTCAAGTCGGACATGCGCAACTACGGGATCGGTGCCCAGATGCTGGTGGATCTGGGCGTGCGCCAGATGCGTCTGATGACGAACAACCCCAAGAAAATGGTCGGGCTGGAGGGCTACGGTCTGAGCATCGTCGAGCAGGTGCCCATTGAAATCGAACCCAACGAATACAACCGCTGTTATCTGAACTGTAAAAAATTGAAAATGGGGCACATGCTCAAAACCGTCGACGCCACCCCCTGACCGGCCGGCCGCCGTCGGGTTATGGACAGGATCTAGCCTTGATCCACCGCTAATCGAAAGGGAGAAACCATGCCAAGGATTCTGGAAGCCAAACTGCTGGCCGAGGGGAAAAAGTTCGCCCTCGTCGTAAGCCGCTTCAACGATTTTATCACCGAAAAGCTGGTCAGCGGGGCGGTGGATGCCCTTGTGCGTTCCGGGGCCCGGGACGAGGACATCGACCTGGTGCGTGTGCCCGGTGCTTTTGAAATTCCGCTGATGGCCAAACGCATGGCCGCCAAGGGGCGCTACGATGCCATTGTCTGTCTGGGGGCTGTCATTCGCGGTTCCACGCCGCATTTTGACTATGTCAGCGCCGAGGTTTCCAAAGGGGTGGCCGCGGTTGGGCTGGAGGGCGATCTCCCCGTAATTTTTGGTATTATCACCACCGATACGATCGAACAGGCCATCGAGCGTGCCGGCACCAAAGCCGGCAACAAGGGTTGGAGTGCCGCCATGGCGGCGGTTGAGATGGCCAACCTCATGGACGTGGTGGGTCAGGCCTGATCATGGGCAGACGGCGACAGGCGCGTGAACTGGCCCTTCAGGCGCTCTATTTCATTGATGCCCGCCCGGGTGATCCGGAAGAGGCCATGGCCTTGTTTCACCGTAACTTCACGCCGCCGCGCAAAGCGCGGGACTTCATGGACCGGCTTGTCGAGGGGGTGACCGCGCACCGCGAGGCGATCGATGCCATCGTCGAACGCTATTCCGAGAACTGGCAGGTTTTCCGCATGCCGCGGGTCGACCGCAACGTCATTCGTATAGCGGTTTTTGAAATGTTCTGGCAGGCGGACATCCCCTTCAGCGTCTCCATCAACGAGGCCATCGATCTGGGTAAACAATACGGCACCGACGATTCGGGTGCCTTCATCAACGGCATTCTCGACCGTATTCGCCTGGCGCTGGAAGGTGGTGAACTGCAGACCCAATGCAGCCGCAATACCACGACCGACCATCAGGAAACGGCATGAGACCGTCAGGAGGTCTATAGTGATAATTGAAAAACTGGCCGTAGGCCCCATCATGGCCAATTGCTTTGTGATCGGATGTGAAGAAACCCTGGAAGGGGCGGTGATCGACCCGGGCGCCGAGGCGGACCGCATCATGGATGTGGTGACGGCGGCCGGACTCAAGATAACGCGGATTATCAACACCCACGGCCATTTCGACCATGTGGGCGCCAATCGGGAAATCAAGGCGGTCACGGATGCCGAGCTGATCATCCACCCCCTGGATGCCCCCATGCTGGCGCAGCTCGACCAGATGGCGGGCGCTTTCGGCATGTCGGTGGAAAACTCACCCCCGCCCGACCGCACTGTGGAAGAGGGCGCACAGATTCAGGTCGGCCGTCTGTCCCTCTCCGTGCTGCACACCCCGGGCCATACCCCGGGCGGTATTTCGCTGCACACGGACGGACACGTTTTCGTGGGTGATACCCTTTTTCAGGGGTCGATCGGCCGTACGGATTTCCCCGGCGGGGACTACGACACGATTATCCGCAGCATCCGTGAAAAGCTCTTCCCACTGGGCGATCAGGTCGTCGTCTACACCGGGCACGGCCCTGAAACCGCCATCGGAAAAGAAAAACAGTTCAATCCTTTTGCCCGTCTGGATTAGACTGTTTTTACCGCCCCGCCCGGAGATGTGGCGCTTGCACGGAGCGGAACGACCGCCATTTCGCTTGCGCGGTTGTGGCCGGTTTGTTACATTTTACGCTTGCACATGATTCTGATCACCGTCGGCGGTTATCCCGGTTCGGCGGTGATTGCCACGCCCGCAGAGATGGTATGCCACGTTCATGACTTTGCCGCTTGAGGTCACAAGACGAAAATCACGCCCCATCCAGATCGGACCTGTAACTGTAGGCGGTGGCGCGCCGATTTCGGTCCAGTCCATGACCAACACGCCCACCGCGGATGTTGCGGCCACCGTAGAACAGATCAGGCGGCTGGAAACGGCCGGATGTGAAATCATCCGCGTGGCGGTCCCCGACGAGGCCGCGGCGGAAGCCATCCCCCGCATTAAATCTCAGATCACCATCCCGTTGATTGCCGATATCCACTTCGACCACCGCCTGGCCATTCGGGCGGCCCGGGCCGGTGCCGATGCCCTGCGGCTCAACCCCGGCAACATCGGCGGTGCGGCCGAGATCCGGGCCGTGGTGGATTGTGCCCGGGATCACGGCCTGTCCATTCGCGTGGGGGTCAATAGCGGCTCCCTGGAAAAAGATCTGCTCGCCCGCTACGGCGGCGTGACCCCCGAGGCCATGGTGGCCAGTGCCATGCGTCATGTGGATCTGTTGCAGTCCATGGATTTCACGGCCATCAAGCTGTCCATCAAGGCCTCGGACGTGCCGCGCACCCTGGCGGCCTACCGGCTGCTGGCCGCACGTACCGATCTGCCCCTGCACGTCGGCGTAACCGAGGCCGGTGCCCTGTATACCGGAATCGTCAAGTCGGCCCTGGGCATCGGCATGCTGCTGGCCGAGGGCATCGGCGACACCCTGCGGGTATCGCTCACGCGCGATCCGGTCGAAGAAGTCCGGGTGGGCTTTGAAATTCTCAAGGCCCTGGGTATTCGCCAGCGGGGGCCGGACCTGATTGCCTGTCCGACCTGCGGGCGCACCCAGATCGACCTGTTCGACATCGTGGAAAAGGTCGAGGCACGCATCAACACCCTGGCGCTGCCGATCAAAATCGCGATCATGGGCTGCGTGGTCAACGGGCCCGGGGAAGCCCGGGAGGCGGATATCGGGGTCGCCGGCGGCAAGGGGGTCGGGATTCTGTTCAAAAAGGGTGAAGTCGTGCGCAAGTTCCCCGAAAGCGAGCTCGTGGATGTCCTGCTGGCGGAAATCGATCGTTATGCCGCCGAAGTGCCTTCATCGAAGGTTATTGATACGCGCCATCCCGACGATTAACATACGGTTACCGGAAGCGAACGGAGAAAAAAGATTCATGACCAAGAAGCAGCAGACCGCGATTGCCCCTGTGCGTGCGGAAGACTACCCCGAATGGTATCAGCAGGTGATCAAAGCCTCGGATCTGGCCGAAAAATCCCCGGTGCGCGGCTGCATGGTGATCAAACCCTGGGGCTATGCCCTCTGGGAGAATATCATGCGCGGGATGGACGATATGTTCAAGGCCACCGGGGTAAAAAATGCCTATTTTCCCCTTTTTATCCCCTTGGGGTTCCTCGAAAAAGAAGCCGAACACGTGGAGGGGTTTGCCAAGGAGTGCGCCGTGGTAACCCACCATCGCCTCGAGAAATCCAATGATGGCGGGCTGGTGCCAGCCGGTCCCCTGACCGAACCGCTGGTGGTCAGACCCACCTCCGAGACCATTATCGGCGACTCCTTTGCCAAGTGGGTTTCGAGCTACCGTGATCTGCCGATTCTCATCAACCAGTGGGCCAATGTCGTGCGCTGGGAGATGCGTACGCGCATTTTTCTGCGCACCAGCGAGTTTCTGTGGCAGGAAGGTCACACCGCTCACGCCACGGCCGAGGAGGCCGTCGCACGCACGCAGATGATGCTGGATGTCTACGCCGATTTTGCCGAAACGTTTCTGGCCATGCCGGTCATCCGCGGGCGCAAGACCGAATCGGAGCGTTTCCCGGGTGCGGTGGATACGCTCTGCATCGAGGCCATGATGCAGGATCGCAAGGCCCTCCAGGCGGGCACTTCTCACTTTCTGGGGCAGAATTTCGCCATTGCTTCCGGCATCCGCTTTCAAAACGACCAGGAGCAGGAGGAGCATGCATGGACGACTTCGTGGGGCTCTTCGACCCGCTTGATCGGCGGTCTCATCATGACCCACAGCGACGACAATGGATTGGTCCTGCCGCCGCGCATTGCATCCGCCCACGTGGTGCTTATGCCCATCATCCGCCAGGAAAAGGACCGCGCCCGGGTTATGACCTACACGGAGAACCTTGCGGCGGATCTGCGTCGCCAGCACTACCATGGGCGCCCCGTGGTCGTGGAGATTGACCAGCGCGATATCGGCGGCGCCCGGGGATGGGACTGGATCAAGAAGGGGATTCCGGTGCGGGTCGAGATCGGCCCCAAGGATATCGAAAAGGAGGCCGTTTTCGTGGGCCGACGCGACCGCGAAGCGCGGGAAAGGGCGTCGATCCCCACGGGTGAATTCATCAGCGGTTTTGCCGGCCTGCTGGATGACATTCAGAGCAATCTCTATCAGCGGGCACTGGATTTTCGCGAGGCGCACACAGTGACCCTGGAGGCCCACGAGGCCTTCTGCGCCTATTTTACCCCCCAGAATAGCTCCAAGCCGGAGATTCACGGTGGTTTCGCCACGGCACCCTGGTGCGGCGATGCCGCCTGCGAGAAGCAGATCAAAGACGATTTGAATGTCACCATCCGGTGCATACCGCTGGATGCCCCCTCGGAAGAGGGAACCTGTGTCTACTGCGGAAAGCCCAGCGGCAAGCGGGTGATTTTCGCCAAAGCCTATTAGGAGGCATCTCAACATCAGGATTTGGTTTCAGCTCCCCCGGTAAACTTCCGGGACGCGAAGACAGCCGCGAATCTGAAGCGGAGTTATACGCCTGAGTTTCGAGACGTAAGTGAGCGCCCAACTCCGAGCTGGGGCCATAAGACTTTTGGGGGATGGCTTCTGGACCCGCGCCCACGCGCTGAACTGCCCGGCTGTCGGGCGACAGCCTTCGGCCCCGGCCGCTGGACGCGACTGCCGGCATCGGCATGCCCGATGCCGAACCCTGGCTTAATGCGGATCTTATGATTCGAATCACCGACATCCTGGATAGAGTGGCCGAGAGCAATCCCGAGGCCGACCTGGATATCATTGATCGGGCCTATATTTTCAGCGCCCGTGTCCACGACGGACAAATCCGGCTTTCCGGGGAACCGTATCTCTCCCACCCGCTCGAGGTGGCCGGCATTCTGGCCGAGATGAACCTCGATCCCGTCAGTATCGCCGCCGGTCTCCTGCATGATGTCGTCGAAGACACCCACGCCACGCCCGATGAAATCGAGCAGACCTTCGGCCGGGAAGTCATGCAAATTGTGGCCGGCGTGACCAAGATGAGCAAGCTTTCTTTCGGCAGCAGCCTGGCGCGCCAGGCTGAAAGCCTGCGCAAGATGCTGCTGGCCATGGCCGACGATATCCGGGTGATCCTGATCAAACTGGCCGACCGCCTGCACAACATGCGCACCCTCGAGTTTCACAAAGAGGGCAAGCGCCGCCAGATTGCCGGCGAGACCCTCGACATCTATGCCCCCATCGCTGCCCGGCTCGGCATCTACTGGATCAAGAACGAGCTGGAAAATGCCTCCTTCATGTACATGATGCCCGAGGAGTACAACCGCATCAAGACCAGCGTCAGCAAGGACCGGGAGGAACGTGAGCAGTACGTCCAGGATGTGAAGGGCTATCTGCGCCGCCAGATGGAGGAAAACAAGCTCGAGTGCCAGCTGCTCGGACGCTACAAGAATTTCTACAGCATCTACACCAAGATGATTTCACAGGAGCTGGCATTCGAAGATGTCTACGACATCATCGCTTTCCGGATTATCCTGGACTCGATCCCCCAATGCTACGAAGCGCTGGGTATCGTACACTCCCTGTGGAAACCCATCGATATCAAGTTCAAGGACTATATCGCCCGTCCCAAGCCCAACATGTACCAGTCCCTGCACACCACCGTCATCGGACCGCGGGGGGAGCGGGTGGAGATCCAGATCCGCACCCAGGAGATGGACCGGGTGGCCAAATCGGGCATCGCCGCGCACTGGCGCTACAAGGAAGGCGGTTCGCTGGACGATTCCGTGGGGCGTCGGTTCGCCTGGATCCAGAATCTGGTTGAAAACCAGGAGAATTTCCGCAACCCGGATGAATTCCTCGAAAACGTGCGGATCGATCTCTATCCGGACGAGGTCTATGTCTTTACACCTCAGGGGGATGTCAAGACGATGCCCAAAGGGGCCACACCGGTGGACTTCGCCTATATGATCCACACCGAAGTGGGCAATCAGTGCACCGGTGCCAAGGTCAATGGGCGCATTGTGTCATTGAGTCACGAACTTGAAACCGGGGACACGGTTGATATCATCACGTCCAAGAGCCACCGGCCCAGCAAGGATTGGCTCAAATTTGTCAAGACGGTCAAGGCCCGTTCGCGCATACGCCAGTGGATCAAAGTCCAGGAGAAGAACCGCAGCCTGAGTCTGGGCCGTGAAATGTGCGAAAAGGCCTTCCGCAAGCATCGCCTGAATTTTAATACGCTGATGAAATCGGAGCAGATGCAGGCCGCCGTGGAGCACTTCGGTTTTAAGGCGGTTGACGACCTGATCGCCAGCGTGGGCTACGGTAAAACGACGCCGTTGCAGGTTGTGCGCCGCTTCATTCCCCGAACCGAAGAAGAGGCGGAAGACAAACCGCGGGAGACCATCTTCGATCGCCTGATGGGGCGGGTGAAAAAGCGCAAACCGTCAGCCGGCGTGCTCGTGAAGGGCTTGGACGATATCCTGATCCGCTTCGGCAAGTGTTGTCAGCCGGTGCCCGGCGATTCCATCGTGGGCTATATCACCCGGGGTTACGGGGTGACCGTCCACCGGGCCAACTGCGTCAACGCCCTGAAGATGAGTCCTGAGCGCCAGATCGAAGTGGCCTGGACCGAGGAGACCACCGAGACCTATCCGGTCAAGATCCTGATCGTGTCCTATGACCGCGTGGGGCTTCTGGCCGACATCGCCACCAGCATCAGTAAACACGAGGCCAATATTATGAGCCTGAATACAAACACCAAACCCAATAAGATGGTTGAGAGCTATTTGACGTTGGCCGTGGCGGGAACAGGGCATCTTGAGCGGGTGCTGTCGTCCCTGCGTAAAATCAGTATGGTGCAGGAAGTGCGGCGGCTGAATGCCTGATGGGCGCCGGACCGGCTTATTTATTTTTCAACCGTCAGACGGTTTTATGGTCCATCCGGCGCGGTGGCCGGGAGGATGCCAGCGGCGGCCCCAATGGTACGGATGCCGCCGCGCGACCAGGATGGGCGTGGTATGCCACGCCCCGGCAGAGCCTATATTTTTTTAGGGGGCTTTGACGACGTGGCCTGATTTGATGCAACTCGTGCAGACCACCATGCGCTTGGGACGCCCTTCCTGCAGGGCGCGAACGGACTGCAGATTGGGGTTGAAACGACGTTTGTTGATATTGTGGGCATGGCTGACATGATTGCCGACCATGGGTTTTTTGCCGCAGATTTCACATTTTTTAGCCATCTTTTTCCCCTTCTACTTCTCAAAATCGGATTATGATCCGATGCCACCCTTTCCTTTGGGTTGATGCCTGTCCGCTCGGACCGGCTTCCGAGGCCCGAATCAGGGCTTAATGTGCCCCGAGCTAAATAGCGAGAAATATATTATCTTGATATGAATGTAAAGTTTTTTCTTGAGGCACTAAAAGAAGGGCAGGATGCTGTCGCCGGCCTGGTTGGACTTGGCGAGCGAGGCTTCGGTACGGGCAATCAGTTTCAGTGCCTCCTGGTGGATACCGACATCCGGGTAGCGCGTAAGGACATTCTTGAAGCGCCGCATGGCCGCTTTGTAGTGCTTGGATTTGTAGTAGAAACGCCCGATACTTAATTCGGCCTGGGCGAGGCTGCGCAGGCAGGCATTAATGTGTTCCTGAGCTTTGACCGCATATGGGTCGTTGGGGTAGTCGCGGTGCAGGCGCCCAAACATCTCCAGCGCCTTTTGGGCTGTCGATTGGTCGCGGTCCGGTGTATCGATCTGCTCGAAATAGCACATCCCGGTCATATAGATCACATACGGTATGGCCTCGTTGCGCGGATGCAGGCTTTCAAATTCCTCGTAGGCAAAGATGGCTTCCTCGTAATTGCCCAGTTTATAGTTGGCATCGGCGATCTTGAGTTCAGCCAGTTTGGCGTAGTCGCTGTAAGGGTACCAGTCCTTGAGTTTTTCAAATGCTTCTTTGGCCCCTTCGTAGTCGCCGCTCTCGTAATCGTCCATTCCGTTCCAGGCCAGGGTCTGGGCGGTCGCGTCTTCTTCGTCTTCGTGGAACAGTTCGAAAACGGCGCAGCCTGATAAAAAAAACGAAAGCATGGCGATGATAATTATGCGTATCATGGCGTCAACCGACCCGGGCGGTCAGCCGATGGGCGTGCCGTCCCGGGGGATGTTTAGGCGGTTGCGGAGGTATGGCGGCCGCAGCGTTAGACCAATTTGCCGAGGGATTCTTCCAGTTTGCCTTTGGCCACCATGCCGGTAATCTGATCGACAACATTGCCGTCTTTGAAGAAAATGAGGGTCGGAATGGCCTTAATACCGTATTTGCCGGGTGTCACCGGATTGTCATCCACATTGCATTTCATGAACTTGACTTTGCCCGCATAGCTGGTGGCCAGTTCGTTCACCACGGGTCCGATGGCCTTACAGGGGCCACACCAGGGCGCCCAGAAATCGACCATCACGGGTGTATCCGACTGCAGCACCTCGTTCTCAAAGCGAGCGTCGTCTATTTCCAACACGTTTTCGGCCATATTCAGTTCCTCTCTTCAGGTTTAAAATAGCCTGGATTATATTCACGCCCCGAAGTGTTGTCAACCGACGAAAAGTCGCGGATTTTCGATATGTTCCGGCGACTCTCTCCGGTTGGATTGACAGGCTCTGCGGCTTCTGCTACCTGTTCTCGGGAGTCAGCGCACGACGGATTCGATCTTCTTTGACGATCGCGCAAACAGTCCGATATCGGCGTTACGCTTCAGCCCTCGGCCGTCAGCATACCGAAAGTACGCTTCATTTCTCGGACTTTGCAAGCCGTATCGCAAACTTTTTTCGAAACCGTCCGGAAAACGATTTCGCGTTCTTCTTCTTTAATCCCATCACCCAGCATCCCGCGGAGGTATCAGCATGACGTCCACGATTCGCATCGGTGCCCTCATATCCGGGGGTGGAACCAATCTGCAAGCAGTTATCGACGCCTGTGAGGCCGGAGAGACTGGCGGCCAGGTGGTTTTTGTCGGCAGCGACAACCCGACGGCCAAGGGGCTTCAGCGGGCGGAACGGCACGGGATCCCCTCGTTTGTGGTCGATTATGGCGCCATTATACGCCGTTGTCGCCGTGATCCTGGAGACCTGCGTCTGCCCGCCGATTTCGATCTGGATGAAATGCGCGCCAAGAGCCGCCTTTTCCCTCCGGACACGGATGCCAGTAAGGTGAAGTTCTTTTTAGAGACCCGGGCGGCGGCTGAAAGTGAACTCTTGGCGGCCATGCGTCCCTATGGCTTTGATCTGCTCATTCTGGCCGGCTTCATGCGCAACCTGACGCCGTATTTCATTGATCGTGTCAATACGGACCGGGCCAATCCACAGATCATGAACATCCATCCGGCCATCCTGCCTTCCTTTCCCGGCACCGACGGTTATGGCGATACCTATCGCTACGGATGCACGCTCGGTGGCTGCACGGTCCATTTTATCGACTACGGCGAGGACAGCGGGCCGATCATCGGACAGCGTGCTTTTGAGATCCTTCCGGAAGATACCCTTGATGACATCAAGTCCAAGGGGCTCAAAGAAGAGTGGATCCTCTACCCGGCCTGTATCAAACTGTTTGCCCAAGGGCGTCTGGCGGTTGTGAAGCGCACATACGAGTTGCCGGGGGGCAAGACCATGGCGCGCAAGATCGTGGAGATCAGCGCCTAACGTTTGTATAATATTTACCTGATGGCCGTCGCATTGGAACCCGCTTCGCTCAGACAGGCCCATGCGCTTTTTCCAATCGTATCCCCGATGCTCAGCGCGGGGAAGAGGGAACGGGCTCCGGACCCACGGCCTTGTGATCATGATCCATTTATGAAGGATGTTTGAAGCTTTCCGAACGGTTGAGTTTGACCAGCAATTAATTCCGAGCAATAAGCGTCAAACCGTCTGCAGAACGCGTACGATCATGGGAAAAGCAATGAAGGTGCCCAGGGTGCTGCCCAGATTGGTGAAGACGACCACCAGCAGAATGCGGGTGACCTTGTTGCTCCAGAATCCGCGCACTGAGCGGATGTCGTCCTGAAGCGTTTCAAAATCGCGCACCTTGGGTTTGCGTGAAAAGGCTTCCACCAGACCGGACACCCATCCGGCGGCGATCATGGGGTTGAGAGAGGTCAACGGAGCGGAGAGCACCGAAGAGAGCACCGTCAGCGGATGACCCCAGGCAACGATGGCGCCGATACCAGCCAGCAGGCCGTTGGCCGCCACCCACCACAGAATCATGTCCGAGCCGGCCTGTGAGCCGCCGGCATAGAACCCCCAGGCGAAAAGCAGCATGATGGCCACAGGGATGATCCATTTGAGCGAACCCGACAGACTGCTTTTGGGCGGCATTACCTCCAGATCCGCTAGATCGAATTCCCGCTCCCAGTAATTTCGGATACCGGGAACATGACCGGCGCCGACCACGGCCACGATTTTTTCGCCCGGGGCCGATTTGATCCGCTGCATGAGATAGCGGTCGCGTTCATCGATCAGGATTTCACGGATCACCGGCTGCGAGGCACCGATTTCGTTCAGGAGGCTATTGAGGACATCCTCTTGTTTCATCCTTTCGATGTCCTCTTCCTTGAGGTCGTCGACCTCTCCCAGCGAAAGCAGCAGTTGAAAGAGCAGCTTCACACGGCCCCATAGCGTCATGCTGCGCCAGGTGCGGGACAGGGTGGTGCGGATGTCGCGGTCGGCCAGCCAGGTGCGGGCGCCCACCGCCTTGGCTGTATCGATGGCCGTAAGCATTTCCTGCCCGGGCTGGATGTCCATCTTATCGGCAATACGCCTCTGGAACGAGGCCAGAATGAGGTTGGAGAGCAGCAGGAACGCCTTTTTTTCTTTGACCACCTTGACGATGTCCATGTCGCGCCAGCGGGATTTCTGCTGGATGGATTGCCAGCGGGATTCGCACAGCTCCACACAGACCGTGTCGGGTTTTTCGGATTCGATGGTGGTGCGCACGAGATCGGCGCTTTCCCGGGACACGTGGGCCGTGCCGACCAGAATAATTTCCTTGCCGTCGTGCGTCAGGCGGTGAATGTTGTTGGATTCCGTCATTAATATTTCCACTTCAGCGCCACACCTGCCCTGTGAAAGACGTTCATCGGGGCCGGGGCGCTACCTGTGATTTAAAAATTTGGGCGTATTCAGTTTATCCAAACATTATGAATATTACATCCCACCACGGTGTGCAACACGAATCGACCCCCATCGCATTCTTTTCAAACGCGATTAAATACGGTAGACACCATCTATGGCAACGCCCTTGTTGCCCTTGGCTGCAGTTCCCACGCCAGGCGGCGGCAGGCCCGGTTCCATTCAGGAGGAAAATGGCATGCACGACACGCAGCAGGCGAGTGCTGAGCACTTTATCGACACGGAGCCCTACTACTTGAGCAGCGCCGACGAGGTGGCGCTGTTCGAAGCGGCCTTCACGGCAAGGCTTCCGGCCATGCTCAAGGGCCCCACGGGCTGCGGCAAAACCCGCTTCGTGGAATACATGGCCTGGCGCCTGAAGCGCCCGCTGATTGCGGTCTCCTGCCACGAGGACCTGTTTGCTTCCGATCTGGTGGGACGCTTCCTGCTGCGCAACGATCAGACCGTGTGGACCGACGGCCCCCTCACGGCCGCGGTGCGAATGGGGGCCATCTGCTATCTGGACGAGGTCGTGGAGGCCCGTAAGGACACGACCGTTGTGATTCACCCCCTGACAGACAACCGCCGCCTGCTCTCGATCGACAAAAAAGGTGAAGTCATCCGTGCCCATCCGGACTTCATGATGGTGATTTCTTTCAACCCGGGCTACCAATCGGTGCTCAAGGACCTCAAGCAGAGCACGCGCCAGCGTTTTGTGGGCCTCGTATTTGATTACCCCGAAGCCGATAAGGAGGCGGCCATCGTAGCCCGTGAGGGGGGCATCGATCCGGCGCTGGCCTCACGCCTGGTGGCCCTGGCCGCCAAGATCCGCAACATCCGCGAACACGGCCTGACCGAAGGCGCCAGCACGCGTCTGCTGATTTATGCCGCCCAGCTGATCCACGGCGGCATCGCCCCGGCGCGTGCCTGCCGTACCGCCATCTGTCAGCCCCTGACCGATGACGAGCGTCTGCTGGAGACCCTGGAAGAACTCATCAGCGATATATTTTGATATGACCGATCCCTGTGCGGCGCTGTTGCCCTTAGAGGACCTGGATCCCGCCCTGGCCCATCGTCTCATGACGGCCTGCCGGAGGGCGGCGGTGCCCCCACAGGCGGGCGACTGCCGGGACATCGTTGCGACCCTGATCGATTGCTTCGGACGTGAAATCCATTTCGGACAAGCCGTGGCCGAAGGATATGAAGCCTTGCTGGCCGCCGGCCCCCCTGGCGCTCTGGCGGGCTACGGCGCCGCCGTGCGGCGTGACGGCCGGCACGGGGCCGGTCTGGGCCGGGCCACCGCCCGTTACCTGCCCCCGGTCCTGCTCACCGGCGATGCCACGCTGCGGGCCGCCTACCGCCGCAGCGTGGCGGTGCTCATGAACAAGGGGGCCTACCTCCTGCCGGCGCCGCTGGAAGGCCTTCGCTGGCTGCTTGAAAAAGAGGATCGGCCGGCGGCCGCCACCTATCTCATTTTGCTGCAGACCGTCTTCGACCGCAAACTGAGCTACAACCGCTGCCAATATCTGGGCAACCTGCTGCCGCGCGCCATCAGGCGTATGCCCGTCAACCGCCGCCTGGGGCAGTTGAAACAGCTGGAGCGCGTGGCTGCCGCGGATCTGCGTCTGCTCGAACCCTATCTGGAGGGGCTGGAGCGAGGATCGCTTCTGCTGGCGGACCAGGCCCTCGAGCGTTTCGTCGATCAGGCCTTGTCGATCGCCCCCCGGCACCTCGAGCAGGCCCTGCGGTTTATCGCCCTGCGCTCGGATTCCGGGCGCGAGCGCTGCCGTGCGCTTCAGACGGCCGTGCCATTGACGCGGGCCCTCACCGGATTGAACCGCTACCTCCAGGCCCGCACCGGCCGGCCCGCCCGTCTGAAACCATTGGCGGCCCTTCCCGGCATCGCGGACGAAGCCTTGGCGGGCGGCCCGCTGGCCGCCTGCGACGGGGAGAATGTCTACCTGCCGGAGGAAATCGACTGCTTTGACAGCCGCGAGGCCAACGTCGGTCTCTTCCGGATTCTGACCAAGTTTGAAACCGGCTTGATCGAATACGATACCTTTCACTTCGACCTGGAAAGGGCGCGCGACCGGGGCGTCGACGTGGCGCCAACCGCGCCCGCCGATGCGGGCGATCTGGCCGGCTTTGTGGCCTCTTTCGCGCACCAGCGTCTGGCCCACGACCTGCTGACCCTGTTCGAGCACGCGCGTCTGAACGTGCGTCTGCAGATCGACTACCCGGGGCTTGTGCGCCGGGGGCGGCCGGTTTTTCAGGCCGAATTCCAGAGGCGCCAGGCCAGGGTGCATGCGCCCGCACTCCTGGATGCCGCCTATGCCTGCCTGGCCCTGGATCTTCCCCTGGCGGAAACGGCCTTGGACAAGAAGGACGACCCGGCCCTGGTGGCGGATATGCAGGCGGCTTTCCAGGCGGCGGAACCGGGCCGCATGCCGGTCGAAGCCAGCGCCGGTCTGGTGGTCGCGTTCTATCCGCGGGTGGCCCAGGCCCTGGCGGTGGGCCGACGTCCCTATCAGCCGCTAAGCGCTCCGTTTCGCCTGCCCATCCCCATCGAGGCCTACGCGCAGGGATTCGCTCCGGTGGCACCCCGGGCCGCCGCCATTGCCCGTCGTCTGGCCGCCCGGGGATTCAAGCTCTACCAGGCCGACCTGCGTATGCTGCTTCAGCGCAATGCCGGCCGTCTGAACGAGGAGGAGGTCCGTGAACTTGTGCGGCAGGCCCGCCGAGACGAAGGCCCGCACGGGGAACCCTCCGAGCCCCCGCCCCCGCTCGATCCGGCGGACTGGCAGTTGCCCGGCGGGCACGGGACGGAGGCGTCCTTCGAGGATCCCGATGACGTCGAAAACGTGGTCTGGCTGCGGGAGTGGAATGATCTGATCGGCGATTACCTGCACGATCATGTGCGGGTGCGCGACCGACGTCTGCCGGCGGCAGCCAATGGGTTCTACACGGGGGTGCTCGAAAGACACAAGGGGCTCGTGCGTCGGCTGAAGTACGCCTTTGAACTGCTGCGGCCCGAGGGGCTCCGGCTCCTGCGTCAATGGATCGAAGGGGATGATTTCGACTACCGGGCGCTGCTCGACTACGCGCTGGACCGCCGGGCCGGGGTTACGCCTTCCGAGCGGCTGTACATCAAGCGCATCAAGCAGCGCCGCGACGTGGCCGTGCTGCTGCTGGTTGACCTCTCTCGCTCCACGTCCAATATTGTGGATGGATCCAATGCTTCCGTACTTGAGGTGGAGAAGGAAGCCATCGTCCTTTTCAGCCAGGCGCTGGAGGTGGTCGGGGATCGCTACGCCATTGCAGGTTTTTCCGGTACGGGCCGTCTGGGGGTCGACTATTTCCGCATCAAAGATTTTGATGCCCCATTAGAGGAGAACGCCCGCGGCCGCATCGGTCAGCTTCACCCCCAGCGCAGCACACGGATGGGGGCGGCCGTGCGCCGGGCCACCCAGGATCTTGCGGCGCTGGAGGCGCGCGTCCGCCTGCTGATCGTCATCGGCGACGGTTTTCCCAACGATCTGGAATACAAGCAAGACTACGCCATTGCCGATACCCGGCAGGCCATTGCCGAGGCCCGGACAAGGCAAATTTACACCCACGCCATCACGGTAAACATTCCGGCCAGCCCGCGTCTGGACGATCTTTACGGCCACGTGCACCACACCGTGATTTCGGATGTGCGCGAACTTCCGGATCAACTTCTTCAGATCTACAGCAGCCTGACGCGGGGTTGAGCAAAACGGGGCGAGCATGGTGATCTATGACGACATATTCGAGTGGGAGGGCTGGGGCGGCAAGCTCAGGCTCGCCCGCGGCCGCTGCCGGCTGAGGATTTTCGACCTCAACCAGGGCGCCACCTCGGGGGTGGTTCATATCCGTCCCATCGTTGTCGTGGCCTCGGACCTGCCCCGTGACACCATGATGATGGGTGAAGTTTCCGTGCGCAGCGCCAGCAGCCATATTGCCACGGTGGTCTGCCGACGGTTCGAGATCGATCCCGCGCGCATGCAGTTTGTGGAGTATACCCCGGCGGAAACATACGGCCGACAGGGGGAGTACGTCATTCAGGCCTGTTTCGACGCCGTGGCCTTCACCTGGAAAGACAACTTGGCCCTTTTCCCCAAAAGCCAGCCGCTGGATCCCCCCCTGCGGGAGATCGTCCAGGATCTGGTGGCCCGCTCTGAGAATCCGCCGCCGGCATCGGCCTGAGCGCTACCACCTGCCCACCGGTCTTGCCAGTCCACCTAAATGTATTGTTTGAGGTGCTGGTTACAACACCTGCAGTCCAACCGACTTTCCGTAATGGGAGACGCATCCATGCAAGACGATGTCCGCCGCGACCCCGAAGGCCATCCGGCGCACACCGGCGACACCTCCTCCTCCATGCCGGGCTGCCGCTGGAACTTGAAGGATCCCCGCAGCTGTCTGGAACCGGATTCCTGCGGTTGTTACGTGGACCCCTGCGTATATTTCGGTGTTTCACCCGAAGATTGCTGTGTCGACGCCGACATTCTCTGCGGCGCGTGACCGCAGCTTCGACGCTGCCTGTTTCCCTTGACTGTAAGGGGCGGGGGCTTAATTTTTTATATGTTTTATTTAAGCGGCGTTCGTATCATAACCGGCCATCCGACACCGCTCCTCAAGCCCTTGCGACGACACAACACCCTGCTACCTGCCTGCCCCGCTGAATTTCGACCCGGCTGATTTCACGACGACTTCTGCTTCTGCCACCGCCTCACCTGACACGATCCTACCGGCACGTGCCGGCCTGCATCACGCCGATCCCAGAAAGGAGGATTCCCATGCAAGTCAAAGTCAAACCGGTGGCTCAGATTGTCGAGGAACAGGTCCGCAGTTGGCAGTTCAGCCGTGCCGAACCCAAGCAGGCTGAAAAAGACCTTCCCGTGCTGACGATTTCACGTGAACCCGGAAGCGGCGGACGAATTATCGGTGAGAAGCTGGCCAAGCGGCTGGGGTTCGATCTGTTTCACCAGGAAGTGCTGCATGAAATGGCACGCAGCGCCAAAGTGAGTTCGCAGCTGCTGGAAACGCTGGATGAAAAGGGGCTGTCCATTCTGGACGATTGGATCGCCTCGCTGGTGGACACCCGCCATCTGTGGCCGGACCAGTATCTGAAACATCTCATGAAAGTGATCGGCACGCTTGGCCGTCACGGCCGCGCCATACTGATTGGCCGGGGTGCCAACTTCATCCTTCCGGCCGAGCGCCGCCTGAGCGTGCGGGTCATCGCCCCACTGGAAATGCGTGCCGCCAAGGTGGCCGACGCGTTCAGCCTTTCGGCGGACGAGGCCCGCCGGCGGGTGGTCAAGACCGATTCGCAGCGCAAGGCTTTTATCCGCAAGTATTTCTATGCCGACATTGCCGACCCGCTGAACTATGACGTGACCGTCAATACCGGCAGCATGTCCCTGGATGGGGCCGTGGACGTTGTCTGCTCGACGCTGGAGGTCTGTCGGATGCGTTGCGAGATCGGCGAGGGGGGCAAGGGTAAAGTGGCGGCGACGGCGTGAACCCCACGCACGCGTAGCCTGCGCATCGTTCCGACCGGGTTTGTCGTGCGGTTCGTTTCGGCGTCGCTATCGCTATCGGAATCGGGATCGAAATGATTCGCTGCCCCATTCTATTCGAAACCCGATACCGATCGCCGATGGCGACCCCGACACCGACTTGGTGAAAGACCAGTGGGCGTGGAATCGCGTTTCGCCAAACAGGCCACGCCCTTCATACATCGAAGGTCAGCTCTTCGGGCCATTCGCGTAGATGCCCGTCCGAGGCATCTTTCCTGCAAGCATCCACCACGCAGCGATCCGCTTTATAGTGGATATCCCGCCCGGGGTCGGTGTTGTTGAAAAGTTTCCACAGCACCAGCGAGTTGTCGTCGAGGTCGATGTCCGCGTCGTAGAGAAGGATCAGCCTGAAAGCGCCCAGGGCTTCGAGATCGAGCAGTTGGCGGGCGTAATCACGGCCGGCCCGGTCGCCGGGTTTGAGGACCTTGACCAGCAGAAGGGGGGATGCGCCGGCTACGGCGGCGGGGTCGTCGGGAAAAACGCGCAGGCCGGCCACGCCCGGGACTTTATCTGCCAGCAACGCTTCGAATGCCTGTTTTGAAGCCGATCCCGGGCTTACCGGGGTCGGTGCCGGGTTTCGCGGGGTCTCGCCGGGGACTCTGGCCGTCAGGTCAACGCCCAGCTTGCTGCCATGGATCGGGGTCGGCGAGGAGTGGTCGAGGACGTCCAGAACCCCCTGGGTGTGCGTCAGGTCGGCGCTCACATCCAACTGGGTCAGGAGTTTGGCCATTACCGCGGCCGGGTCCTGGGGGTTCACATCGCGGTCCACTACCACGATGATCTTGCAGAAGCTCATCTGGCCCTGTCCCCAGAGCCCGGACATGATTTGCTGGGCGTGCATGGGGTAGGCCTTGTCGATGGCGACGATT
>JASJCD010000331.1 GCA_030066135.1 Desulfobacterales bacterium | reverse complement strand
GAAGGATCGGTGCTGGTGGGACTGCCCGCCGGGATGAGCGCCGGGGATGACGTGACCTTCAGCGAACGCGAAACCCTACGGGTGGACAGAGAGGCCGCGGCCGGTGCGCTGGCCCGTATCACCCAGGCCCTGCAGTTGCTCGAAGGCCACTCCACCTGGCAGGTCATCATCGAGCGCAAGGGCGACGCCCCACCGGGCCAGCTGGACCTGATGTACACCCTCTTCCGCCCGAAGAAGTCCTGAATTCGCACCTGACAAGCGCGCCCCCTCAAACATCGGGGTCGGAATCGCTATCGGAATCGGTATCGAGAATAACCTCCGCCTCTTCGAATTCCGATTCCGATAGCGACCCCGACGGCGATAGAAACCTCGCAGCGCTATCATCCGGCTGACGCACGGTGTGCAGGACGGCTAGAAGAAAACCACGCCCGCATACCCCACGAAACTGTCGCCCGGACTCTTGTCATGACTGTTCGCATAGGCCTGCAGGCGACCTTCGCGTGCCCCCAGTCCCATGGCCGCTTCGACGCAGGCCGCCGCCGCCCCGGCGCAGCAAGCATTCTGCCGGCGCTGGGCCTCGTCGATGACACGGCCCGGCGCCAGGGCCAGCAGGGCGTCGATGAATCGCCGGTCGTTTTCTTCCCGCACCCACTTGACGGCAGAAGCACCGCGCCCCTTGTCGGTAAAGGCATAGTTGGGACCATAGTGGGTCAGATCGGTGGAGCCGATAACCTTGATCCGTCGCTTCTCGGCCTGCGCATAGGTGGCCACGGCGTCGGCGATGCGCAGCGCTTCCGTGGACGGCGGCACGCCGATGGGCAAAATCGGTACGGGACCGAAGAAATGGCGAATGAAAGGCAGTTGCAGTTCGATGGTATTGTCACGGTTGGGGTCACGGGGGGCTTCGACCTCGAAGTCAAACTGCGCCGCCAGGTGATGGGCCAGGTCCTCCGCAATGGGTAAGTCCCCCAAGGGCGTGTGCCAGGCGCCCGTCGTCATGATCACTGGCGACGCCGCGGAATGCATGTGCATACCGAAAATCACCAGGATGTCCGGCGGGGGATCGGCCTGCATCGAGCCGATAATATGACAGGCCAGGCTGCCGGAAAAATACCAGCCGGCGTGGGGTACGATACCGCCCAGCGGTGCACGGGGGAGCGCTGCCAGGGGCCGCTCCTCCAGGAAAGACTCGATATCACGTCGACATCCGGCGGCGGTATCGGGGTACCAGCTGCCGGCAAAAGCAGGTTCGCGCGCGCTCATGGCGTCCTCCTTGTTATGTGGATATACCCAATATAAAAAGACCGCGCGCGAAGTCAAAACGGTTTGGTTTTTTTGCAATTGCCAAAAAAGATATGCTATATAGACCGATTCGACCACACGCGCCGATCATGTTCCGCACCGCGCGGACGGATTGACAACCCCAAAGTATGGAGCGACCCATGTTCAAAGTAATGATTAGGGACAACATGTCGCCGGTGGCCCGGGAGATTCTCGAAGCCACCGGCAAAATTGAGGTGGTGGAAGACTTCGACAAAGCCACCAATGCGCCGGAACGGTTGGCGGAAATCATCGGCGATTATCACGGGCTGGCGCTGCGCTCCGGCACCAAGGTCGACGAAACCGTGCTGGCGGCGGCCGGCAACCTGAAGGCTATCGGCCGGGCCGGTATCGGCGTGGACAATATCGATGTCAAGGCGGCCACCGACAAGGGCGTGGTGGTTATGAACGCCCCAGGCGGCAACACCGTGACCACGGGTGAGCATGCCATCTCGCTGCTTCTGGCCCTGGCGCGCAACATTCCCCAGGGCACCATGTCGCTCAAGGACGGCCGCTGGGACAAAAAGCTGTTGACCGGCGTTGAAATCACCGGCAAGACGCTGGGCATCATGGGGCTGGGCAATATCGGCCGCGTGGTGGCGACCCTAGCCCGGGGGCTGCGCATGCGGGTCATCGCCGCCGACCCCTTCGTGAGCCCCGAAGCGGCGGAAGCCCTGCACGTCGAGATGGTCAGCCGCGAAGAACTCTACCAGCAGGCGGATTTCATTTCGCTCCATGTGCCGCGGCTAAAGGAAACGGTCAACATGATCAATGCTGAAACCCTGGCCAAGATGAAGCCCGGCGTGCGGCTCGTCAACTGTGCGCGAGGCGAAGTGGTCGATCTGGACGCCCTCTACGACGCGCTTGAAAGCGGCCATGTGGCCGGCGCCGCGCTGGATGTCTTCCCCACCGAACCGCCCGACCCGAACATGCCGCTGCTCAAGCACCCGCGGGTCATATTTACACCCCACCTCGGCGCCAGCACCGGTGAGGCCCAGGTCAAGGTGGCGGAGATGATCGCCAACCAGCTGGCCTCCTATCTGCTCAACGACGTCATCGTCAACGCGGTCAATTTCCCCTCGGTCTCCCGTGAAGTCATGGACCGGATCCGCCCCTACCTCAACCTGGCCGAGAAGATGGGGGCCCTCATGGGGCAGCTCATGAGCCGGGTCTACGACATCACCCTCATCTATTCCGGCGACGTGTCTGACCTGGAAACCCGCCCGCTGACCCATGCCGCCCTCAAGGGCTTCCTGGGCTCGTTCACCGACAAACCGGTCAACTACGTGAACGCCCGGGCCATTGCCAAGGCCAAGGGCATCAAAGTTAAAGAAGTGCTTTCCAAGGACCGCACGGACTACGCCGGCACCTTGCGAATCCGCCTCGAAGGCTACGAGGATGGCCCCAACGAGATCTGGGGCACCATCTTCGGAGAAAAGCACCCGCGCATCGTGCGCTTTGGCAAGATCTACATGGACGCCATCCCCGAAGGCCACATGATTATTCTCCAGAACATCGACCAGCCCGGGGTCATCGGCAATGTGGGCACCATGCTGGGCGAGCACGACATCAATATCGGCCGCTTCCAGCTGGGTCGCCTGGGCGACCGCGCCACCTGCATGGTGAACATCGACACCCCGGCGGACGAAAGCACGATCAGCGATCTCAAGGCGCTGCCGCATATGATATCGGTCGAGCAGGTCCACCTGTAGGAATTTGGCTCAGGGGCCGCATCTTTTGCCCCCAGGCGGCGTTCTCGGCTTCTGGCGATCCTCGACGTAGCATCAGCTACGCCTGCGGCCACCAGAAGCCTGCGGCCTTGCCTGGAAACAAAATCTACGGCTCCTGAGCCAAATTCAGCCCTTAAGTTAGAGCCTTTGCCAATTATTTCCTTCCTTCGAAAGATAACTTTTTCCGATCCCAAATAATTCATTACCTCCTTCAGAAAATTGGGCGTCGGCCTGCCGACACAGGCCGTAGCAACACATAAGGGTTTTCTCCCTTTGTCCCGCGCCGAGCATCGAAGAATTGCGCGGATAAGGTCCGCGGACTGTTTGAGCGAAGCGAGTTTCCGCGGGCCCCGCTCAATTCTTCGACGCGCAGGAGAAAGCGGGCCACGGGCTTTCTTTTGGTTCGTTTTCTTGCGCGTGCAAGAAAATGAACATTCAATTCTTATTCAGGGAAAAGAAGACTGTCAGAAAAGTAAAGCCACCGCAAGGTGGCTTTATTGTTGATAAAATAAATTACATTGATACAGAATACAGGCTACCCCAACTTCTCCTTGGCCGAAGACCGCAGCCAATCCAGCCAGGGCCCAAACCCCTCCTCGGTCTTGGCCGAGGTCTCGAACACCGGCATCCCCGGGTGGATCTGCCGAATATTATCGGCCGCCAGTTTGACATCGAAATCCTCCAGATAGGGCAGCAGGTCGATCTTGTTCAGCAGGGCCGCATCGCACTCGCGGAACATGAGCGGGTATTTGAGCGGCTTGTCCTCCCCTTCGGTGACGCTCAGGATGACGGCGCGCTTGTCTTCGCCAATGTCGAATTCGGCCGGGCAGACCAGGTTGCCGATATTCTCCACGATCAGGATGTCAAGATCGTCAAGATCAAGGCCGCTCAGTGCCTTCTCAATGACGTGGGCGGCCAGGTGGCAGTCGCCGCCGAATTCGTCGGTGTTGATCTGAACCACGGGGGCGCCGCTGGCCGCCAGGCGGTCGGCATCCTGGGTGGTGCAGATGTCGCCCACGATCACGGCACAGCGGAAGTCCTGCATCAGATGCCGAAGGGTCTTTTCCAGCGTGGTGGTCTTGCCCGAGCCGGGCGAGCTCATGAGGTTGAGCACGAATATCTTCTGGTCGGCAAACAACTGGCGGTTGGCCTTGGCCATGATTTCGTTGGCGTCCAGCACCCGGCGCACCACCTTGATCTCCCGCGTTCCACTGGCGCGGGTTTCCACCGGGGCATCGCCGGCGTGGGGGTGGTGGTGGTCATGACCGTCTTTGTGATGCAAGGCTTTGATCCGATTGATTCCATCCAGCAGCATGTTACGCGTCCTCTTCCGCCAGTTCCAAAGATTCAATGTCAAGCTCCCGACCCGAAAGCAAGGTGATGTCACCGCTTTCGCAGGCCGTACAGGCAAAGGCCGGCTGGTCGATGGTCCACTCGTGCCGGCAGGCATTGCAGCGCGCCTGGACCGGGACCTCCTCGATGTGCAGTTCGGCCCCTTCCAGAGGGGTTTCCCGGGCCACGACCTCGAAACAGAAACGCAGGCTGTCGGCCACGATGGCCGACAGTTTGCCGACCTTGAGGTTCACGCGGGCCACGCGGGCGCCAGCCATGTCCGCTGGAATCGACGCCTGGGCTATCTCGATAATCTGCATGGCCACACCCATCTCGTGCATGCTCGGCCGTCCTTTACCTTCCTGTCAGAGCTAAAAAAACCCGCCCATAATGCGCAAAACCACCCCCGATGGCAAGGCTTTTTTGTCCTGCCGGGCCGTGCTCTAAAATAAAACAGGTGCCCACGGCCCGGTTCCCATCAAATGAGGGGAAGCACCTGCAAGCACCTGTTATGAAATAAATTTCTAAGGCGATTGCCAGTCACAAATGGTAGATTTTGGTTCCGGGCAAGGCTGCAGCCTCTTGGTCACCGCAGACGTAGCAATAGCTACGTCGAGGATGCCCAAGAGGTGAAAACGCCGCCCGGGGCCGAAAGATGCCGTTTGTGATTGGCAATCAGAAGACGGACGCGCAAAGCTCCCCCACCGCGCCCAAACTCTCGGAAACATGCACACCGGCCGCCTTCATGGCCGCCAGCTTGGCCTCGGCCGTGCCGCTGCTACCGCTGATGATGGCGCCGGCATGCCCCATGCGACGGCCCGGCGGAGCGGTCAGCCCGGCGATGAAACCCACCACCGGCTTGGTGACCTTTTCCTTGATGTATTCACAGGCGTCCTCTTCGGCCGAGCCCCCGATCTCGCCCACCAT
>JASJCD010000330.1 GCA_030066135.1 Desulfobacterales bacterium | reverse complement strand
GCGGCTCCGGAAACCATCCGCGAGCAGTTTGAAATGCGGGAGAAGCGCTTCATGTCCCCCTTTGGCTGTTTGAGCTCCGCCAGCCGCGGACGCGAAGCGCAGGAGGCGGCCTGCCCGGTCCGCTCCGCCTTTCAACGCGACCGCGACCGCATCGTCTATTCGAATGCCTTCCGTCGTCTGAAATACAAAACCCAGGTTTTTCTCAATCCTCTGGGTGACGTCTACCGCACCCGTCTGACCCACACATTGGAGGTGGCCCAGATTGCGCGCAATATCGCACGGGCCATGTTCCTGAACGAAGACCTGGCCGAGGCCATCGCGCTGGGGCACGACCTGGGCCACACCCCCTTCGGGCATGGCGGTGAAACCGCCCTCAAGGAGATATATTCGCCGGATTTTCGCCACAACGAGCAGAGTCTGCGCGTGGTCGATTTTCTGGAGGACAACGGGCGCGGCCTTAACCTGACATTCGAGGTCCGGGACGGTATTCTGAAACATTCCAAAGGGTTCGGAAGGGTGCTGCCCGAGGACCCGGAAGAGCTGCCGGTAACCCTGGAAGGCTGCATCGTCCGGTTTGCCGACATCATGGCTTATCTCAATCACGACCTCGACGATGCCGTACGCAGCGGTGTCGTGCACGAAAACCAGCTGCCTTCGGCCTGCCTGGCCGTTTTGGGGCGCACCCACTCCGACCGGGCCACGACCATGATCAGGGACTTGATCGCCAACAGCCAGGCCATGACGGGCGAACCCGTAATCCGGATGAGTGACAAGGTCTACGACGCCATGCTGGTGCTGCGACAGTTCCTGTATGAAAATGTCTATCGCTCCAAACGGGTGCACAACGAATTCGTCAAGGCCAAGAAGATTCTCTCGGACCTTTACAGCCACTTTTTCGAAGACGAACAGGCCCTGCAGATGGAACTGGCGGCCATGGACATGGATGGGTGCAGTTTTCACCACCAGCCCCGGGAGCGGCTGGTTTGCGACCTGCTGGCCAGCATGACCGACCGCTACGCCATGGCCGTTTACCGGCGCATTTTCTTTCCGGCGCCGGTGGTCTGAACCGGGTGCCGCCGTTCGGATAAGACCATGGACTTCAATGACGCCAGCCGAACCCTCCCGCTTCATCTGCCCGATTGGTTCGATCGCATCGCCGCCGAATATGCGCGCATGGACGCGGCCTATGACGCCGTGGCCGCCCATGCCGGGTTCACATGCAGCGGGTGCGAGGACAACTGCTGCCGGACCCGCTTCCGTCACCATACCCTCATCGAATACGCCTACTTGCGTCAAGGGTTGGAAGGCCTTGCAGCTGGCGATCGCCGCCGGGCCGACGCCGACGCGCGCCGCTACCAGGAGGCGCTGCGGGAGGCCGAATCCCAGGGGGCATCTTTCCGCCAGTGGTGTCCGCTCAATCGTGACGGGCGCTGCATCCTGTATGCCTATCGCCCCATGATCTGCCGCCTGCATGGCCTGCCGCACATCCTGCATCACCCGGTCCGGGGCCTGATCCGGGGAACGGGATGCCACGTTTTCGAGCAGGCGCAACGGCGGGTTGCTCCTCGCCCGCTCGATCGCTCCGGCATCTACCAAACGCTGGCCGGCCTGGAGCAGACGGTCCGGAAAGCGACCGGTTTCGGTGCCCCGGTCGGCATGACCATCGCCGAAATGATCCTGGCAATGGAAGGCGGCATCGCCTTGGGCGGGCGCAAGCGTGAGTCGATCGGATGAAAGCGGTTAAAAACGACGATATCGCCGCGCTGAAGGGCCGGCGTCTGGACCCGCAGGAGACGTTTGCATTCCGCTGCCATCCGGACATCGGCTGTTTCAACCGCTGCTGTCAAAACCTCAACCTTTTTCTCTACCCCTACGACATCGTCCGTCTCAAGCAAGCGCTTGAAGTGACCGCCGACGTTTTTCTCGACCGATACACCGACATCGTGCTGCGCGAGGGGAGTCACTTTCCGGAAGTCCTTCTGCGCATGGCCGACGACGCGGAGCAAACCTGTCCCTTTCGGGATGACAGCGGCTGTGTCGTCTACGCCGACCGCCCCGACACCTGTCGCACGTTTCCGGTCGAACACGGCCTCATGTTCGGGCCGGATGGCGGCGAGCCGCAAACCGTCAGCTTCTTCCGGCCGCCGGATTTCTGCCTGGGGCCGTTCGAGGACAAAGACTGGACCCTCGAAAGCTGGGCCGATGGCCAGGAAGCCAAAGTCTACAACCGCATGAGTCGCCGATGGGCGGCCATCAAGGCCCTGTTCCATCAGGACCCCTGGGGTGGCCAGGGGCCATACGGCCCCAAGGCCAAGATGGCTTTCATGGCCACCTATAATATGGACGCTTTTCGCCGCTTCGTGTTCGAGAGTTCGTTCCTCAAGCGTTACCGTGTAAAAAAAGAGCGCATCCGCAAGATCAGGAAAGACGACGCGGCGCTATTGGTTTTGGGCTTCGAGTGGGTCAAGCTGTCGGTGTGGAATCTGCCTTCGAAATGGATCCGTCCCCGCTGACCGTTTGGGGTTGGCCAACGGCTTGGACGGGTCCGTCAGACCACTCCCGGCGGCATGGGGGCCACTGATTCGCCCCCCAGCACATAGCCGCCGTCCAGGCGCAAAACACTCCCCGTCATATAGGGCGATTCGCTCAGGATGAACCAGACCGCCCGGGTCACGTCTTTCAGCCGACCGATGCGACCCACCAGGGTGTGGTCGATCAGGGCCTGACGCTGCTCGGGGGTGAGCAGCCCCCAACCGCGCGTCTCCGGACCATGGCGGGTTTCCACAAGTCCCAGCATGATTTCGTTGACCCGAACCTCGGGGGCGGCCGTGCGCGCCCAGATTTCGGTCAGGGCGCCGATGCCCCGCTGGGCCGCAGTGTAGCCATCGTTGAAAACCAGACTGGCCGGTCCGCTGCGGCCCACCAGTGCGGCGACGGAAGAAAAGTTGATGGCGCAACCGCAACCGCCGGCCTTGAGATAGGGCAGGGCGGACGCGAACACCCATTGTTTGGCGCGCAGCGTGGTGTTGAATTCGAGATCCCACTGGGCCGGCTGGTAGGGACCATGGACGACGGGCCAGCCGCCGCGTTCGATATTGTTGATCAGGATGTCGAGGCGCCCGAAGTGCCGGACGGTGTCGCGAACGAGCCTGCCGGCAGCGTCGCAATCGGTCAGGTCGTTACGGAAAACGGCATACGGTGTGCCGATGGCCTCGAAGTCGGTTCGCATCGCGGGGAGGGATTCCTCCCAGTCGAAATAGTTGAGGGCGGTGCGGATACCGCGGCGGGCCAGGTCGATGCCGATGGCCTTGCCGATGCCTTTAATGGCTCCCAGAACCAGCGCCACACGTTTTTCTTGCGCCATCGATCATACTCCGCCGGGTTGATGTCGGTTGCAGGGGGTCACGCCCGACCGAAAAGCATCAATTGCAGCCATCGATGGCCAAAGGCCAGCAGCGCCAGGTCATCCGTCCGCAGGGCTTCCCGTTCGGCCGCATCCAGTTGGAGGCCCTCGGGGATGCCGTTGTTTTCAAGATGCATTCGAAAAGCGTCCAGGTCGTAGAGCGCCAGGCGGAAAAGGTGCTGCTCGCGCAAGTCCAGCGGGCTGCGCTTGTGCTGATTCTTGAGGCTGATGATGGCCATGAGCATGTCGTTGAATCGATTATACTCCTCGATTTCCTGGTCCTGGATCCACTCGCGCACGGTCTGGGTCCGCTTCTGGCTGAACCCCTTGCAGTGCGGCTCCTGCATGAGGGCGTAGTTTTCCACCAGCTGTCCGGTGGCGCGCGACTGGCTCACGGCGCGGGCCAGCGGATAGGTTCGGCAGGAGGCCGGCCGGTCCTCGTAAACCCGGCAGCCTTCCTCCGACACGAAGGGGCAGCGCAGGTCCTCCTGGGGCAGCGCCTTGAGGCTGACGATGGGCAGACCGGTCTGGGGCCCGATATGCTCAACGGTGTGTTTATTGAGAAAATCACCCGAGGTCATGTTCAGCCGGTTTTTGAGCCGGTAAATATCGTAGGGGGTGAGATACTGGTTGATGTCCCGGCAGCACTGGTTGAAGCAGGGGACCTCCGGGGAGCAGGCGAACTGGAATTCGTCATCCAGCTCCAGGGGGATGAAATCGGTATCCATGTTTTTCCTCGATCCGAATTGGGCGCCTTGTCACGGTTTTGGTCCGTTCGCACCGCGCGGGTCGGCATGCCGGGGCGAACGCTAAAAAAACTGGGCCTTCATACCACATGTGGTGTTAAATTGATACGCTATTTCAAGATCTTGTTTTACCAGCCCGAATGGCCGTGAACCCGCCAATGTCTAAGGATTTCCCTGATCGAAAATTCTTGACAACCCCAGTGGCGAATGGTATTAAATCTAACTCGTTCAGACTATATCCTCCTGAAATGTTTGAATATTTTGAAACAATGCGGCCAATCTCAATCCGCCACAACCAGCGCTTAACCAAACCACATCGGGGGCTTACCCCGTTTGTTATGAAACTATAGAACCACCGGAGAGAATCGCTTTCCACATTATGAAGAGGAAGGGAGGTGTAAAAGAAAACGGTTGTACCCTGAAGACCGGCGGCGATCCCGCTGGTTTAACCACACGACTCAACTTTAGGAGGATTTTTACATGCCAAGTTATGTGATCAACGAGAAATGTGACGGCTGCAAGGGTGGCGACAAGACGGCCTGCATGTACATTTGCCCCAACGACCTGATGGTTTTGGATCCGAACGCGATGAAAGCGTACAATCAGGAACCGGATCAGTGCTGGGAATGCTTTTCCTGCGTAAAAATCTGCCCGACCCAGGCCATCGAAGTGCGCGGCTACGCCGATTTCGTGCCGCTGGGAAGCAGCATCATGCCCATGATGGGTACCGAAGACGTCATGTGGACCTGCAAGTTCCGCAACGGCGTTGTCAAACGCTTCAAGTTCCCCATCCGGACCACCCCTGAAGGTGGTGCCAATGCCTATACCGATCTCAAAGGCAAAGACCTCGAAAGCGGTCTGCTGAGCACCCAAGAAGCCGACGGCTACGTCATCCCGACGCCCAAAGTCTAAGCATTGAGATTTGGTATCCCCTGTCAAAAAAACTCTGAATTTACATAATTAAGGAGGAAGCAATATGGCATTACCGAATGTACCCACTGGCGAACTTAAAGCCGTACGGGATCCGGAAGTCGAGGAGCGTGAAGTTGATATCCTGATCGTGGGCGGTGGT
>JASJCD010000329.1 GCA_030066135.1 Desulfobacterales bacterium | reverse complement strand
CTACCGTTCGGCCCGTTTCGAGGTGCTCGCCCGCCTGGCTTATATCGAAGACGGCGATGCCGACGAGATGACCCGCATTTACCTCCTCTACCATCCCCGGCGGCCAAGCTGCTGGCTGGGGGAGTACCAGGGCAACTACAGCCTGACCGAGGCATCCCATGTCATGCCGCATAAAGACCCCTTCACCGCCACCCGGGGCGGTAAACTCAAGACCCACGACGGACGGGAATGGGTCTCCGAAGGACATGGGACCTATGAACTCTATTACGTGGATGGGGCCCTGCCATGGATCGCTTCGGTGGGCGACCGTATTGATTATGCTGAATTTGTTGAAGCCGAGGGTACGGGCCGTATCTATGAGGCCCAGCGCATCGCGAATCAGCTCGAATATGGCCACGGGCGGCGGCTCGATCTGAAAATGGTCCGCCGGGCCACCCGGAAGTCGGATCTGGGCCAGACGCTCAAGCCGGTGGTCACTGAAGATGCCGCCATTGTCCGGCGCCGTTATGTCCAGATCATGCTGGTGGCGGCCCTGGCCCTGGTGATCAACGCCCTGGCGGCTTTCTTCTGCGCCCAGAAGGGCACCGAAGTGCTGCGCGAAGCCTTCAGTGCCGAAGAATTGACCGCGGGTGCCTATTCTGAGCCGTTTCCCATGACCGGTAACGGGGCGGCCGCACGCATCACCGCCCGCACCGGGCTTTCCAACGCCTGGATGACGCTGGAGGCCGCCCTGGTGCGCGAAGACGACATGATGGTCCACCAGTACGAAAGCAATATCGAATACTACCATGGTCGCTCCGGGGGCGAGAACTGGAGCGAGGGCAGCCGCAACAAATCGGTGATGGTGCGTATCCCCGATCCAGGCAATTATCGCCTGTTTGTCATGGCGGTCAGCGCCAAGGGCAACACCAACCGTGCCGAGCAGGCCCTGCACGGTGCCCGGCTGGTCGTAACCGACGGGGCCCTGCCCTGGGGGAAATTTGCCGTGGCCGCGGGCATCAGTTTGGCAATATTGATGATTACCGGCGTACTTTACGGTAAATGGAAGCAGGAAGACGAGGATTAACGTACGATGCCGTTTTTACGCGTCGCATTTATCACGCTGATTGCCGGCAGCACCATCTGGGCGGCCACGTCCACGATCCGTAAATCCGGGATTCCCAGTGTACGCCATCCCCAGGGGATCAGCCTGCGGGAAGACAGCATCCAGGGACGACGGGCGGGTGTTTTCCCCGGTATGATGCGTACGCGGACCCATCGCGGCGGGGGGCTGCGCAGCGGCAAATAGGGCCCGCTGGCAAATGGCATCTTTCAGCCCTGGCCGGCGTTCGCACATGCCTCAAACCCCGGCGCAGATCGACGCCGCCTGCGGGGTGCCCCAGATCTGATTTAAACCTTTTGTCAAGGAAGCGCTTTATGACGACCGAAAACCATATTTTGCAGTTCGTCCTGACACTGGTCTACTCCGCCGTAGGTTTGGCGGTATTTGCGGTGGCCTTCTTCATCTTCGAAAAGATCACGCCCTTTTCGATCCGCAAGGAGATCGAAGATGACCAGAACACGGCCCTGGCCATCATATTCGGGGCGGTCCTGATCGGACTGGCCATCATCATCGCAGCGGCCATCGTCGGTTGACAGGGGCTGCCGCTGTCGGTTGCGCCGACGGCCACCGGCAAACCACCGGCGTGCCGGCATGGCCGCCAATCCGGATGCGCTGTGCCGGCGCAGGCCGCATCATATTGGATCCGGGCGCCAATAGCCGCCCCTCCGGCGCAAGCCCGCCCTGAACTGCATGAAAGCACCCGCCCCCACAATGGACGTTCCGACCCGCACCACCAGCATCATCTTGCTGGCATCGGTGTTTCTGGTGGCCGGCTGCGGTCTGGTCTACGAGCTGGTTGCCGGTGCGGTGGCCAGCTATATCATGGGCGATGCGGTCACCCAGTTTTCGTTGGTCATCGGCATCTTCCTGTGCGCCATGGGGCTGGGCTCCTATCTGGCCAAATTCTTCACCGGCGATCTGCTGCGCACCTTCGTCGAAATCGAGATATGGATCGGGTTGGTGGGCGGAATCTCCTCGGTGGCCATGTTCGCCGTAAGCGCCATGGCCGAAACGGTTTTCCCGGTTTTCTTCTTCGTGCTGTGCGCCCTGATCGGCATAATGATCGGCATTGAGATTCCGCTCCTGATACGGATCCTGAAGGCCCGCGGCCCGGTAAGCGAGGCGCTGAGCCATGTCCTGGCCCTGGATTATTTCGGTGCCCTGGTCGGTGCCATCCTCTTCCCCCTTTTGGTGCTGCCCTATCTGGGCCTCAGCCGGTCCTCCCTTGTTTTCGGTCTCATGAATCTCGGCGTGGCCGCCATCGGCCTGGGGCTGCTTAAAGAGCGGCGACGCGGGCCCGGTATCCGACTGGTTGTGGTCCTCGTCCTGCTGGGGGCCACATTGGCCTTCTCGGGCCGTCTGGTCGGCTTCATGGAAGACCTCCTCTACCAGGACAGTATCGTCTACGCCCGTTCGACGCCTTATCAGCGTATTGTGCTGACGCGCTGGCGTGACGATATCCGTCTTTATCTGAACGGCAATATCCAGTTCAGCTCGATCGACGAGGCCCGCTACCACGAAAGCCTGGTCCTGCCGGCCATGGCGGCCTGTCCGCGGCCGGTAAACATCCTGATCCTGGGGGGCGGCGACGGGCTGGCCGCCCGGGAAGTGTTCAAATTCGAGGGCGTGCGCCGCGTGGTCCTGGTGGACCTCGACCCGGAGATGACACGCCTGGGGCGCGAGCGCGCCGAGCTGGTGGTATTGAACGGCGGTGCGCTGAAGGACAGCCGCCTGACCGTGGTCAACCTGGATGCTTTCAAATTCGTGGAGACCAGCCGCGAATTCTTCGATGTGATTATCATCGACCTGCCCGACCCCAACAGCGAAGTGCTGGCCAAACTATACTCCACCGCCTTCTATCGACTCTGCGCCCGACGCCTGGCCGAAGGCGGGGTGATGGTGACCCAGGCCACCTCGCCATTTTTTGCCCCGGAGGCCTTCACGTGCATCCTGCGGACCATGGCGGCGGCCGTCCCCGCGGCGGCCCCCGCCGGCAGGCTTCAGCCGCGCCCCTATCACGTGAATGTACCGTCTTTCGGGGAGTGGGGCTTCGTCATGGCCGCCCCGCGTCCCATCCGGCCCGAAAACCTCAGTGTTGCGGTGCCTGCCCGGTTTCTGAACACGGCCTCCCTGAAAGCCATGTTCGTCTTCAGCCAGGACATCCAGCCCGAACGCGAAGTGCGCGTCAACCGGCTGGACCAGCCCGTGCTCTTCGAGTACTACAAGCGGGGCTGGGCACGCTTTCATGAATAAACAACGGGGTTCTGTGTTCCAGGTTCGGGGATAGAACCTCAGAACCCTGAGACTGACACCCGAAACCCGACACCTCAATCCTTATCGCTGTTCGTTCAGGGCGACCCGCGATCGGCTCCTGGCCGCTGCCCCATACGGATTCCGGGGCTCAATTGACATCATCTGGGGGGGGTGTTAGCGTTTCGGCAGTCACAGCCCGCCGACGCCGGCAATTTAACCGACAACCCGTAGAAACGGCCCCTGGCGGCGGCCGTAACGGAGGAGATACAATGGCCCTGTGGGATAAAGTCAAAGGACAGTTTATCGATGTCATCGAGTGGGTGGACGACACCGGCGACACCCTCGTCTGGAAATTCCCGCGCGAGGGCAACGAAATCAAGAACGGCGCCCAGCTCATCGTCCGCGAGAGCCAGGCGGCCGTCTTCATGCACGAAGGCGAGATCGGCGATGTCTTCGGGCCGGGCCGGGTGGAGCTGACCACCAGCAACATCCCCGTGCTGACCACTCTCAAGAGCTGGAAGTACGCCTTCAACGCGCCTTTCAAGTGCGATGTCTTCTTTGTGTCCACCCGCCAGTTCACCGACCTCAAATGGGGCACCAAAAATCCGATCATGCTGCGCGATCCAGAATTCGGCCCGGTGCGGCTGCGGGCCTTCGGCTCCTACTGCATTCGGGTGAACGAACCGGCGGCCTTCATCCGCCAGATCGCCGGCACGGATACGCATTTTCAAACTGACGAGATTACCGGTCAACTGCGCAACATCCTGGTCAGCCGTTTTGCCGATGCCCTGGCCGAATCCAAGATCCCGATGCTGGACCTGGCCGCGAACTACAACGAGATGGGAGATCTGCTGGGCAGCAAACTCCAACCCGAATTCGACGAATACGGCACCGCTCTGACCAAGTTCCTGATCGAGAACGTCTCTCTGCCCGACGAGGTGGAGGAGGCGCTGGACAAGCGCACCAAGATGGGGCTGGTGGGCAATCTCAACCAGTATACCCAGTTCCAGACGGCCGAGGCCATCGAGGCCATGGCGGCCAACCCCAACGCGGGCAGCGGTGCCATGGGAATGATTGCCGGCGTGGGCATGGGCAACGTCGTGGGCGGCGCCATGCAGGGGGCGGCCCAGCCCCAGCAGGCCACGCCGCCGGCGGAGGGACCGCCGCCGCTGCCCGGCCAGGTGCAGTGGTTTGCCGGTATCAACAACCAGCAGGCCGGTCCTTTCACGCCGGAGCAGCTTCAGCAGATGATCGCCCAGGGGCAGATCGACCGCGAGACCCTGGTTTGGAAGCAGGGTATGGCCGGCTGGGAGAAAGCGGGGGAAGTATCGGACCTGGAGGGCTTTTTCGGGGCCGTGCCGCCGCCGTTGCCGCCGGGGTGAAGAAATCGCTGCCTGCCGGACACCACCCGTGCCCTCTGCGCCGCCGTGTGGCTAAGCGGGGCTCAAACCAGCACAGTCGCTGCGGACATTGCATTCCAACAGATCATAGACCTTCCGGCGGATTTCCGTCAGGCTGAAGGGTTTGGCGAGTACGTCCAGCCCTTCCGCCTCGAGCTCCCGCGCCGCGGGCGAAACCGGATTGCCGGTAATGAAAACGCAGCGCTGGCCGATCGTGCCGAATTGCCTCCGGGCACGCCGATAGAACCGCCAGCCATCCATGACGGGCATGTCGACATCGGAGATGATGACGGCATAGTATTGCTGCTGGATTTTTTTCAGGGCTTCGCTTCCGTCGGCGACGGTGTGGACGATGCCGTCCCGGGACAGGAAGGCTTCCAGCAGTGCCGTGATGGGCGCTTCGTCTTCAACCACGAGAATGTTTTCCTGCCAGACCGGCTTCAGGGCCCGGATACGGTTTTGCCAGTCCATGCC
>JASJCD010000328.1 GCA_030066135.1 Desulfobacterales bacterium | reverse complement strand
CCTTCAATACGGGCGTCCACACCGATCAGGGTTGATATGGAACCACCTTGCTTTTCTTTCTCCGGTCGTTTTTTCATACGATTTTTCCCATGGCTTTGGTCCCGCGACAAACGCGGGCACCGATTATTCGAACATAAAGCGACGCATGCTGATATTCATAAGGATGCCGACGCAAATCAGGGTGGTTAAAAGCGATGACCCGCCGTAGCTTATAAAGGGCAGGGGCACCCCGACCACCGGCATGAGGCCCATAACCATACCGATATTGATCACAAACTGCCAGGCGATCATGGCGGTGATCCCCACCGCCAGAATGGTGCCGAAAGGGTCCCGGCAACCAAAGGCGATGTTGAGGGACCAGAACAAAAATACCAGAAAGGCCAGTATCAGGATAAAAGCCCCCACGAAGCCCCATTCCTCGGCCAGGACCGAAAAGATAAAATCCGTATGTTGTTCGGGTAAAAAGGAAAGGGCGTTCTGGGTCCCCTGCAAAAAGCCCTTGCCGGTCAGAAATCCGGATCCGATGGCGATTTTAGACTGGATGATGTGATAGCCGGTGCCGAGCGGATCGCCCTCCGGATTGAAGAGCGTCAGAATCCGCTGTTTCTGATAATCCTTGAGTACAAAAAACCAGACCGGAAATATCATCACGACGGCGCTGCCTATCAGCAATATCAAGGAGCGCTGCTCAATTTTGACGAAAAGGGTCATGGTGGCGGCAATCAGCACCACCAGGCCGGCGGTGCCCAGGTCCGGCTGACGCAGAATCAGGATAAAAGGAATCAGGGTTAATACCGCGGGTATCTGCAGGTCGCGGAGGCTAAAGCCGCGGGAGGAAACATATTTGGCGTAATAGCGGGCCAGGACGATAATGACGGCAATCTTGACCAGTTCGGAAGGCTGCAGGGACACGGGACCCATGATAAGCCAGCGACGGGAACCGCCCACGTATTTGCCGAAAAACATGACCCACACGAGCATTAGAATGCAGATCGCATAAATCACCAGCCCCCATCGCTCCAGCAGTTTGTAATTAAACAGCAGGCACACCAGCATGGCTGCGAGCCCGATGCCGTACCAGATGAGCTGTTTGATAAAAAGCGCCTTCTGGGGGGTGGGAACGCCGGCCATCACGGCACTGTAGAGGGTCATCAGACCAACAAGTCCCAGCAGAAAGGTCAGGGCCAAAAGCCCCCAGTCGAAATAGGTGAAATAGCGGCGGTCAACCATGTCCGCCCCTCCCTCCGGCGGCCGATGCATCCTCGGCGGGTGCCGGTTTTTCAGTCCGGGCCGACACCTGCGCGTCGGCTTCCGGTCCGAGGTAGGTGCGCACCATTTCACGCGCGATCGGGCCCGCGGCACTGGAGCCGTGCTCGCCGTGCTCGACAATGATCGCGATGGCGATGCGAGGCGCTTCGGACGGCGCGTAGGCAATAAACCAGGCATGGTCCTTGAACCGGCGTTCGTCCTTGGCCTCCTCGTTTTCTTCGAATTTATCCAGGCTCACCACCTGGGCCGTTCCGGTTTTGCCACTGATATCAATTTGCTTAAGACGTGCAATGCGGGCCGTCCCCTTCTCCCCCTGCACCACTTCCCACATCCCCTTCTGGACCAGGGCCAGATTGATGTCGGTCACCGGCAGCCGTCCGATCAATTTGGGTGGACGCGCCGCCGAGGGCTGTTCCCCGGCTTTGGCAATTTTCTTTACCAGCAGGGGCTGGTAGCGCTTGCCGTCGTTGGCCACGGCCGCCGTGAACATGGCCATCTGCAGGGGAGTGGCAAGGTTGAAGCCTTGTCCGATGGCCACGGAGAGGGTTTCGCCCTCCTGCCAGGCGATACCGGTTTTTCGCTTCTTCCAGGCCGCGGTCGGCACAAGGCCGCGGCTCTCGTGGCCCAGGGCGATACCGGTACGCTTGCCCAAACCGGCCGAGCGGGCATAAAAGGCCAGACGATCGATTCCCAGGCGCTGGCCGACCTGGTAGAAATAAACATCGCAGGATCGGGCAATGGCCTGGTTCAAATCGACTTTGCCATGCCCGCCCCGGCGCCAGCAACGGTAGGTGCGGTTGCCGAAACGGTGGTACCCCGGGCAGAATATGGTCTCCTCGGGCGTGATCACCTTCTCCTGCAAGGCGGCCAGAGAGGCGATGATCTTATAGGTCGAAGCCGGAGGGTACTCCCCCTGGATGGCTTTGTTGTTCAGCGGGCGGTCCGGATTTTCGATCAGAGCGCGCCATTTTTCGGTCGTAATGCCGGTGACGAAATCGTTCTGGTCGAAAGACGGGTTGCTGGCCAGCGCCAGTATTTCACCATTTTGCGGGTCGACCGCCACGACGGCGCCGGCTTCACCGGTAAGCAGTTCTTCGGCCTTTTCCTGCAGGGCGCGATCGATGGTCAGGTAAACGCTGTGGCCACTGCGGGCATAGACGGTGTGCAGCACCCGCACCACCTGGCCGTTGGCGTTGACCTCGACCTGCCGCCCGCCCCTTTCCCCGCGCAGGTATTGCTCCAATGATTTTTCAACCCCGAATTTTCCGATCTGATCGCCCATGCGCAGGTCGGTATTCTCGTGGAGCGCGAGTTCCTTGGTATTGATCTCGCCGATGTAACCCAGCAGATGGGCCGCAAAATTGGGGAAGATATAGTTGCGCAGACGGCGTATCTGGACATCGATCCCCGGCAGGTCGTAGCGGTGGCTCTCGACCGTCGCCAGGGCATCACGGCCGATATCCCTTTCGATGAGAACCGGCTTGAAAGCACTCTTTCGCGGTACGGATTGGACGCGCTGGGTCAGATCTTCGACCGTTAGACCGGTATGGGGTGAAAGTCGCGCAAGGGTTTCCGCGAGCGGACGGGCATCCTTCAAGCTCACAAAGAGATCAAACGATGGGCGGTTGTCGACCAGCAGTGTGCCATGACGATCATAGATGAATCCGCGGGGGGGATCGATGTTCTGCAAACGGATGCTGTTGTTGAGGGACAGCCGCCTGAACTCCTGTCCCTTGATGATCTGCAGATAGAATAACCGCAGCACCAGGACCATGACGGCCAGCAGGAGCGCAATCATCAGCATGATCAAGCGATGACGAAACCATTCGCTGTCGACTGTTTTTAGATATCGAGACACTTAAGATACCATTTCCGCATCTTTGCCGCCGGGATGTCAGGCCGCCTCGCGGACAAAATAGGCCCCCAGGAAATCTTCCCAAACCCGGTGGCACTGTCTGAAGATCGTTACCAGGATAAACCCGGTACCAAGGGCCCAAAGCAATTGCGTCACCGCCGCCTGCTGAATCAGAGCGGGGGCAAAGGCCAGGTTTTCCAGCACGACAGCCACCCCCATATAAACCCCGTTCTGGGCGATGACCCCGAGGGCCACGACAAAGAAGCGCAGGACCAGATTATCGGGGTGCAGAAAGCGCGTGATCTGCCGTGCCAGCAATACGACCCAGAAATAAGTCGTCAGGAACAATCCAAACGGACCGCCGCAGAGGCTGTCCATGACGAAACCGAAAACGAGGACCACGACCAGGGTCTCTTTCAAAGGCCTGAAGAGTCCCAGAAAGAGGATGTAGGCAATCAAGACGTCATAGATACCGGCCAGAAAACCGATCTGCGGTCGCACCGCCGTCTGGAATATGATGAGGATCAGCCCCATCAGGGCATGCAACAGGTAGTTCATTCGTTTTCCTTTGCAAACGTCGCCTTGGCCTTGATCACCACCAGAAGTTCTTCCAGCTTGTCAAAATCCACGAAGGGGGCGACCTTGATCGTGTGAAACATCTCGTTGGGCCGTGCTTCCACCGACTGGATGCTGCCGATTCGCAGCCCCTTGGGGAACACCCCATCCAGACCGGAGGTAACGATGGTATCGCCCACCTGAACATCCTCCTTGAGGAGGACATAATCGAGATCACCCTGCTCGGTGGATGCACCGGATAGGATACCGCGCACACGGGTGCGCTGCACGAGGGCATCCACGGCGCTGTTGCGATCGATGATCAAAAGTATTTTGGCATAGTGCCCCGAGGCTTCAACAACCTGCCCCACAATGCCTTCCGGCACCAGGGCCGGCATCCCTTTTTCCACACCGTCGCGCCTGCCCTTGTTGATGATGACGGTCTTGAACCAGGTGGTCGGGTCCTTGGCGATAACCTCGGCAAACACCACGGCGTCGGTGAACGTCTTTTCCAGATCGGCCAGACGCCGCAGGCGTTCATTGGCCATGCGGGCCTCCACCCAGACGTTCTTCATTTCATCCGCCCGGGCGAGCTGTTTTTTAAGCTGGTCGTTTTCCTGCGAGGCGGCCACCATGGCAAAATAGTGCCGCCAGATATCCCTCAGAAATCGGGAGGATTGAGAGAACGCATTTTGAAAGGGGGCCAGGACGGTGATCGTCAATCCGCCCGGAGCCGAAGAGGGGGCCCGCTGACCGACCACCGCCAGAATCAGGAAGTTGGCGATGACCAGAAAGATCACGCCAATAATCACCACCGTTTTTCTTGAAAACATGGAGGTTTACGTGATGATGACACGTTTGAGCGTTTCAATACTGTCCAGTGTCTGACCGGATCCCAGAGCAACCGTCGTCAGGGGATCGTCGGCAACGATAATCGGCAGGCTGGTTTCCTCGCGCAGAAGTTTATCGAGATTTTTCAGCAGGGCACCGCCGCCGGTCAAAACGATTCCCCGGTCAACGATATCGGCCGCCAGTTCGGGAGGTGTCTGCTCCAGGGCGATCTTGACGGCTTCGATGATGGCGTCGATCTGCTCGGCGATGGCCACGCGAACCTCTTCGGAGTCGATGGTCAGGATCTTGGGAATGCCGGAAGCCAGATCCCGCCCCTTGACTTCCATGGTCTCGAGATTCTGGGAATCCGGGTAGGCGTTGCCGATGGTGGTCTTGATCGCCTCGGCCGTGCGCTCACCGATCAGGAGGTTGTATTTGCGTTTGATGTATTGAATGATGGCCTGATCCATCTTGTCCCCGGCCACGCGGACCGACATGCTGTAAACGATACCCGCCAACGATATGACGGCCACTTCGGTCGTCCCGCCGCCGATATCCACGACCATGTTGCAGGTCGGTTCGGTAATCGGCAGGTTGGCCCCGATGGCCGCCGCCATGGGTTCTTCCACCAGAAAGACCTCCCGGGCGCCGGCCGACTCGGCCGACTCGCGCACGGCCCGTTTTTCAACCTGGGTGATGCCCGACGGCACGGCGATGATGATGCG
>JASJCD010000327.1 GCA_030066135.1 Desulfobacterales bacterium | reverse complement strand
ATTCAGAGCATGCTGGAAAAAAAGCAAGGGTAGGGACGCGATGAGCGAGAAACTCTGGGACGGCCGCTTTGCGGAAGACACCGACAAGGTCGTGGAGAAATTCACCTCTTCGATTGCCATCGACCGCAGACTCTACCGTCACGACATCGAGGGCAGCATGGCCCATTGCCGCATGCTTGCCCGGGCCGGCATTCTATCCGCCGACGAGGCGGACACCCTGGTGGCGGGGCTGGAAACGATCCGGCAGGAGATCGAGGAAGGCCGTTTCGTCTACGACGACCGCCTGGAAGATATCCATATGCATATCGAAGATCGGCTGAGCCGTCTGGTGGGGCCCGCGGCCCGCAAACTGCACACCGCCCGCAGCCGCAACGACCAGGTGGCCCTGGACGCCCGGCTGTTCCTGCGCGAGGAAACCGGCATTGTCATCGCCATGCTCAAACGCCTGCGGCAGGTCCTGGTGGACCTGGCCCATGACCAACTCGGCCATGTCATGCCCGGCTACACGCATCTGCAGCGAGCGCAGCCGGTGCTCTTGTCCCATCATCTGCTGGCCTACTACGAAATGTTCACCCGTGACAGCGCCCGGTTTGCCGATGCCCGCGTGCGCATGGACGTCAACCCGCTGGGCTGCGCCGCCCTGGCCGGCACCACTTTCCCCATCGACCGGGAATTTACGGCCGCGCAACTCGGGCTTCAGGGCGTGGCCGCCAACAGCATGGATGCGGTGGCGGACCGCGATTTCATGCTCGAATTCCTGGCAGCGGCCAGTATCTGCATGGTGCATTTCAGCCGCCTGGCCGAGGAACTGATCCTGTGGTCCAGCGCCGAATTCGGGTTCATCGAACTGCCCGACGCCTTTGCCACCGGCAGCAGCATCATGCCCCAGAAGAAAAACCCGGATGTGCCCGAACTGGTGCGCGGCAAGACCGGCCGCGTTTTCGGTGATCTCATGGCCCTGCTGACCACCATGAAGTCGCTGCCCCTGACCTACAATCGGGACATGCAGGAAGACAAGGCCACGCTCTTCAGCACGGTGGATACCCTCAAGTCTGTTGTCGAGGTGGTGGCCCGGATGCTGCCGCATATCCGCTTCAATACCGCAAGGATGCACCGGGAAAGCGATCGCGGCTTTTTGAACGCCACCGACCTGGCCGACTACCTGGTGGGGCAGGGGCTGCCCTTTCGCGAGGCCCATGCCGTCGTCGGACGGGCTGTGGCCCATGCCCTGTCCCAGGGCAAGGAACTCCAGGCGCTGCGCCTGGAAGAATTGCAGACCTTTTCGGAACTGATCGACGAGAGCGTCTTCGAGGCGCTCAGACTCGAACACGTCGTTGACCGCCGTTCCTCAATGGGCGGAACGGCCACGGACAGCGTACGGGGCGCCATCCAGAAAGCCCGGGAGGATTTGCAGCGCGAGCAGGTGCCCGGGGACGGGGGGGGCGCATCCTGATGCCGGTCTATCCATTCGCTGGCAGGCCGCTATCCCGAGCCTTCCGTCTTACCGGCATCGGTTTGCCGGCGGCTCTGATCGTCCTTTTGATCATGGGGGGCTGCGGTATCAAAAAAGCGCCCAAGCTGCCCAAGGTGAAAACCCCGACAGGGGTCAACGATCTGCGGGCCGCGGTGGCCGGTGAAGATATTCTGCTGGAATGGTCCACGGCCGGTCTCGAGCGGAAGGGGGATGAGGCGGCCCAGGGTTTTTACGTCTACCGCTCGGACGAGCCTGCTGATGCGGAAGTCTGCGAAGGCTGCCCGACGCTCTTCCGGCGCGTGGGGCTGGTGAAGATCTACCGCGAACTGGAACCGGAGGAAGTCCTGAGCTACCGTGAACCCAAGCGCGCCGGGGTGCGCTACATTTTCAAGGTGGTGGCCTTCAATGACCATGGGCTGCTGGGGGAGGATTCGAATCTGGCCCGGCTGATCACAGACTGAGACGGTTTGGTAAAAAGCCCGATAGCGGCGTTACGCTGTGCCCAGGTCGCTGCGGCATTAATTTACCCTTAGCGGCGTTTTCGTGTGTGGCGGGCTTTGCAGATTTAAGTATCAATTGTTCATTTTCTTGCACGCGCAAGAAAACGAACCAAAAGAAGGCGCCCGTGCCCCGCTTTAAGCTGCGCGTCGGAGAAAAGATCGGCGCATGCCGGAACTCACCCCCCTTGCGGCGGGCTCAAACAGGCCGGCATGCTTTCCCCGATCTTACCTCCGATGCTCGGCGCGGGGCAAAGGGTGTTAAATCCATTAGCACAGAGATTTAATTTTCCATTGGTACTGACAGCATACAGTCTAATATAAGACATCATTCGGCTGATTTGGTTTTCAGGAGACATATCGATGCATCATTTTGAATACCGCAACGGAGAACTGCACTGCGAGGAGGTGGCGGTCAAGGCCATTGCCAAGGCGGTGGGTACACCTTTTTATCTCTACAGCCATGCCACGCTCAAACGTCACTATGAGGCCTTTGAAGGCGCTTTCGAAGGGCTCGACCGGATGGTCTGCTTTTCGGCCAAGGCCAATTCCAGCCTGGCGGTTCTGGCGCTATTTGCCCGGCTGGGCAGCGGGCTGGACATTGTTTCAGGGGGCGAGCTCTACCGGGGGCTGAAGGCCGGCTTCGCCCCTTCCCGGATCGTCTATTCCGGTGTGGGCAAAACCGCGGAAGAGATCGACTATGCCCTGGAAACGGGCATTTTCATGCTGAACATCGAATCCCCCGAGGAACTGGAACTGGTCAACCAGCGGGCCAAGCAGATGGGTGTCCGGGCGCCGATCGCCGTGCGCGTCAACCCCGACGTTGATCCGCAGACCCACCCCTATATCTCCACCGGACTCAAGAAGAACAAGTTCGGTATGGACCGCGAAACCGCCATAACGGTTTATAAAAGCGCCCATGCCATGGAAAACATCGCCATCAAAGGCATCGACTGCCATATCGGGTCCCAGATCACCACGGCCGCGCCTTTCCGGGATGCCCTCTTGCGTCTCAAGGGCCTGATAGAAGAACTGGCCGCGCAGGACATACCCATCGAGGTGGTGGACGTCGGCGGAGGGCTGGGCATCACCTACCAGGACGAAGCGCCGCCCGAACCGCAGGAGTATGGCCGCGCCATCCGGGAAGGCCTGGCGGGGATCGATGCCCGCGTCGTGCTGGAACCCGGTCGGGTGATCGTCGGCAATGCCGGTGTGCTCGTCACCCGGGCGCTCTACCGCAAAGCCGGCGAAGCCAAGGATTTTATCGTGGTCGATGCCGGGATGAACGATCTGCTGCGCCCCTCGCTCTACGATGCCTTTCACGACGTGCGGCCGGTGGACGAATCCCTGGCGGCATCGCGCGTCATGGCCGATGTGGTCGGCCCGATCTGCGAGACAGGTGATTTTCTCTCGCGCGATCGCCTGGTGCCGGACGTCCGCCAGGACCATCTCCTGGCCGTCATGAGTGCCGGTGCCTACGGATTCACGATGTCTTCCAACTACTGTTCCCGGCGTCGGGCCGCCGAGGTCATGGTGCAGGGTGACCGTTTCGAAGTCGTCCGCCGCCGACAGACCTACGACGACCTGGTGGCCGGCGAAACGATTCCGGCCTTTATGGAGGATTAAAACCTGACATGAAACCGATCCCCTTCACCAAGATGAACGGCAGCGGCAACGACTTTATCATTATCGACAACCGGGCCGGGATTGCACCCGCGAACCTGCCGGATTTTATCCGCGGGGTCTGCCGCCGCAAGCTTTCCGTGGGGGCCGACGGCCTGATCCTGATCGAAACGGATGCGGACCACGATTTCAAGTGGCAGTTTTTTAACGCCGATGGCAGCCGGGCCGAGATGTGCGGCAACGGTGCCCGCTGCGCGGCCCGTTTTGCCCGTGTGCACGGGATTGCGGGCGACAGGATGCGTTTCGGCACGGATGCCGGTACGATCGAGGCCGAGGTGATCGGGGAGGGCGCCAAGATCCGGATGACCGACCCTTTTGATTTGACCTGCGACGAAACCCTGGCCCTGGCCGGTGGTGCGCAGACCTATAGCCGTGTCAACACGGGCGTGCCCCATGTGGTCATCGAGACAGACGATCTGGAAACCGCCCCGGTCGCGGCCCAGGGCCGCGAAATCCGTTACCATGCCCTTTTTGCGCCGGCCGGCACCAATGTCAACTTCATGGCTGTCCGTGAAACGGGGGCCATCGGGGTGCGTACGTATGAACGGGGTGTCGAGGACGAAACTCTGGCCTGCGGCACAGGCTGCGTGGCGGCGGCCCTGGTAACGGCTGTCCGTCACGGGTGGGACAGCCCCATCGCCGTGACCACCCGCAGTGGCGGGATTCTGACGATTCATTTCGAACGCGAGGGACAGGGCTTCAAATCGGTATACCTGGAAGGCGACGCCCGGTTCGTCTATGCGGCCGAGTTGGGTGCCGACGCCCTTGCACTCTAGCGTATGTGTGCCCCCCATGACCATTAAAGGGAGTCCATGAAGCGCGGCGATCTGCACACGGTTTTCATTTCGGTAGGTGCCAACCTGGGGGACAAGATAGCCAACTGCCGGTTCGGCATCGCCCGGTTGACAGCGCTCCCGGGGGTGACCGCGTGCACGACCTCACCCTTTTACCGCACGGCGCCGGTGGATTATTTCGATCAGGACTGGTTTGTCAACGCCGCCGTACGGATCGCGACACACCTCGCCCCGCTGGAACTTCTCGAACAGATCGGCACGATCCAGAAGCAGGCCGGCCGGGAGGACCAAAAAATCCGCTTTGGCCCCCGCGTGCTCGATCTGGATATCATCTTCTACGATTCCCAGGTGGTCCGCAGCCCGCAGCTTGAAATCCCGCATCCCCGCATGCATAAAAGACGTTTTGTCCTGCAGCCCATCTGTGATATAGATCCAAAATTTATTCATCCGCTGCAGGGGCAGCCCGTCCAGATGCTGCTGGATCAATTGGACGACGATGAACAGGAGATTTACCGGATCGATGATTAGATTCATTGTTCTGGCATTGGTGGCTTATGTCTTCTACCGTGCCCTCAAGAACTGGATAACCGGCGGTGGATCGGGCGGCAGCCGGAAACAGGCGACCGGCCGCCAGGCGGACGATGTCCTTATCCAGGACCCGATATGCAAAACCTATTTTGCCCAGCGCGATGGCGTTCACCTGCGCCACAAAGGCCGGGACCTGTATTTCTGCAGCCAGAAGTGCCGCGAACGCTATCTGCTCGAGCAGTCATCTCCGGAAGACCGCTCCGGAGGG
>JASJCD010000326.1 GCA_030066135.1 Desulfobacterales bacterium | reverse complement strand
ATGATCGCCAATACGGCGGTATCCGGGATACCAAAGCCGCCGAGGGCGACCCCATGGGGTTATCCGTGGCCGCTTTCTTCCAGAACGGCGGTGGAAAAGCTTATATCGTCCGTATTACGCGTGACTGGAACAAGGATGACGACCCGATTGCCTTTGATGCCAAAAAGGCCGCGGCTTATCTGGATGATCCTTCCCAAACCGGTGATCACGGCCTCCAGTTTTCGGCGGTGAATGAAGGCGGCTGGGCCAACGGACTGGTCGTCCGGATGGCTGTGAGCGCCATCAGCACGGATCTGTACGATGTGGAGATCGGCCGCAAGAATGAAGAGGGCGAATTGGAGGCTCAGGAACGCTTCAGCAATGTCAGCATGGACCCCACCGACCCGCTGTTCATCAAGAATGTGATCAACGATGTGTCGGAATTCGTAACCGTGGATATGGTTCCCATTGCCGCCAAGACGATTACCTCGCCGAGCTTCCAGGGCAAAACCGTCAGCGGCAGTCTGACAGGCGTCTCCCTAAACTTCAGCACGGGATTCACGGATGCGGCCTCGCGGACGCTTCTGATTACGATCGATTCGGAAGCCGCCATCACAAAGGAATTGCCGGACAGAGACTTCGCGGGAAGTTTGGCGGATGTGGCCGAAGAGATCCAGAAACTGGTGCGGACGGGCGCCTCGGTTCCACGCCGGACAGGATTTACATGCGCCGTCGAGAATAACAAACTGGTGCTGACATCCGGCACACGGGAAGCCACCTCGATGGTCACGGTGGCCGCGCCCACCGGTGCGCCTGCGACCAATGTCGTCAAGACGCTCAGACTGACCCTTGCCGACGGGGCCAAACAGTTTACCGGTCAACAAAGTGCTGACGAAGCCTGGTCGGGCAGCCAGCCGGAAGACAGCCTCAGCGGCGGTGCCGACGGCAGTGGGCCGTTAACGGACGACTACATCGATGTCTTCACGAAATTCATCAAGTACCGCGACATCAACATCATCTGCCTGCCCGGTCAAAGCTGGGCCCAAGACGGGTCGGGCAATCCGGTAATCGACGCCGCCATCGGCCACGCATCGAAGATGAAAAGCCGCATGGTCATCGTCGACCCGCCGGCAAAGACCGAACTCGAGACCCCTAAAGACGTCAATGACCTGAACCTTCCCAGTAAAACGTACAGCGTCATGTACTACCCCTGGGTCAAGGTGGCCAACCCGTTCTACAACGCCGAAACAAATCCCGGTGCGCCCAAGACGGTGCTGGTACCGCCGAGCGGCTATGCCGCGGGGATGTGGGCCAAGATCGACGGCAAACGCGGTGTCTGGAAAGCGCCGGCCGGCCTGGAGTCCGCTCTGCTTGGCGTGGCCGGGCTGCAATACGTCGTGGAGGACGGCGAGCAGGATGCGCTCAATCCACTGGGGGTGAATTGTCTGCGCACGATGCCCGGTGCGGGCCACGTTATCTGGGGGGCGCGCACGCTCGCCACCAAGGCGGATCCGGAATGGCGGTACGTGCCCGTAAGGCGGACGGCCATCATGATCGAGCAGAGCATTTACAACGGCATTCAGTGGGCTGTCTTCGAACCCAATGATCATCGCCTGTGGGCCGCGCTGCGAGGCAATATCGGGGGATTTATGAACAGCCTCTTCCGGGTCGGCGCCTTCCAGGGCGAGAAGGCCTCGGACGCCTACTTTGTCCGCTGCGGATTGGGCGACACGATGACACAGACCGACATCGATGCCGGACAGGTGATCGTTATCGTCGGCTTTGCGCCGCTCAAGCCGGCCGAGTTCGTCATCGTTCGCATTCAGCAGAAGGTCAACCAGCAATAAAGGAGGAAGAAAATGCCTGCACCTTTATTTCCCGCGAATGCGCATCGCCACGATCCCTACCGAACCTTCAAATTCCAGGTGCTGATCGACGGTCAGCCGGTGGCCGGTTTGAAGAAGATGAGCGCATTGAAAAAGACGACCGAAGCCGTCGACTGGCGCACCGGCGGTGATCCGACCCATGTGCGCAAGTTGCCGGGGGGCACCAAATACGAAGCCATTACCCTGGAGCAGGGGCTGACGCACGACCCTGTGTTTGAGCAATGGGCCAATCTGGTGAACAACATCGACGGGGACAGCGCCATGTCCCTGAAAAATTTCCGCAAGGATATCGTCATCAATGTGATGAACTTGCAGGGACAGGTGGCCATCTCCTACCAGGTCAAGCGGGCGTGGGTATCGGAGTATCAGGCCTTGCCGGATTTCGATGCGGGCACCACCAATACGGTCGGCATTCAGACGATCAAGCTGGAGCACGAGGGCTGGGATCGCGACGAAGCCGTTTCCGAACCCACAGAGTCTTGATGAGGCCCCGTGTTGCATGGCTTAGCAGTAACACTTCCCGGCGGTCTCGCCGAGAACGGGTCGCTTCAACGCCAGGCCAGGTTCCGTCGGTTGACGGGGAAGGTGGAGCAGGCGCTGATCGACCTGAACACGGATTTAGACCGGCCCGCGTTCGTAACGGCCGTGCTCGCCGCCGCCCTGGAGCGTATCGGGGATCAGCCGGCAGACAGCAAGCGTGTTGATGATCTGTGCGTGGCCGACCGGCAGTATTTGATGCTGCGGCTAGCCGCCCTGATTGACGGCGAACAGGTGTGGCTGAAGGTCAATTGCGGTCACTGCAAGGCCCTTTTCGATGTGGACCTGAGCTTGGATGACCTGCCCGTCAAGCCCGCCGGGCCCAGCTTCCCGTTGGCGACCCTGCGCATCGAGGGGCGGGCGCTGGTTGTCCGGGTGCCCACGGGAGCAGACCAGGCATTGATCGGAACGCAATCCGAAAGGGAAGCCATGATGATGCTGTTGCAATCCTGCATCCAATCGGTAGACGGCCAGCCGCCCGCCCGGGAATACATACGTGCGCTGTCGCAATCCGCGATCGAAGGGATTGACAGCGCCTTGGATGACGTATCGCCTGCGGTTTGCAATCAATTGCTGGTGGTCTGCCCGGAGTGCGGAAACAAACAGCAGGCCGATCTGGATCACTACGCGCTCACCGGCCTGCACAAGTATTTCTTCTACGAAGAGGTGCATACTCTGGCCAGCCACTATCACTGGAGCGAAGCGGCCATCCTGGATTTGCCCCAGGCCAGGCGTCGTCTGTACATCGATATGATCAACCGTTCGGCCGGCCTGCACGCGCCGGGGGAGGCGCCATGAACTTTCTGCGCTCCGTCATCGCCGATGCGCGTCCGCGACGATCCACGATCGATCCGGTGGAACGCCTGCGGGAGGCCACCGGTGAGCTGTCTCACCGGTTCGACGGCGACGCATTCGGGGGACCGCAAGGATTTTCAAACCGACGGGTCCCGACAGATCCGACCGTTCCGCCGTCGCTGGTGCGGCAAGCTGCCGACCCCCTGGCAACGGGCGAGGCCGAGCCCCTTGCGGCTGACCGCGCGGTCGACCCGGATGCTCCGGCCCCGGCAGATAGAGCCGCCCCGCAATACCCGCACCGGCAGCCTTCGGATCGGGCGCAAATACCTTTTACACAGGATCTTCACGCACCGCAGGAAACAGACATTCTAATAGCGCCGCAAGATCCGCGGGCCGGCGGCGAAGCCTCCCAACCACCATCGGCCGGTCCGCCCCTATCTTCCGCGCCAATCGAATCAGCAGCGGGGGCGACACCTCCCGATGGCCGGATGCATGCGGCCTCGGTCGCCGTTTCGCAAGCACCGGGCGAATCATTGTCCGCTGTCGCGAGTGTGGTGGCCGAACCGGTCCGGACGCCGGACAATTTCGCCGTGCAGCCGGACCAACCATCGACGGACGATCTTGATCCGTCCGAGCAGGCGCGCGCCGGGAAACCTGTGCGGTCCCATGACGGTCCTGAATGGCCGGCGCCGATGGGGAGAAAAACGCCGGCCCAGGGGGAGGCGGCGGTCGCGGCCTCGTCGGAAGCGCACGACCTACCGGATGGCGTGAGCACGAATTGGCAGCCGCCGGACGACGGGGATCAATACGCCGTGAATACCGCTTCGGTGCAAATCAAAAGCCATCCGCCGGATGCATTGGAAGAGGGCCGGACGACCCGGACTGCACCAGTCGGCTCCGGCGGTAAAATCGGTATTATACAGGCCGGCCCTGGGAGGCCTGCAACGGACATCCCCCGTAAGACTTCGTCGCCGATCTCATCCGCGGCGGACAGGGCTTCGCCGCGCCTGCCGGAAGGGCCATTTGAGACGGTTTCACTGCTAGCCGACGGGACGGCGGCTCCAGCGGGCGGCATCTCCGGTTCCCCATCGGCCGAATCCGGCCGGATCGGAAATCCGGACCCCGGCGCCGCCGGGCCGGCCGACCGCCGGGAGGTCCTGCCTACGGTACCGGCCAGACCTTTCAGAGCCGATCTGACGCCCCGGGGTAGTTCCCCCCCGCCTTGGCGGCCGGCCGCGGGCCCTTCGGCCGGACAGGATGCCGCACCCAAGGTGCAGATCGGCCAGATCGACGTCATCATTGATGCGGGCGCCCGACCCGCCACGAAACCGGCGCAAACGCCGTCGCCAAACGATCTGGCCAGCCGTCACTACCTGAGGAGATTGTAATGCTGCCGGTCAGCGCCATATCCGATGCGGCCAACAAACTTCGCAGGCTCTTTCTGGATCAGATTGGTGATCTGGCAGACGTCAAGCAGATCAGGATCGGTCATCCCAAAGATACGTTTGAGGCCATGGAGAGTGAAAAGGATAAAAACCATCTCAACCTGTTTTTCTACCATGTGGCCTACGATGGCTATCCGGCCGACGGGTTGAGCGCGGATCCTTTCTATGTCCGCCTTTACTGTTTGATCACCGCCGTCGGGGCCACGAAGGAGGGAGCACCCAGCGCGGGGGAAAATGATCTGCGGCTTGTCGGTGAAGTGATGCGGGTGTTGCATCAACAGCCGGTGTTGGCACTGGACGGCGGAAACGGCCAGGATGTGGCCCAACTGCAGATCGTGCCGCACCCCCTGAATCTCGACAACCTCAATCATCTCTGGTCCACACAGGGCGATACCGCCTACCGCCTCTCGGTGGCCTATGAAATGGCCCTGGCGCCAATTCCGCTGGCCGAAGCTAAGGAGCGAAGTCCACGGGTCGGTGCCGTGGGCGTCATGGCCCAGGGCGATCTGGATCGAAAACCATTGCCGGATGGGGGCTTCGGGATCGAGACGACTGCACCGGCCGTGCCAAGGGTCGCGGTGGATGCCGCACAGAGCCCCGACTGGAGGCCCCACATCGGCCTGGTCACCGCCGACGGTAAAAGTCTTGCCTATACGCTGCTGATGCTGGTGGCCGACTTGCCGGACACCGGGTTTCTGGGCCTGAAAGTTCTGGTGGCCGGCCAGATCTCCGAAGCGGTCGATCTGGTCTGGGAGACCTGGAGCCACGCCGACGGTGCCTGGCGGCGATCGAGTGCAACCCTGCCGCACACCATAGAAATCGACACGATGGATCCGAACGATTTCGACCCGACCACGGCAGTGGATGTCGATCTGCCGCTCGAGAACAAGGGGCAGGCCACGCTCTACGCCGAAAGAGCCTGGACG
>JASJCD010000325.1 GCA_030066135.1 Desulfobacterales bacterium | reverse complement strand
GGTGCCGACGACCAAACCGAACTGTCTCCAGGCGTGATCGATCGGCGGCTCAAGCATTTCTTCACCCTGATCCAGGGGCTTTACAACCCGCTGAACCGCCCGCATACCTATATCGGCATGCCGGTCTTCAACGCCGCCGTGCTGCCTTACGCCGATGGAGCCGGCCCCATGGATCCCGTCGCCGCCGGACTGGCCGGCATGCTCAAGACGGTCAACAAAGAACTGGCGGACACCCTCGTGAAAGTCGTAGACTTCGACACAGGGATGCCCCCCGGCCAGGACGAGGTGATCGATACCTTCATCGCCGAGCTGACCTCCGGCGACCGTCGCGTGGAGTGCGGCTATCGCGGGAAGCAGCGATTCGTGCTGCAGCTCGACACGGACCGCCCCCAGCAGTCGGGTGCTTTGATCGAGGCCGACGATACGGTGCTGGTGACGGGCGGGGCCCGCGGTATCACCTTTGAGATTCTCAAGAGCCTGGTGGCGGCCAAACCGTTGCGCCTCGAAATCCTGGGCCGCAGCGATGTAAACGGCCTGGACCCGACCCTGGCCGGCCCCGGTGTCAGCGACGCCGAGATCATGGCCCGGCTGAAGACCGAAATGCAGGGCGCCAAGCCCCTCGAGATCAAAAAAGCCCTGGAGCGGGTGATTCGGCTGCGCGAATCCGCCGCCAACCTGGAAGCCCTTCGCGCAACCGGGGCCCGGGTGACCTATCACGCCGTGGACGTCAATGATGGCGACGCCGTCGCCCAGGCCATCCGCACGACCGCAGGGGTCGACGTGCTCATCCATGCCGCCGGCATCGAGGAAAGCCAGATGATCCCGAAAAAAACCCGGGCCTCCTTCGACCGGGTTTTCGATACCAAGGTGCTCGGTCTGATGAATATCCTGGCGGCCCTGGATCAGAAGGCGCCCCGCTGTCTGATGACCTTTTCGTCGGTCACGGCCCGCTTCGGCAACGAGGGCCAGGTGGACTACACCGCCGCCAACGATATGATTGCCAAGATGCTCCTTGCATATGGCCGGCAGCATCCGGAAACGGCCGTGAAGATTTTCGACTGGACCGCCTGGGAAGGCGCCGGCATGGCCACCAATGAAACCGTCAACAAGGTCCTGCGCGAGCGCGGCCTGACCTTCCTGCCGCTGGCCGACGGCGTGGCCCACTTCATGAACGAACTGGGCGACAACCAGTCCCCCGAGGTGGTTTTCTCGGGCCGGGACCAGGCCTTCGATCCTGACGGGCTGATGACCACGACGGCCACGGACGTCAACATCGCGCCCTTTCTGGATTCCCGCTTGGCCGGAGAAGACGACCGGCGGGTATATGGCCGCACCCTCGATCTTGAACGCGATCTGTTTCTGCTCGATCATGCCCGTGAGGACGTGCCCATCTTCCTGGGCGCCACCGGCATCGAGGCCATGGCCGAAGCCGCCGCCACTCTGGCGGGCCCGGGAAAGATACTGCGCGAACTCAAGGATTTCGCCATTCCCTACGGGATCAAAATCCTTAAAGAACGCCCCAAGGAAATCATGATCGAGGCCGCCCCGACCGCCGAGGGCGCCGACACCTACCTGTGCCGGATCACATCCCAGTTCCGTAACAAGAAGGGCGTTGCCATGGGGGATCCCAAGCTGCACTACAGCGGCACCTATACCTTCGGTGCGACCGAAGCCGCACCGGCAGCCATCACCTTGCCGGCGTTCCACCCGGTCGATTTCGAAGGCGACATCCAGACCCTGCTCTATCATCCGGCCCGGCTTTTCATGGACGGGCTCTTCCGTACCGTTGAGGAGATTCTGTCCTTCGAGGACGATCGGCTGATCTCACAGATCCGCAGCGCCAGCGACCGGCCCTTCTTTGCCGACGATCCCCGGCCGCGTTTCCTGACCGACGTGGCCGTCGTGGATGCCATGTTTCAGACCGGCGGGATGCTGGAGGTCATGACCACCAACATCATCGTTCTGCCGTATACCATCGGGCGGATGCAGTTTCACCGGACCGTGGCCCCCGGGCAAACCTACCTCTGCATCACCCAGCGTGTAAGGCAGGGTGAAGAAACCAACACGTATCGACTGCAGTTGGTGGATGCCCAGGGCCAGTGCTATATCACCATCGAGGACTTCGAAATGGTGCAGGTGGACCGCCTGGGCGCAGAAGACCAGATCGTTGACCAGCTCAAGGGCGGCGACCGGCGGCGGCGCGCCTCCTGATCGACCGGCCCGAAACCAGACGGATCGCCCGTGGCGCCTGCCGCGGGTGATCCGCTTGACCGCCGTCGCCCTGCCTGTAAAAATCGGTCCTGCGCTTCCCGTTGAAATCGATACATCAAGATTCGGGATGCAATGCTATGATGCCTGGTGCGATACCGACCTCGACGCCGATAGAAACGCGAGGTTGGACGTGGTTTATTGAGCGATGACCCCCCAAGATGACTTTGAAACACCTGCTGGCGACGCTGCCATCGCCATCGACTGGCAGCCGCACCCCGGCTGCGGCCTTAGCACCGCCATCGATGGTTTGACACTGGCCTTCGTGCCCATCCAGACCTTTCAGCGGCACTACCTGCCCGGCCTGTCGATCAACGCCGATCGCGCCGCCCGCCCGCTGACGATCAAGGCCGAGGATTTCAGCGCACCGCTGCTGGCGCCATCGGAAATCGAGCGGGTCAACGCCTTCAAGAGCCGGAAACGGCAGACCGAATGGATGGCCGGTCGCCTGGCAGCCAAAGTCCTGGCCCGGACGCGGGTAAACGATGCCCTGGCGTATTTCGAGGTGGGGGTTGCCTATCACCCGGATGGCGCCCCCTATCTTGAACAGTCACCGGCGCTTTCGCTTTCCATCAGCCACGGCCACGACTACGCCGTGGCCGGCCTGGGTCATTCCAGCCGGATCGCCATCGGGGTCGATATTGAAAATAAAAAGCAACCCATAGACATCGAAACCATAATGCGCGCCGCCTTCTCGGACCGCGAAAGGCGGTGCATGGACCCTGCCGACCAGGACCACTTCTTTGCCTGCTGGACGCTCAAGGAAGCCTATCTGAAATATCTGGGCCGGGGGTTCCGTGAAAGCCTCAAGCAAGTCGAAATCCTGGATGACAGGTCCATATGGCATCACGGTCGCCCCGTCACCGGATTGCAGGTTCACCTCCTGAGTCCCTTCCCTGCATACATCCTGGCCATCGTTTCCGGATCGCAACCCCAATCGACATCGTGAAAACTTAAGCATATTCCAAACCACCCCCTTGTGTGCTAAGGTTGGCCGTCATTGAATCGGCGGAAGAACCGCACCATGGGGGATATCCTCCCCGAAGCGCCGCACCAGCACCGTAACCGGCGGTCCCGATTTGAGACCGGCCGGTTGAGGAGGGCAACTATGGCCAAAAAACATCTGGCGGCCATGCTCGAGGACAGCTGTCGTCGCCACCATCAGAAAGTCGCCATGCGCTACAAAGAGAGCGGTCTCTGGCAGGAGATCACTTACGGCGACCTGGGGGAAAAGGTCCGGCAAGTATCCAGCGCCCTGATCGCCCTGGGCATTCAGGCCGGCGACATGGTCGGTATTTTTTCCCAGAATCGCCCGGAATGGACCATCGCTGATTTCGGCATTCTGGGCGCCGGCGCGGTGAGCGTCCCCATCTATGCCACCAACACCGCCGCTCAGGCCGAATACATCGCCAGTGATGCCGACCTGAAAGCCATCTTTGTGGGTGACGACGATCAACTGGCCAAAGTGCAGTCCTTTGCCGCCCAGTATCCGGAATTAAAAACCATCGTGGCCTTCGATCCACCCGCCGGTAGCTCGGGTGACAACGTAATGCGCTTTGAGGCGCTGGTGGCGCTGGGCACCGGCGGCGAACATGTTGAAGAAAGCACACGGCGCATCAGCCAGACCGCGCCGGAAAGCCTGGCCACGCTCATCTACACCTCCGGCACTACCGGAGAGCCCAAAGGGGTAATGCTCAGCCATGCTAGCTTTGCCCACCAGATCGACGCCATCAACGCCAATTTCGATGTCGGCCCCGAAGACCGCTCCCTGTGCTTCCTGCCATTGAGCCATGTTTACGAGCGCAGCTGGTCCTTCTATGTGCTCAGCCGTGGCGCCCAGAACAACTATATGCGCAACCCCCGCGAGATCCTCGATTACCTGCGCGAAGTCCGGCCCACAGCCATGGTGAGCGTGCCGCGCCTGTACGAGAAGATCCACGCCGCCGTCATGGACCGGCTCGAAAAATCGTCTCCCGGGAAACGACGCCTTTTCGACTGGGCCCTCGGGGTGGGCCGACGCTGGGCCGACGCCCGCCAGGCCGGAGAAAAACCGGGCTGGGGACTGCGAGTGAACCACCACCTGGCCGACCGCCTGGTACTCAGCAAACTCCGTGAAATCGTGGGCGGGGATAAAAATTTCTTTTCAGCCGGAGGCGCGCCGCTGTCCAAAGACATCGAAGCCTTCTTCCTCGCGGCCGGCCTGCTGATCTGCCAGGGCTACGGTCTCAGCGAAACCGCCCCGACGGTCACCTATAACACCCCCCAAAATTTCAAATTCGGCACCGTGGGTCGACCTGTGCCCGGGTGCGAGGTTAAAATCGGCGCGGAGAACGAAATTCTGGTGAAGGGCCCCAACGTCATGATGGGCTACTATAAGAAAACCGAGGCCACCGCCGCCGTGCTGAAAGACGGCTGGTTTCATACCGGCGATGTGGGCCTGATCGACGACGATGGCTACCTGATGATAACCGACCGCATCAAGGATCTGATCATCACCTCGGGCGGCAAGAATATCGCTCCGCAGCGCATCGAAACCGCTGTCGGCCGCGACCACTACATCGAGCAGATCACCACCATCGGTGACCGCCGCAAGTACGTCAGCGCCCTGATCGTGCCTTCCTATGATGCGCTGGAGAACTACGCCCGGGAAAAGGGCATCGCCTGCCCGTCACGGGAGGAGCTTTTACAGCATCCCGAAATCATTGCGTTCTATCGCGATCGCATCGATCGCCAGTCAACCGATCTGGCCGGGTTCGAGACCATCAAGGCCTTTACGCTGCTGCCCCGGGAGTTCACCCAGGAAAACGGTGAAATCACGCCCACCCAGAAAATCAAGCGCAAGGTCGTGGCGAAACACTACCGTGCGGAGATCGATGCCATGTACCCGGACGATTGAGAGCACCATCGGCGGCAAAAAAAAGACCCGTATGGTCAAAGGGTAACTTTTATTCTAACAGGCTGTTGAAAAACGATTGCGCTTGGTAATA
>JASJCD010000324.1 GCA_030066135.1 Desulfobacterales bacterium | reverse complement strand
TGGGATCATCCAGCGCCGAGTTCACGCGCTTGCCCGAGCTCAGACGGGTCTGGGTGGTCTCCATCATGTTGGAGGTCTGCTGCAGGCTGAAAAGATTCTGCCGCATGCCGCTGGTCAGTGTAATGTTGTGCATAGCCATGGTTCAAATTTCCTTTCTGGATGTTTTTAGGCGTTCTGCCTGTCTATTGGCTAACGGATGCGTTTGTGCATCGCTAATAGGGTTATCGGAAACAAGTTCCTAAACTTTAACCCGCATGTGCCGACATCCGCCCGATCGGCTTCCTTGGTTTGGGGATAACCCCAAAAAGACCTTAAAAACCTAAAGATATAAGAAATATGGCCGATACCCCAAAGAGAGACAGAAAAACTTCAAGGGGATCGCAAGGCAGGCCTATAGCAACCCTGGAGATTATTTTGGGCCTATAGATGGTTAGGGAAGAAGCCCCATGATGCATGCAGCCAAAACGCTAATCAGGAATTAAACTCGTGGACAAACACAGCCATGTTCTTGTCGTCGATGATGAACCGACCATTTGCAGTCTGATGAATGTTTTTCTGACCCAGAAGGGCTACCAGGTTCAAATCGCCAATACGGGTGAGGATGCCCTGGTTCTGTTCCAGGAGGCTCATCCCGATATCGTTTTGCTGGACATCAGCATGCCGGGTATGCGGGGTATCGATGTCCTGCGTCGCATGAAAGAAATCAATGCCGCCAGCGGCGTCATCATGCTCTCGGCCTACGGCGACGATGAGACCATACAGGAAGCCATGGATGTAGGCGCCTTCTGCTATATTCAGAAACCGATGGAATTGACCGAATTGAATGCACGCATGCAGGAACTGCGGCAAGCGATGCAGGAGAACGCCTGATGCGACGCCTATCGCTTGTGGAAGCACAGCCGGATATGATTCTGGCCAGCGACATTGTCAACGACCAGCAAATGCTGCTTCTTAAAAAAGGTGCGGCCCTGAACGATAAGAATATTAAAATGTTGAAATCTTGGGGTGTCGCCGTCGTCGAGATTGAATCCGAATCGGATTCGGCATCCGATACGGTTCCGTCCGATGGCGGCATGGACGGTGATGACATCGCCAAACGAATCGAAGAGCGCTTTGGCCCCCTGGGCGATGATGAAGTGATGCGCGAGATCCGCCGGGTGGCAACCGATATTATTGTCAACCGCTTCCATCAACAGGATGCCGTAAATGCAGGTTAAGCGCTTAAACGCCATTATCGGTCGCGTCGAGGATCTGCCCACACTGCCACGCACGGTTTTCCGGATTACCGAAATCATCAACAATCCGAAATCGTCGGCGCGTGACCTCGCCGGTGTCATCAACGATGATCAAGTTCTGACCGCACGGCTTTTACGCCTTGTCAATTCTTCATTTTACGGGTTCCCCCAACGGATCGCCACGGTCAATTTTGCCATTGTCCTCCTGGGTTTCGACGCCATTCGCAACCTCCTGCTAACGACTTCGGTATTCGACCTATTTGCCGGCTCCGATCGTGATTTGCACATCGAACGCGAAAAGCTGTGGGACCACTCCCTGGGATGCGCCGTGGCCGCCAAAGTGATCGGCAAATATCTTCGCCATGAAAAAATCGAAGAACTGTTTGTTTGCGGATTGCTGCACGATATCGGCAAGATTGTGGAAATGGTCTATTTGAAAAAAGATTATACGCAGATACGCGCCCTGGTGCATGACCGCAATGAATTTATCGTGCGCGCTGAAGAAGATATTCTGGGCTGCACCCACGCCCACATCGGGCATCTGCTGGCCGAGCGCTGGAATCTACCGGCGCCTGTGCCCCAGGTTGTTCTGCATCATCACACACCGGAAGCAGCCGGTGAGTTCATCCGTCAGGCAGCCACCATCCACCTGGCGGATATCTTCTGCCGGGCCCTCGATATCGGATCCGGCGGCGATCGACGTATCCCCGCCATAAAAACGTCGGCTTGGAGCGCGCTTGGACTTCAGGTTGGTGACCTGGATACGCTCTTGCGTCAGATCGAAGGCGAATATCAGGATATCAGTTCATTCATCCAGGCCTCGACAGGACCATCGCTGGAGCCAAACGCCTGATATGCACGCTGAACTATCAAGAACACCAGATGACCTGCCCATCAAAGACGAGCATGTCGGTACCGACTCGGAGGCGATGCGTGAACTGGCCCAAAAAATTGAAGATCTGATCTATTTTCCGGAGAAAATAGAAAAACCAGCCCGTATATCCAAAATATGGGAAGCCTTTTCAGAAGAAATCCAACACCATATCGATGTTGATGTATGTGCCCTTTTCAGGGTCGACGATCGAACGCATGAGTTCGCTCTTAAGCACTGGCGCCCTGACGATGAGGAAGACAACTGTCGTCTCGAGATCGACGCCCAGATTGAATGCGGAATGTTCGCCTGGATCATCAACCGCCGGTTACCGGCCGTCATTCCATCCCTGGTTTTCAAGAACCGCCGCACCCTGATTATGTTGCCGTTGACAACCCAGACCAAAACGCTGGGTCTGGTCATGGTCGTGACCACCATCCAGGAAGGGGCCATTACGCACGAGCGCCTGAAGCTGCTCGCCATCCTGGCGAAGCAATGTGCCCTCATCATGGAAAACACCCTACTTTACGCGCAGTTGCAAAAAGAACATGCGTCCCTGCAAAAAGCGCAGCAGCGCATCATTCAGGCCGAAAAATTTTCTGCATTTGGACGCATGACCTCCGGTGCGTTTCATGAATTTCTCAACCCCTTGAATATCCTCTCGGGACATCTGCAACTCATGGAGATGAGCGATCTCCCAGCGGATCAAATCAGGGACTATGCCGCCTTGATGCGAACCCAGACGGATCGCATGGCCGCGATGGTAAAAAGCCTGCAGCGTTTTTCAGCACCACGCAAACGTGATTGCCGGGTGGTCGATATCGCCCCCATCATAACGGATGCGATGGACATGGCCCGCAACCGACATGCTGACGCCGATGTGGCCTTCGAACTCGATATGGCTTCCGGTTGTCCGACCGTAGATATAAACCCGGAAGATTTGTTGAGGGTTCTTTCCCACATGCTGGACAATGCCTATGAAGCCATTCCGCAATCCGGGCGTATTCAGATCCAACTCCGGAGCGGCTACTACGAGGATGTTCGTCCCTCCCGGGAAAAGATGGTCGTCTGCCGACTCGTTGACAACGGAAACGGCATTCCGGCGGATAACCAGGGGAAAGTCTTCGATCCCTTTTTCACCACCAAGGACATCGGTGAAGGTACCGGACTGAATCTTTCAATCTGTTACGCCCTCATCCAGTCGATGGGCGGGACCATTACCGTTCAGAGTGAGGAAGGCCAGGGAACGGCCTTTTCCGTATATCTCCCGGCAGCGTCATGATGCCACGGCAATAAGGCTAAAGAAATAAGCGTCAGCGCCGATATGGGTTTCAGAAGACTTTAAATCCAAAACCATAGCGCTGGCTTGCAATCGATTCCGTGTTTAAAGCTTCGCCCCAACAGCAAAATGACTGAAAGCACACGGCAACGGCCTTCGATCATGATTCACGAACGGCCCCTGGGGATACTTACATGCCGCTTCGATTATTGAAGGGATAACGACCACATGGATTTAACATCATTTAACCTTGGGGCTTTTCTGCGCAGTGCCACCCAGGAAGTATTCGAAACCATGTTGTCCATGGAACTGGGCGAAATCGACGCCATAAAACAGTTACCCGAGGACACCCGTCAGGTGGTGGGTTCGGTCAGCATGGCGGGTACCGTCTCGGGAACGGTCAATATCTATGTCGGCGACATGTTTGCCAAGGTCATCACCGCCGACATGCTCGGAATGGAATTGGATGAAGTCGACAGCGATGAGGAAATTCACGATGTCGTCGGTGAGCTGAGCAATATGATTGGTGGCGACCTTAAATCGCGACTGTGCGACGCTGGCTTTGACTGCAGTTTGTCTATCCCCTCGATTACATCCGGCAAAGATTTTGTAATTGAATCCAAAGGATGGGCCGTGAATGAACAGGTTTTTTTTGAATACCAGGAACATATCGCTTTGATTGAAGCTTTCCTTAAGAATGGAAGCTAATTTTGCGACAGGAGGATTAAAATGGCGTTGAAAGTATTGACAGTTGATGACAGTAAAACGATCCGCATGATCGTCAAGAAGGCCTTTCGCCCCTACGACTGTCAAATATTTGAAGGCGAAAATGGGGTTGAAGGACTGGCGCTCGCGTCCAAGGAGCATCCCGACATCATCATACTCGACATTACCATGCCGGTGATGAATGGCGCCGAGATGCTGGGAAAAATGAAGAGCGAACCGGACCTGAAGGATATCCCGGTGATCATGCTGACCGCCGAAGCGGGCAAGGACAATGTCATGAAAATCGTCCAGCTGGGTGTCAAGGATTACATGGTCAAGCCTTTCAAGGGTGAGCAGTTGATCGAGCGTGTCACCAAAATCATGCCCCTTAACGAGAAAAAGAACGCCGAAGATCCTAAAGAGGATGGCGGCAAGAAATATTTCAGCCTGGATGGTGATATCCAATGCCTGACCGTACCGGCCAAAGTGCTTCGCCCGACCATTGTCGAGGTCGAAAACCTCCTTAAAGACAAACTTAAGGAAATGCAGAGTGCGGGTATGAAAAAAATGATCTTGGATCTTTCTAAAGTCGCCGAGATCAATGTCAGTCTCATCAAATTGCTGATTACCATTCTGGACAGCTGCCAGGTGGCCGGTGTTCAGGTGCGCGTGGTTGCGAGTGCCGATACCGGAAAAGAACTCAAGGAATTCCAGGAGACCGGTAATATTCCGATCCATTTCTCCGCGGATGAGGCCAAAGCAGCCTTCTGAGCAGAACAAGGCCGCCAGAATCAGTGGCGCCATTCAGTCAAGATTGACCGGGCATTGGATCTCAAAGCCAGCCCGGTCAATTTTGACGGACCCGCAAATCAAGGCATCCGATTGGCGATCTGCAATCGCGTATTGCATTATGCGAATTATTTTAGTGCCTCCCACCTCACGTTCAGCCTGCGGCATTAACCCATTATTCCATCGAAATATATAGCATTTTATTTCCACTTGGCACCCGCCGCCGGTATTCATCTCGGGGGGGGTAAACATTGTTCTTGCAAGATGCGAATCATTGGCAGGCTTTTTCCCTTCAGACCTTTTCCCATAACCTATAAAAAAAATCCTATTTGATTGTTTATAATAGGATTTCCTGCATGTATCGGTTTTTCGGAATTCCCGGTATGACTCTTGCTGTATATACGCCTTTGCTGACTTGGGAAGGTCATAGCGAAGGGATTGTATCTTGCCTCGACATACCACCGAAAATGATTGCCATTCACCTGGCGGCACCCAACGTGCCGGCAATATACAAAACATTCATGGTATTATCGGCCAAAGCGAAGCGATGCAGCGGGTATTTGGGATCATGTCCAAGGTATCCGCGAGCGACAGCACGGTTTTGATCAACGGCGAGACCGGAAC
>JASJCD010000323.1 GCA_030066135.1 Desulfobacterales bacterium | reverse complement strand
ACGGTTCGCGGCGCCTCGATCCGGGTGGATGATTTTCGGGTGGGAGACCTGCACCTGAAGAACGTGAGCGCATCGGTCAACGAAGCCGCGATGGGCGAATCCCTTTTAGGTATGACGTTTTTCAACCGCCTCGAGCGTTTCACGGTCGAGGGCGACGTGCTCACGATTCACTGGGCCGCGCGTTAGCCGTCGAACATCTATTCCCGGCGCGGACGCTTATGGCCGCCAACCCAGAAGCCACCCGCCGCCGGCCCCAAGCTTTGAGGAGAGGGTATGGGCTCCGAATTTACCGCCGCCAACCAGCGGGAACGCGAAAGGCTGCACGCCCTGGTGACCCGCCTGACAGACGAAGAATTGATGCGTCCTATGGGCAATCACTGGACCGTGGCCGTCGCGCTGGCGCACCTGGCCTTCTGGGACGAACGCTCCCTTTTTCTACTGCGCAAATGGCAGCGCGAGGGTGTAACGCCTTCGCCCATGGATATTGATGTTACCAACGACGCGTTGCTTGCATTGTGGCGCGTCATACCCCCGCGGGCGGCGGCCAATCTGGCCGTTGCCGCCGCCGAGGCCGTGGATCGGGAACTCGAGGCGGCATCCCCGGAACTGATTGACGCCATCCGGGAACTCGGAGAAGACTACAGGCTGTTCCGATCGATTCACCGCAAACTGCACCTGGATGAGATCGAGGCGGTGATCAGCCGATTGGGGTAGACATTTATCGCCGCAGCAAAGCCGGTTGAAGCCGGTGGTGCTGGCGGGACCCGCGCCGCCCGCTGGGGCGCGCGAAGAACACGTCGAGGACAGAATACATGCCGACACCAGAGGACACCGCCCATGAAACTCTACCGTGATTTCAGCACCCAGGAAGAGATCGACAGCGAGTACAATATCGAGGAACTGGTACCGGATAGACTGGAACGGGTTGCCCGCATGGCCGAGGAGAGTGCCCGCACGCGCGAGAGCCTCAAAGGCGAGATGGACGTATCCTACGGTCCCACCCTGGAAGAAACCATGGATATCTTTACAGCGGCGCAGCCCGGTGCCCCGATGCTGCTCTTCATTCACGGGGGTTACTGGCGCAGTTTCAGCAACAAGGACTTCAGTCTGGTGGCTGCCGGACCGGTGGCCCGCGGCCTGACCGTGGCGGTGATGAATTATTCGCTCTGCCCCAAGGTCACCATTTCGGAGATCACGCGGCAGAGCAGGGCGGCGGTGGCCTGGCTCCACCGTGAGGCCCGGGAGTTCAACGGCGACCCGGCGAAGCTCTTCCTCTGCGGTCATTCCGCCGGGGGCCAGCAGGTGGGCATGCTGGCCGCCACCGACTGGGCCGGGGACTACGGGCTGCCGCCGGACGTCATCCGAGGCATCGTTCCCATCAGCGGGATCTTCGACCTCTCCCCCCTGGCCTATTCCTGGCTGCAGCCCAAGCTCGCCCTGAATTACGAGATCATCCGCCGGGAGAGCCCGCTTTTCAATATCCCTTCAAATGGTCCCCCCATGCTGATTTCGTTAGGCGAAAACGAATCCCTGGAATTCCACCGGCAGTCTGCGGTCTACCTGGATACCTGGAAAGCCAACGGCCTTAAAGCCGAAATGCTGGTCCAGCCGGGGAAGAATCACATCACGGCCGTCGAGGACCTGGCACGGCCGGACAGCGAACTGTGCCGGGTGCTCACGGCCTTCACGACGCGAAGTTGATAAACCCGTCAGGTTAGCCCTCCTGCGTTGCGCGCGGCTCTCGGCGCATATCCGCCATGGAATGCGGGGCGCCGCTGTTCACAGGCCGTGCGCAGGGTCAGGGTTTCCGATCTCGCATTTCTTCATTGGCCCCCAGTTCTTCAATCCGCTTTTCGGTCCTGGCTTTTTTTTCGGCTTCGGCTTTTTGTGCGAGCTCTTCCTTGGATTTCTTATGGCCGATGCGGAAGATGGCGAAACCGGGGCTGACGAACTGGTTCTGGGCCCGGCCCAGGACGGTGCCACCCATGGGGGATCGCACCTGGAAGACCGCGTTATTGATCGGATCGATGATTTCGGCCAGGATCGTGTCGGTTTTGATCCTGGCGCCCAGCTTGACTTTATTGATCAGGATGCCGCCCACTTCGGCACGAACGAATTGACTCGAATAGAAAACCGGCTGAGCGTTCGACCAAGCCCGGGCCCGGTCAATCATCCCGATGGTGTCCAGCAGCGTCTCCAGGCTCTTGACCCCCAGTTCGACCTTCTTGAGATCCAGGCTCAGAGGCCCGCCGATTTCCATGACCACCGTCGGGACGCCAGCGGCCGTGGCGGCCCCGCGCAGGCTGCCGGGCGGTCCGGTATTATGGAGCACGGTGAGGCCCCCGAAGCCTTCCGCCAGGTTGGCCACCTGCTTGACGGTCAGGTCGGCCCGCAGCTGCGGCAGGTTCTCCCGGTAAAAGGAACCCGTGTGCAGGTCGACCACCGCGTGGCAGTGCTTGACGATGTCGTTCATCAGGGCATACGCGACCCTGCCGGGATAAGCACCGTCCGGGGTGCCCGGGAAATATCGATTCAGGTCGCGGCGGTCGCCGATGTACCGGTCGCGCCGCCAGAAGCCCTCCAGGTTGACGATCGGCACGGACACAACGACGCCCTTCAGTTTCTTGGGATCGAGGCTGTTGACGACCCGCCGCGCGATTTCGATACCGTTGAGTTCGTCGCCGTGGATGGCGGCCGTCAGGCAGAGCACCGGCCCGGCTTCATGGCCGTTGACGATGATGACTGGGGTGGCCACGGCAAATCCCCCGGGGGCCTGGGGCGAATACCATTGCAGGTTTCTGCGGGTGCCTGGTTTGACTTCAGCGCCAATCAGCTTGAACGTCGTGGCAGGTTCCCCTGTAAACCTGCCCTTGAGTTCCTGATCTTCGCGAACTACGGTTTTTGCTTCGGCGGGGGCATCGGCTTCGGTGCTATCGGCGGCCTCTGTCGCCAAGACGGGAGTTGCCGTCAGCAGTATCACTAAAATCAACCAGGATCTTCGCATGATGCACCTTCCTTGGTCAGGGTTCATCGCGCTTGAATTCACGATTTATCGTCAACTGCCATAAACCGCCCCAAGAGTATTCACAACTAAATAACCCTAAATAAAAAATCGTTTAACCTAAATTTAGTTCCATAAATAAAAAACTGATGGTTAAATAGGTTATGTGATCAAATTCAAAAGTTTAACATGCAAATCATGGTTTGGTTTCAAGTTGTTTTGGTGGGCCTGCCGGGCCTGCGCTTCTATTTTCGGACAAAGCCTGAATACGGCCTGCAGGCCGAAAGGCGGTCGCTACAGAGCCGCCGTGCCCGTGATTGGCTGGGCGTCCTCACCACCATTCATAACCGGCTTCACAAGGGAAAATGCCATGCGCCTGCCTGAGAAAACCGTCCGCGGATTAATGCTAGTCAACCTTGTGGTGATGCTGAGTCTGATCTTGGCATGTGCCTCGCAACAAAAGGCTCAGCCTGAGCCGGCTCAGCCGGCCACGGCCCAAGCACCGGCGCCGCCCCCCACGAAGGAAATTCAGGGGATGCGGATCATCGGCGAGGTGGAGCCGGTGACCATCGTAAAAGCCGGTATGACGCTGCCGGCCCGCATCGATACGGGGGCCACGACCTCGTCCCTGGACGCGCGTGATATCCAGAAGTTCGAACGCGACGGTAAAAAGTGGGTGCGCTTCACCCTCCTCGATCGCCGCAGCGGGAAAAAGGTTCAGGTGGAAGGCCGTCTGACCCGCACGGTCGAAATCACCCGCCACGGCACCGATCCGCAGTATCGGCCGGTGATCAAATTGAAAGCCGCTCTGGGCAAGGTCGAGCTCTATCGGGAGTTTTCCCTTACCGACCGCTCGGGCTTCACTTACCCGGTATTGATCGGGCGTAATTTTCTGGGGGGTGAATTCATCGTGGATGTCACCCGCAAATACACGACCACCCCCATGAGCGAGGACACTAAATGAAGTCGCGCATCCAGTTGGTCATCATCGTTCTCATTCTCGTCCTGCTCGGCAGCGGCCTGGCCCTTTACAAATACATCAAGCTGGGCTTTCCCCTCACGCCGACTGAAAAAGAAACGGTTTGGACGGTGGAGGCCACCATCACCTTCACGGCCGAAGGCGGGCCGGCCCGGGTATCATTGAATCTGGCCGATGCTGGCCAGTTCTACGCGATCCTCGAGCGCAACCCGTCCCTGACCCGGGATTTCATTTCCGAGGTCAAAGGCGGGCGGGCCATATGGGAGGCGCAAAACGTGAGCGGCCCGCAGACATTGTTCCTGCAGTCGACCATCTACCGCCGTAGCGGCGCCCCCATACCGGTGGCCGCGGCCTTCGAAGCCGCGCCGGTTCCGACCCTGGAAAAGGCCCCCCGGAAGGCGGCCGAAAATATCGTGAAAGAGTTGCGACAAGCCGGCAAGAGCGCGGAAGAAACCGCCGTCCTGATTATGGCGGCCCTGAATGACCCGCTCAATCCCAAGGCACGGCGCCTGCTGGACGAGGCCGATGATCTTGGCGGCAAACTCAACCTGGCGGCCGGGTTGCTGAACATGGCCGGGGTCAAGGCCCGGGCCGTCAAAGGTCTGGATCTCGCCGCGGGCAAGAAGAAGCAAAAACTCAAAGGCTTTATCCAGATTCAGACGGACGAGGGCCTCAAGCTCATCAGCCCGCGCAGTGCGACCATCGAAGACCCGCGCCATTTTCTGTTGTGGTCGAAGCACGACGAATCCATTCTCGAAATCACGGGCGGCTCCGGAGGCGAGCTGAGCATCGCGACCACGGTGGGCAAAAGAATGGCCCGCAGCGCCGCCATCCAGCACGGTAAATTCAGCCAAAGCCTGCTGGTGGATTTTTCGATATACAGCCTGCCGCTGGTCCACCAGAACACCTTCAAACTGCTGCTGATGATTCCCCTGGGGGCCTTGATCGTGGTCATCCTGCGCAACATCGTGGGCCTTCAGACTGCAGGAACGTTCATGCCCATCCTGATCGCGATGGTGTTCCTGCAGGTGAACTTACTCGCGGGGCTGACCCTGTTCATCCTCATTGTGGGCATCGGCCTTGTCCTGCGCGGCTATCTGAGCCACCTGAACCTATTGCTGGTGCCTCGCATCTCGGCGGTGCTGGTCTTCGTGATCATCATCTACGTGGCCATCAGCGTCATCAGCATCAAGCTGGACATTGAAGCCGGTTTGCGCGTGACCTTCTTTCCCATGATCATCATCTCCTGGACGATCGAGCGCATGTCCGTGCTGTGGGAAGAAGAGGGCCCGCGGGACGTGTTCGTGAAAGGCGGCGGGACTCTGCTTTCGGCCTCGCTGATTTTTCTGGCCATGAAAAACAAATACGTCTCCCACCTCACGTTCACCTTCCCCGAACTCCTGCTCGTGGTGCTGGCTGTCATCATCATGATCGGCAGCTACACAGGGTACCGGCTGAGCGAATTGCGGCGCTTCGAGCCGCTGGTGAGGGAGTAGGCCCATGCGCTGGACATCTCCCGCCAA
>JASJCD010000322.1 GCA_030066135.1 Desulfobacterales bacterium | reverse complement strand
GGCATCGGCCCCATTCTGGCGGAAATGTCCTGCCGCTTCAAGCTTCCGCTGACCTACCCGGACACGGTCGCCGCGGGCGCGCGGGTGACCGAACTTGCGGCCGACCGCTTCCTGATGCATCATCGGGTCGTCAGCCACCGACACGGCCGGGTAGCCGCCGAGGGCGACGGCCGGATCGTATCCTACGACTACAATGCCAAGACCAAGGCCGCGCTGCCCGAGGTGATCGTGGCGCGTATCCGGGAACGGGAAGGAGCGGCCCTGGTGGAGGCGGCGCCCTGAAGATGTGAGGCCCATGGAAAAAGAAAAGACCAGCAAGCCGCCGTCATCCGGACAGGCATTCGATCCCTTTCGCGACCGAATTTCGCGCGACATCCGCAATGCGCTTTCCGAGGCCTTCGTGGCGTCCTGGGAAGGGGGCGGATCGGATTGGGAATCCCTGGCCGCCGAACTGCGCCGCCGCCATGCGCAGGCCGTCTACCGGGACTACATCGATGGGCGCCTGGCGGATTACCGGGCGGCCTGCGCGGAGCGCCGGAAGCTCGGCGACCCGGACCTGATGGCGGAGATGATGGTTTTGTGGAACCGGCAACTGTTCTTCGAGGTGCACGAACTGCTCGAAGGCCACTGGCATGACGCCCGGGGGGAGCGGCGCGAGGTGCTCAAGACCCTGATTCAGGCGGCGGCCGTCTATGTGCACCGCGAGGCCGGGCGTCCGTCCGCCGCCCACAAGATGGGCCGGCGTGTCAGCCGCCGCCTCGCGGCCTTCAAACCGCATTTGGCCGCGATTCGCAATCTGGATGCCCTCTGTGAGGCCCTGCAAGAACCAGAAGGGCCGCCGCCCCAGCTGAAAGGACTTCCTTCCTGATGGACGAGCGCGCCAATCAGCGTATGCGGATCCAGGCCGCCACGGCCGCCCTGGTGATCGGTGCGGCCCTGCTGGCGGCCAAGTTTTACGCCTGGCGGGTGACGCATTCGTCCGCCGTGCTCTCCGATGCCCTGGAGTCCATCATCAATGTGGTGGCCAGCGCGTTTGCCATCGTGAGCGTCATCATGGCGGCCAAACCCCCGGACCAGAGCCATCCCTATGGGCATGGCAAAATCGAGTTCTTTTCGGCCGGTTTCGAAGGGGCCCTGATCGTACTGGCCGCTTTCGGTATCTTCAAGGCCGGTCTGGCGCATATCCTAAACCCCCAACCGCTGCCGCGCCTGGAGATCGGGCTGGCCGTGATGGTCGGGGCCAGCGGGGTCAACGTCGTCCTGGGGCTGGCGCTTATCCGGGTCGGCCGGCGCACCCGCTCGATTGCCCTGGAAGCCGACGGCCGCCATGTGCTCACCGATGTCTATACCAGCGTGGGGGTTATTGTCGGTCTGGTGCTGGTACGGCTCACGGGCTGGTACTGGATGGACGGGCTGGCCGCCTGCGTGGTGGGCGTGAACATCCTCGTTACCGGTTTCAGGCTCATCCGCAAGGCCTACCAGGGGCTGATGGACCAGGCCGACCCGGACGTCCTGGACCGGATTACCGCCGTGGTTGCGGCCCACCGCCGCCCGGTCTGGATCGATATCCACAAACTGCGGGCCTGGCGCGCCGGTTCCCGCATTCACATCGATCTGCACCTGATCCTGCCGCGCCAGATGTCCCTGGTGGATGCGCATGCGGAGGCCGATGACCTTGAAAATGCCATCCTCCGCGAGGTGGAAGGCGCCGTCAGCGTCCTGGTGCACATGGACCCCTGCGACGGCGATCACTGCCCCATCTGCGGCCAGGAAGACTGCCGCCACCGCGCCCAGGGGTTCAGCGGGGAGCTGCCCTGGCGGACCGAACGGCTGACGGCCACGGGCGCCCTGACCCGTGGGGGCAACAAGCCGTCGCCGTGAACCCCCAGGCCTTAAATGCACCGCGGCATGACGCCCCAACGGCCAGCGTCCCGCCGAATCACAATCCATCCCGGGACCGAGGCGATCATGGTTGGCAGCGGCACGCACAGATGCAGGCACCAGAGGGGCCGTGTAAGTTATCCCTTTGGAATTCGCTTGACAGCATCCCGAAAATGGATTCTAGGATCGATCCTACCTGAAACGTTCGAGAGCATTTATTTTATGTTGCATGCATTTTTAGCCATTGTGTCAATCCCCGCCGACAGGGGGGCTCACCCAACGGTGGCGGATTGATCACCTCACGGCACGAAGCCTAACGCGTTTCGCCGTTTTAAACCGATCTGTTTTTCCAGGTCAGTTCTGCCGCAGATTCCCATCTGAGATGCTGCCCCTGCCGTTGCGTCCTTCGTCGGCAACGTGTCCACTATTGTTATATCAACAGGTTACATAACTTGCCCCTGAATGGCGGGCCCATCTCCGGTGTCCCGGACCAGGCATGTCCTTTGGGGGCCTGGAAAATAAATGCGGAGTCAAACAATGCACACCAAACACCCTATCGACAGCAATCGTACCAGCAATGGCGAGCATCTTTCGCAGATGGGATGGACGTCCCATTTTGAGACCCAGTTAAAAGACGCGCACAAGGATGAACTGATCCCGGCCAGGGTGGTCGGCGTAAGAAAAAACAGCTTCAATATCAGCGATGGAATGAGCGAATGGCGCGCGACCGCCGCCGGCCGGCTCAAGCACGGCGCGGCCGGCGTGTATCCGGTCACGGGGGATTGGGTCCTAGCAACCGATGCCGTCATACTGGACGTGCTGACACGTCGCAATGCGCTTTCCCGGGGCGCTGCCGGTGCACACGGTAAACAGCATGCGCAACCACACAGGGAACAGGTCATCGCGGCCAACCTCGACACCGTTTTTGTGGTCTGCGGATTGGATCGGGATTTCAATCTGCGTCGCATTGAACGCTACCTGACGCTGGTCTACAACTGCGGCCTCAATCCCGTCGTCATTCTGACAAAAGCGGATCTTCACCCGCATCCCGAGCTTTTCCTCGCGGAAGTCGAACCGATTGCCTGCGGCGTTCCGCTCTATTTGGTTTCGGCACGGGACGGCCAGGGGTTGGTCCATCTTGAAAACCATCTCGCGGCCGGCAAGACAATCGCCCTGGTCGGCTCTTCGGGGGCCGGGAAATCGACCCTGGTGAACAGGCTCTATGGCCGTCCCCTGCAGGCGACCGGTTCGATAAGCACGCGCGTGGGCAAGGGCCGGCACATCACCACCACCCGTGATCTGATCATGATGCCTCAGGGCGGCATGCTGATCGACAATCCCGGTATCCGTGAAATTGCCTTTTGGAACCATGACGGCGGGGTTGATGTGGCCTTCCCGGAGATTGAAAACCTTGCGGAAGAATGCCGTTTCGCCGATTGTCGTCATGAACACGAACCCGGCTGCCGGATCCTTCAGGCCGTAGCCGAGGGTGAGATCCGGGCGGATCGTCTGGAGAGCTACCAGAAAATGAAACGCGAGTTGTCTTATCTGGCGCACCGACAGCAAAAGAGTGCGGAGCGCGTGGAAAAGGAACGTTGGAAAGCGGTGTCGCTGAAGATCAAGGCGATCAATAAACACAGACGCCATTGATGGTGCCCGGTTTGGCGCCATGTTTTTATTGACCGCCATGTCTATGGCGGCCCCGCTCGGCATGAACCTGCCGGGCGCCGGCCTACACACAAAACCCGCAGGGCGTAACGCCCTGCGGGTTTTGATATTGTCCGGATGGCAAGCGGTTTATTTCTTGTCGTCTTTGACCTCTTCGAAATCGGCATCGACCACGTCGTCGTCGGGCGGTGGGCCGCCGGCCTGCTGGTCGCCGGCGCCGGCTTCCGGTCCGGCACCCGGGCCCTGGTCGCCATCCTGGGAGGCCTGCTGGTACATGGCCTCGGCCAGTTTATGCGAGGCCTGGGTCAGGGCTTCGCTCAGACGCTTGATCTCCTCGGGGTCATCACCCTCCATGGCCGTTCGCAGCGGCTCGATGGCCGCCTTGATCTCGTCCTGGGTGGGTTGATCGATCTTGTCGCCCAGATCCTTCAGGGATTTTTCGGTGGAGTAGATCAGGGAATCGGCCTGGTTGCGGGCCTCGACCAGGTCTTTTTTCTTTTTGTCCTCGTCGGCGTGCATCTCGGCTTCCTTGATGGCGGCGTCGATTTCTTCCTGGGACAGGCCGCTGGAGGCCGTGATCTTGATGGATTGCTCCTTGCCGGTGGCCATGTCCTTGGCGGCCACGCTCACGATCCCGTTGGCGTCGATGTCGAAGGTGACCTCAATCTGGGGAACGCCGCGCGGGGCCGGCGGGATGCCGACCAGTTCGAAGCGGCCCAGGGTCTTGTTGTTGGCCGCCATCTCGCGTTCGCCCTGCAGGACATGAATCGAAACGGCCGGCTGATTGTCCGCCGCCGTGGAGAACACCTGGCTCTTGCGAGTGGGGATGGTGGTGTTCTTCTCGATCAGACGCGTCATGACGCCGCCCAGGGTTTCGATCCCCAGCGACAGGGGGGTGACGTCGAGCAGCAGCACGTCCTTGACGTCGCCCTGCAGGACACCGCCCTGGATGGCGGCGCCCACGGCCACGACCTCGTCCGGGTTGACGCCCTTGTGGGGTTCCTTGCCAAAGATCTTCTTGACGCGTTCCTGCACGGCCGGCATGCGGGTCATGCCACCCACGAGGATGACTTCATTGATCTCACCCGAAGACAGCGCCGAGTCTTTCATGGCCTGCCGGCAGGGGCCCTCGAGATTGTCGAGCAGGTCGGCCACGAGGGCTTCCAGCTTGGCCCGGGTGACCTTGATGTTCATGTGCTTGGGCCCGCTGGCATCCGCGGTGATGAAAGGCAGGTTGACCTCGGACTCCATGGAGGAGGAAAGCTCCATCTTGGCCTTTTCGGCCGCTTCCTTGAGGCGCTGGAGGGCCATCTTGTCCGCGCGCACATCGATACCCTGGTCTTTCTTGAATTCATCCGCCAGGTAGTCGATCAGCCGCAGATCGAAATCCTCCCCGCCAAGGTGGGTGTCGCCATTGGTGGCCTTGACTTCGAACACGCCTTCCCCGATTTCGAGAACGGAAATGTCGAAGGTCCCGCCGCCGAGGTCGAACACCGCGATTTTCTCTTCGCTTTTCTTGTCCAGTCCGTACGCCAGTGAAGCCGCCGTGGGCTCGTTGATGATGCGCTGAACATTGAGACCGGCAATCTTGCCGGCATCTTTGGTGGCCTGGCGCTGGCTGTCGTTGAAGTAGGCTGGGACCGTGATGACGGCATCGGTGACCGTTTCGCCCAGATACTCTTCGGCGGTCTTCTTGATGTTGGCCAGGATGAAGGAGGAGACTTCGGCCGGGCTGTAGCGTTTGTCCTTGAGCAGGATGCGCACGTCACCGTTGGCTGCCTTTTCCATTTTATAGGGCAGGATCTTGACGTCGTTCTGCACTTCCTTGGAATCAAATTTGCGGCCGATAAGCCGCTTGACGCCAAATACGGTGTTCTCGGGATTGGTGACGGCCTGGCGCTTGGCAATCTGGCCGACAAGGCGTTCACCGCCGTCGTTGACGGCCACGATCGAAGGGGTGGTGC
>JASJCD010000321.1 GCA_030066135.1 Desulfobacterales bacterium | reverse complement strand
TTACCACCGCAGCCCCGCCACCAGCCGTCGGTGGTCAGCTCTCGCCCCCTTCGGCGCCCTGGCTGATGGTCTTCTTGAGTTCGCGAATTTCCTTCTTGAGCGCTTTGAGTTCATCGCTGGTGACGATGTCGGCCTTTTTCAGAAATTCCTTGACGCTCTTTTCGACCCGTGATTCCAGTTTCTCCTGGGTTTCCTCATAACGTTTCTGAACGTCCTGGTAAAATTTCTTGCCCTCTTCCTCGCCCATGCTCATTCTCTTCTCTAAATCCTTGGCCAGGTCCTCGACCTCATCTTTGGCAGTCAACGCCAACCCGATGCCCGTCAGAAAGGCTTTCTTGGTAAAATCGAGAATATCCGCCATGATTATCTCCTTGTCGATGATCGACCGGCGGCGTGCCGGTCGCGGTTTTCAGTTGGCGCCGGATGGTGCCATCGAATGCGATGGTTTGTGTCGAAGCCTCCACCGGACACCCGGCCGGCGGCAGCGGGGACGGATTCGTAACAGAAGGGATGTACGGGCTTTCGGCCCTGCGGCTTGAATTTCTACCATAGGCCCATGGGCATTGCAAGCCGTGACATGAATGGCGTGACTTTTCCGCTGGTTAGCTGCCAAAGCCCAGGGCGATGCAAACGAGGGGATCCGTCCACGAGGCCGGTTTCGCCGGGGGACGGCCAAAGGCGAGCCAAACTGGTGTGTATTGCCCAAATGGCGCTTGACTGTTGGCATCAACTGCTTTAGGGGTTAGTTTCTGTAATGACTGCCTGATGGTGGCGCTCTATCTGGAAAGCGCCCGGCCATATATTTAGGTGTTAGATTCGAACCGAAAGGAAGTCTTGCCATGCCGTTTTCGATTGCCATGGCCGGTAAAGGTGGCACGGGAAAGACCACCATGGCCGGCCTGCTGATCAAATACCTTATGACCCAAAACAAGACCCCGGTGCTGGCCGTCGACGCCGATGCCAATGCCAATCTCAACGAGGTTTTAGGGGTTCCGGTGACGGATACCCTGGGTGACGCGCGCGAAGAGATGAAAAAGGGTCAGGTCCCCAGCGGGATGACCAAAGACATTTTCATGGACATGCGCATGCAGCAGGCCATCATCGAACACGACGGCTTCGACCTGATCGTCATGGGTCAGCCTGAAGGCGCCGGCTGTTATTGCGCGGCCAACTCGCTTCTGGCCGGGTTTCTGGAGAAGCTCACCGACAATTACCCCTATCTCGTCATGGACAACGAAGCGGGCATGGAGCACATCAGCCGGCTGACGACGCGCGATGTCGACGTCCTGCTGATCGTGGCGGATGCTTCGCGCCGGGGGCTGCAGGCCGGTCTGCGAATCAACGATCTGGTCAAGACGCTGAATATCGGCGTGCGCAAGACCTATCTGATGATCAACCAGGCCAAGGGCGAGCCGCCACCGCAGGTAATGGCCCTCATCGATGAGGCCGGCCTCGATTTCGTGGGCACGGTCCTGGAAGACGAAACCCTCTACGAATACGACCTGGACGGCAAACCCACGATCGAGATGCCGCCGGAGACGCCGGCGGTGTCCTCGGCCTTTGCCATTTTCAATAAAATTATGGCCTGATCGACGGGCCCCATGGAAAGCGCATGAAGCGAACCGGCCTGCTGTATGACGAGCGATTCCTGAAGCACCTCACCGGGGCCAACCACCCCGAGGTTCCCGAACGGCTTACGGCCATCTACAAGGGCATTCGCGATCGCGGTCTGCTCGAGCATCTGCAGGTCATTCCCGCCCAGGCGGCGCCGCGCATGTGGATCGAAACGGTTCACGACCGCGATTATGTCGCGCGTTTCGAAGCCGCCTGCCGCAATGGCGACTCATCCTTCGAAAGCCCCGACAATCAGATGTGTGCCGATACCTTCGACGTGGCGCTGCTGGCGGTGGGCGGGATCCTCGAGATTGCCGACCGCATCGTGAATGGTGAACTGGACAACGCTTTTTGCGCCGTGCGCCCCCCCGGCCACCATGCCGAAAAGGCCAAGGCCATGGGGTTCTGCTACTTCAACAACGTGGCCGTGGCGGCGACCTACCTGCAGACCCAGTGGTTGATCGAGCGGGTGGCAATCATCGATTTCGACGTGCATCACGGTAACGGCACCCAGGCCATTTTTGAAGACGACCCCACGGTTTTCTACTACTCCATTCACGAGCACCCGTCGTTCGCCTATCCCGGCACGGGGCGTGCTTTTGAAGCGGGCGTTCAGCGGGGGACCGGCTTCACCTGCAACACCACCGTCCTGCCGGGCCAGGGCGACGACTTCTACCGTGAAGCGGTGGAAAAGGAGCTGGGGCCGGCAATGACCCGCTTCCGGCCCCAGGTGATCATCGTTTCCACCGGATTCGATGCCCACGTGGATGATGACATGGCCGATGTGGCCCTTTCGACGGCCGGCTACGCCTGGATGATGGAAGAAATCATCAGGCTCGGCGACCGTATCGCGGACGGCAAGCTCATTTCGGTATTGGAGGGGGGCTATTGCCTGGAACGGCTGCCCGAACTGGCCGCCGACCATGTCCAGGCCCTTTTACAGATTTGACGAAACACCCATCCCAGGCGATGGATCGGGAGGCTTAGATGTTTATCAGCAAATCCATGACGTCGAAGGTCATCACCACACGACCCGGGGCGACACTTCTTGAAGCCCGTGAGTTGTTGAAGACCCACAAGATCAGGCATTTGCCCGTTATCGGCGATGACAAACGCCTGTTGGGGATCATTACCGATCGGGATATCCGCAGCGCGCTGCCGGCGGCCTTTTACCGCGATGACTGCCCGGATCCGGCAGGCGCGGACTACACTCAGCTGACCGTCGGCGATGTCATGACGCCTGATCCGACGGCGATCTCTCCGCAGGACACGATCGAGGACGCGCTGCTGCAGATACAGAAAATGCGCGTGGGCGCCTTCCCCGTGGTGGACGACGATGGTTTTCTGAAAGGCATCATTTCGGTCCGGGACCTGCTGCGGGCCTTCATCAATGTATTGGGCATCGAGGAGCCCGGCACCCTCCTGGGGATTCTGGTGGAAGAAAAAGTCGGCCAGCTCAAGAAGATCGTCGATGCCATCACCGAAGAAAATATCTCTTGCGGCAGTATCCTGGTGTCACGGCACTGGGAGAAAGACATGCGGGCGGTTTTTGCCTATTTGCTCACCAACAGCGTCAGCCGCGTCAAACGCAAACTGACCGACCTGGGCTTCGAACTGCTGGATCCCATGGAATGGGCCATGGACCGACTGCCGCAACATGATTAACCGCGTCCCGGGGACCGCTGACGAATTCCCGGTCGCAAGGCGCGCCGGCGATAATCGGTCCTCTAAAGTCGCGCGCGGATGTTGCCGGCTGCCAATTCCAATCCTGTCAAGGCCGCTTCGCCCACGGTTCGCATGACATCCTCCATGGGCTATCGGGCCCCTTACACCCATCTCTACATCTACTACCTTAAAGGCCTTGCCGGGCCGGCGGACACCGCGTTCGACGACCGTTTCATCGGCAACTGGGAGGAGGAGGGATATTCTTTTCTCTTCTTTTCGGAGCCGGCGGAGAATGCCGTCCGGTGTTTCCTCAGGGCCCGTTCCGATCTCGAGCTGTGCGATCGGTTTGAAATGACCTACGACGACTGGCAGGGTGGACGGTTTGAGGGTCTGCGCGCCGGCCGCCTCGTGATATATCCGGCCTGGGAGAACCAGGCCGTCGGGGCGGCCGAGGACGACATCGTCATGCGGTTGGATCCGGGGGTCGTTTTCGGGGCGGGCACCCATCCCACGACCCAGGACTGTCTGACGGCCCTCGAAATGCTGAGCGCGGACGACCCTGGGGGAACGCTTCTGGACCTCGGCACCGGCACGGGGGTGCTGGCGGTGGCGGCGGCGCGACTGGGCTGGCAGCGGGTGCTGGCGGTCGACTTCAACCGGCTGGCGGTCAAGACGGCCGATTACAACGTGAAGCTCAATGCGCTGGCGGGGCGAGTGCTGGCCGTACACGGCCGGGCCGAGCAACTGGTGGCCTGTCCGGCCGCTACGGTGGTGGCTAATATCCATTACGATGTTTTAGGCCCCATGATCCGGACAAAGGCATTTGACCACCACAGGAACTGGATTCTCTCGGGTCTGTTGCGCAGTCAGGCCCGTGAGGTGGAAATCTTCCTGGTAAAAGCGGGCATGGCCATCCGTCGGCGCTGGTCGCGGGACAACACCTGGTTCACGTATTGGACAACCCGTCGGAAACGGTTGTAATGCCATGCACTCCTACGCTATGATCTTCCGATAATCTATTTGTCTTCCCATCTTGCTGCGAGGTGGTTATGCAAGATCTGATTGAACGTGCCGCCCGTGACCTGGCCGGCACCCGACGGGCCGTGGCCCTCACGGGCGCCGGCATCTCGATCGAAAGCGGAATCCCGCCTTTCCGTGGCCCAGGCGGACTGTGGGAGAAAATCGATCCCATGGAAGTCGCCCATATCGATGCTTTCCGGCGCGATCCCCGGAAGGTCTGGGACCTGCTGATCAAAGGCATGCAGACGGTCCTGGCCGCGGCGGTCCCGAATCCGGCCCACCGCGGGCTGGCGACCCTCGAGCGCCTGGGGCGTTTGCAGGCCGTGATCACCCAGAATGTCGACGGACTGCATCAGCAGGCCGGCAGCCAGGACGTGATCGAGTTTCACGGCACTTTCGCCTGGCAGCGCTGCATGACCTGCGAGCGCCGCTGCCGCAGCGACGAACTGGACCTGACCGAAATTCCGCCGCGCTGCGAATGTGGCGGCATCTTCCGGCCAGACTGCGTTTTTTTCGGTGAGTTGATTCCGCCCGAGCACCTGGTCCGCGCCCAGCAGCTGGCTGCCGAATGCCGGGTCATGCTGGTGGTGGGCACCTCCGCCACGGTCCATCCGGCAGCCATGCTACCGCACCTGGCCCGCGGCGCCGGCGCCCGTGTGATCGAGATCAATCCCGAGCCGACACCACTGACCGGGACGGTGAGTGACTACCTGATACCCGGTCCGGCCGGGCCGGTGGTGGACGCCCTGGCGGATGCGGTTGCCGCCCTGCAGGCGGACTCCGGCGGGCAGGCATGATGACAGCCCGGTGCGATCATTGGGTTCAAGGGGTTGCGCTGTCGCCCCCCTCTCTCCAGGACAACACCGCCGATGCCGACCGGCTGATCGGGTTGCTCGAACGCCGGCTGGGGGCCAAACGGATTTATACCGATCTGGCCGTGATGGCCGCGTTGCCAACCCTATTGCGGGCTAACGCCTACCGGGTGCGCAGCATCGTTTTCGGGGCGGGAGATCGCTGGGATCTGTGCGCCGTGACGGCCGACGACCATAAACCGGTGCTGGGTCTGGCCGTCGATCTGGGGACCACCCGGATCGTCTTGAGCTTGATGGATCTGGCCAGCGGGCGCGTTCTCGGCGAGGATTCCCTGGACAATCCGCAGCTGGCCAT
>JASJCD010000024.1 GCA_030066135.1 Desulfobacterales bacterium | reverse complement strand
CTTTCGTTGATGACATCGCGGGCCAATTCTGCCAGGCCGGGCTTTTCCAGCGGTTCGACGGCGCGCCCGCCTTCAATACCGAGGGCAAAGAGAATCTCATTTACGGAATAGGTTGTCGGTTTGAAATTTAAACGTATACCGTTGGGCAGCGTTATGCGGGTGATGCCCAAATCTTCGATCCATTCACGGGCGGCGGGCGGGCCAGCCGGGGCCGGCGGTAAGGGAAAATAGGGGAATTCGGCCGTCTGGACAATCTCCGGCGCGTCAACCGCTTGGAGCGCGGCCGTCTCGTAGACGCCTTCGATCACAGCAGTCGGATCGGAGGTCATTCCGGTCAGATCCGTGTTGCCGGTCATCAGAATTTTGTGCTCGCCCGTTGACCATGTTTCCCTCAGGCGCGCATTGAGCCTGGCGGGGGTCACCGCGGCCAGACGGGGTGCGTAGAACGCTTTTTCCTGCTGCGGTGATTGAAATACACGGTCGGAAATAGTGGCGTGGATGATTGCCCGAGCCAAATATTTACTCTCTCTTGAAGCGGCCTGATCAGCGTTGCGCTCGATTTCAGCCATGAAATCACGCCGGGCACGATCAATCTCGATAGCATCGAATCCGTAGTCAAGTGCCTGGCGCAGCACTTGTTCGATCTGGGTAAGCGCGGCCTGCCAGTTCTCGGGCTCACACTCCGCACTGATATAACCATATTGAATCTCGCGCAGAAATCGGCCAATACCGGCGGAAGCCTCCGTAAAGGGAGGATCCGGCCGGTTCAGGAGACGATCGAGACGCGCTTTCAAGATGATACCAATCAGCCGGTTCTCCATGCGCTCTGTTTTAAAAGCGGCTGAATCGATCCGCCGAGGGACCGATTGCAGCGTCTGCAGGGTCAGGGTCGTGCTGCCCACCTCAGGCTCGAAGTGGTAGAAAATCCCCGGTGTATCCGGCCGGATAGTGCCGATCTCAGGCGGGGGGCGTTTATTCTGCCGCGCCTGCATGCTGCCGAAGCGCGCGACGATGAGTTCTTCGGCCATGGGCGCCTTGAAATCACCCACCGCGACCAGTACCATGTTGTCGGGCCGGTACCAGACATCGTAGAAAGTCTTGAATCTCTCCCGGTCCGCACTGCGAATTACCGCTTCAGTGCCAATCGGCAGACGTTCCGGAAAAAGGGTCCCATCAAGTTCAAACTGCATGGAGGCAACATAGGTGCGGTAATCGGCGGAGTCGCGGGTTCGCTTTTCGGACAGGATAACTCCGCGCTCCCGGTCGATTTCCGCTTGCAGTAGGAGGGCACCCTCGGCGTAGTCGCCCATGACAACGAGAGCTTCCTTTAGGCTTTCACGATCGCCGCGAGGCAGGTTGATGTCATATACGGTTCGGAAGTACCCCGTGCTGGCATTGGCATCGGGGCCGAACTGCATGCCGATTTTCTGGAAATATTTTACAAGTTCTCCAGGTGCAAAATGAGTCGAGCCATTGAAAAGCATGTGCTCCAGATAATGCGCCAGGCCACGCTCATCTTCCTCTTCGTGGATTGAACCGACATTGACGACAAGATGCAGACTCACCCGATCGTCAGGTTTGCCATTTTCGAGCAACACATAACGGAAGCCGTTGGGCAGTCGGCCAAAGACGGCTTGCGGATCGGGGGCGATGTCGGTTTGTTCGTGGGGCCAGAGCGGCATTTGGGCGGTTGCGGCCGGAACAATCAGCCCGACGACCAGGGCTAATAAAACGGTGAAGGGCAGAAGGGAAGTGATTCGCCTGTGAGATTTCATTTAACGCCTCGCAATGTGGGGTTGGCTGGCGACAACCTTGACTCCAAGTCAAACTATAGAGTCTGACAGCGCTCGCCGGCCGTGCTTGAACATAACCGTAGCTCGAATTGGGAAAATAATGCATTCCACCCAAAAAGCAACCGGTTTGGAGGCGTTCATGATCCAGCCGAAAGTGCAATGGCAGCAGGCGTGCCCGGGCCGGACTGGCAGGAAAGAAAATCGCTATAGGGGCCTAAAGCACGTCAGCCTGTTTCGACACAGCGCCGAAACAGGCTGACGTTTTGCAAATCGGTCTGACATGGCTAGGCTCGGATCGTGCAGCAAATCCTTGCCCGGCCGGGAGCAAGCACATGCAGGTATGCCCGTTGTTTCGATCACGGGCGTAAAATGGTGCGCGGGTGTTATTTTTTAACGTAAACCCCTCTTGACTTGGCCACGATTTTGCCACGGGTCGACAATTTGTAGAGGGCATTACTCAGCTGGCGCGGATTCAGGCCCGTTTTCGCCTTGAGTTGGGCGATCGTGGCGCCGCTGCGTGCACGGCGGACGACGTCAAGCACAGAATCCAGCACGGTTGATTTTTTGGTGGTCTTCTTGGGCGCCGCCTTTTTCGGAGCCGCTTTCTTGGCTTTCTTGGCGGCGGCTTTCTTGACGGCCTTTTTCTTGGCGGCCGGTTTGGCTTTTGCTTGCTTTGCTACTTGTGCCGCCACCTTTTCAACTTGCTTGCTGAGTTTGCCGAGTTCTTTGGATACGGCCTTGAGCTGAACTTGCAATTTCTTCATCTGCCTCATCCTCCTTTATCTTCTATTCTAGTAGTAGTGCCGAACGACTTCGAAGTTAATACAAAGAATTTTGAAAGTCAACTCTATCATCAATAAAAAAAGCATTTTAGCGCATGTTATTCTCGCCAGGGCCTGCAGACTGTGGATTTGTGGTTTTACTATCAACTGCACGCGTCAATTCTTAAAACATATTGATTATATTAGATTTTTAAGATTTCTTTACTAAATTCTCCTCGTTTCCGAACTTTCCGCAGATATACGCAGGAAGGGAGAGGCTGAAGAACAGTATTGACAGGCGGCCTCCTAATCTACCAGCAATTGCTTTGATGGCGGAGCATTGGGCGGTTGGGAACGATACGCATATGTTGTGGTCGGAAGTGAAGAAGTATACCGGATATTCCATTTTGGGCAGCAACCTACCTTCAGAAGACAAAATCACGCCGCTCGCTTCTGTCGGCAGAAAGGATGTCGGATTTCCCTGTCGGACACGGTCGTTGGCAAACTGCCGCCCAGGGGAAAAATTGCAATCAGCAGTCATAGCCGCCGAGTTGACAAAACCGCAGGTCTGTGGAAGAACACCTGCCTGCGTGGCTGTTGAACGGTCGGTGCCATCGTCTCGTGCTGTGTGCCAATCGACTGGGGATATCTTCAGTGTGGCCCTGCCTGGCAGATGCCATCCGAAATGCCGCCACTGGGCGCAACACCTGCCTTAGGCATCATGCTACGCCCGTAACGCAGCAATAGCTGGAAAGCGACACCTGGATATGACCGCTGAAGCCGCAAGTTGAGCACAATCGCCTGCCCCGGCCTAACACTTTTTTTAGGGGCCCTGCACTTCAAATCTTCAGCCAGACGACCTTCGCCCCTAACCTGTCGCGCTTCCTGCTTATTTGTCGATCGCTATGGTCGCAAACGCCAGGCACTTTCGCCGGCGATTTTACATGTACACTGGTGAGCAGGAAATACGCATGACCCCATCGTGCCGAGAACGTTTTCGCAGCGAACTGAACAGTGTCCAATATGAAGCGGTCTTTCATGACGAAGGCCCTCTCCTCGTGATTGCCGGCGCCGGCAGCGGGAAGACACGCACCTTGACCTACCGCGCGGCCCGCCTGGTTGAAGAAGGCGTTGCCCCTGAACAGATCCTGCTGCTGACCTTCACGCGCAAAGCGGCCGATGAAATGCTCAGGCGCGCCGCCCGGCTTCTCGACAACCGCTGCCGTCATATTGCCGGCGGTACTTTTCACTCCTTTGCCTATACCGTTCTCAAGCGGTATGCGGCCGCATTGGGATTCGCCAACAATTTTACGATTATCGATCGACCGGACGCGGAAAGTCTTATCGGAATGCTGATCAAGGCGCGCATGAGCGGACCCCAGCGAGGGGCTTTTCCACGCAAAAAAACCCTGGCCGATATTTTCAGCCGGGCCGCCAACAAAAATCTGCCCCTGGAAGATATCCTCTATGAAGAATATCCTCATTTTACCCCCTACAGCGACGATATCCACGCCTTGCAGGCGGACTATGTAGCCGCCAAATTCGACCAGGCCTTTATGGATTATGACGATCTGTTGACCAAACTGCTCCAGCTGATGGAAGACCAGCCCGACATCAAAAACCGAATCGCCGATCAGTTTTCGCACCTGATGGTGGACGAATATCAGGATACCAACTATATTCAGGCACGGATTGTCTACCACCTGGCCGACCGTCACCAGCGTATCATGGTGGTGGGCGATGATTCCCAGAGCATCTATTCTTTCCGGGGCGCCAACTTTCGTAATATCATGGATTTTCCGGATCTTTTTCCGGACACCCGTGTGCTGACCCTCGAGGAAAACTACCGCAGTGTCGTTCCCATCCTTGATCTTACCAACCAATTGATCGAGCAGGCGGTGGAGAAATACCCCAAACAGCTTTTTTCGAGCCGCCCCTCCGAGAACCCGCCCTGCCTGGTGCATACGGGCAGCGAAAACAGCCAGTCACGCTATATCGTCGACAAGATCCGCGCGCTTGGCCGTGACGGGATCCCTTACAATGAAATCGCCGTTCTCTTCCGGGCCGGCTTCCATGCTTTCGATCTCGAGGTTGAACTGGCGCGCGAGGGCATCGCTTTCGTCAAATACGGGGGGTTCAAATTCATGGAATCGGCCCATATCAAAGATGTTCTGGCGCATATGCGGATTCAGACCAATCCCTATGACCGTCTGAGCTGGTTCCGCATCCTGCTGCTGATAAACAAAATCGGCCCCAAATCCGCCCAGCGCATTCACGCCGACATTGTCAGCCAGGCCAAGGGTCTCCAGGGTTTTATCGATATGAAACCCTCCCAAAAAGGAAATCCGGGGCTCGAACGCCTGCGCGATCTTTTTCGCGAAATGGCCGCGTTCGATCTGCATCCGGTTCAAATCGGCGAACGTATTCTGGGTTATTACCACCCGATCCTGAAAGATCGTTATGATGATCATCCCAAGCGCATGCGCGACCTGGAACAGCTACTCGTTCTGTTAGAGAAATACGAACATTTAGAACCGTTCTTGAGCGACATGACCCTCGAGCCGCCCAATGTCGCCGTCGGAAACACCTTCGGCACCGGCAACCCCCAGGAGGACCGTCTGGTGCTGTCCACGGTGCACTCGGCCAAGGGGCTTGAATGGCACACGGTTTTCATCATCTGGGCCATGGATGGCCGCTTCCCTTCCTTCATGGCCTCCGAGAGCGCCGAACAACTCGATGAAGAGCTGCGTCTCATGTATGTGGCCGCCACCCGGGCCCGCGAGAATCTCCTGTTTCTATGCCCCGGCCAGGTATTCGACCGTGTTTCCGGAATGATCCTCAGCCGGCCGTCACGCTTTATCGATAACCTGCCCGAAGACCTCATGACCCGCCAGGCGGCCGATATCTGGTAATTGATTGGAAGGCGCCCTCATGTTACGGTGACGGCGCTTTTTGAAATTTCCAACGGTTCTTGTTTAATACATCGCACCGGATGACCCGGGCCGCATCGCCGGCGGCCTTCGATAAAGGGAGGGGTGCATGCATTTGGTGGTTGAAACCCGACTGTGACGACGGCAACCATAATTCTCATCGCCGGCTATACCATCGGCTTTTATATGGCCTGGAACATCGGCGCCAATGACGTCGCCAATTCGATGGCCTCGGCCGTGGGGGCCAAGGCCATTACCATTCGCCAAGCTGTTTTTATCGCCGGCATTCTCAACTGCCTGGGGGCAACCTTTATCGGTGCCCATGTCACGAATACGATCCGCAAGGGGATCGTTTCCACCGACATTCTCACCGATCCCCATCTGATCCTCATCGGCGCCCTGGCCGCCCTTCTGGCGTCGGCCTTATGGGTCAGTTTTGCCACCTGGAAGTCGCTTCCCGTATCTACGACCCATTCCATCGTAGGCGCCATGATTGGTTTCGGTATCATGGCCGGCGGCGTTTCCGTCATCAACTGGGGGAAGCTCGGCGCCGTCGTGGCCAGTTGGATTATATCCCCGGTGTTCAGCATGCTTATCGCCTGGACGATGTTTAAAATTATCGTACGCTTTATTCTGGCCCGCAAACATGCCGGCCGCCGCGCTCTAAAGCTATCACCTTACTTTATCGGTATCGCCGTTTTCATCGTCATTCTGTCGTTTCTGTTCAAAACACCGCTTGGAAAGTCTTTTCACATCAATATGCCCGCGGCGCTCGCGATGGCCGCCGCCATGGCCGCCCTCTTCGGCCAGATCGGCCGCAGGCTGATCGCCCGCTACACTGATGCCGGGGCTGCGGACGGCACCGAAGCGATTTTCCGCAAAATCCAGATCGGTACATCCTGCTACGTGGCCCTGGCCCAGGGCGCCAATGACGTGGCCAACGCGATCGGCCCCCTGGCAGTCATCTATTTCATCGTTCAGACCGGTCAGATCGGCACCCAGGTCCAGGTGCCGATCTTTCTCCTGCTGTTCGGCGGCATCGGCATCGCTTGCGGCATCGGTATGGCCGGCCATCGCGTCATGGATACGATCGGCACCCGCATTACGACTCTGACCAACACACGCGGGTTCTCTGTCGATTTTGCTGCGGCCACCACCGTCCTGGTGGCATCCAAGCTCGGCCTGCCGGTATCCACGACCCACGCGGCCGTTGGCGGTGTTCTCGGGGTCGGAATCGCCCGAGGCATCGAGGCCGTCAATTTGCGAATCATGCTGCAGATTGTGCTCTACTGGATTTTAACGGTACCGGCGGCAGCGCTGACCAGTATGACCCTGTTCACTATTTTTAGATGGATCCTGTAAACGTCGAGGAGGCGAACCATGCGTATTCCTTTTTTATCCCTCTTTATGACATCGCCGTTTGAGGGACTAGAAGAACATGCCGAAAAGGTCAAAGAATGCGCCTGGGCTTTTCAGCAGGCCATCGAATGTCATGCGTCCGCGCGCTGTCGTCAATTTGAAGAACTGAGACAAAATGTGGTCACGCTGGAGCACGAAGCCGATGCGGTTAAACGGCGAATCCGCGGCCATCTTCCCATCGGGACGATGATGCCCGTCAGCAAATTCCAGCTGTTTCGATACCTGCGGGAGCAAGATCAGGTGGTCGATGCGGTCAAGGACGCGCTGGACTGGATATCATACCGCAGCGAACCGGGCATCCCGGCTGAGTTGCACAAAGATTTCTTCCTGCTGGTGGATGCGGTAATAGACCCCATCGAAGAGATGATTCGGATGGTGGAGGGCGCCCGGGAGTATTTTCGCACCTACGCTGAAAAGCATCGGGTGGCCGTGAAGGAAATTATCCGAACGGTCCGCTCCCAGGAACATGCCGCCGATCAGATTGAAGCGGCCATCAAGCAGCAGATCTTCAACATGACGGTTGATCCCGTCACCGTTTTCCATGTCGTGCATTTGGCTGAAATTATCGGCTCAATTGCTGATCATGCCGAAAACGCAGGGGACATGATGCGGGCCATGCTGTCGCGCTGACAGGCGATAGGGTTGGGTTGGTCCCCTGACGATGAAGGGTAGGTCCTTACAAGCTGATTAGGCCAGAGGTATCAATCAAGCCCGGCGCGGCGGATAAAATCGGAGCAAATGGCCGGCAGGAGGGATGATCCGCCGGCGACACCGGCGGCTGTGAGGCCCGAAAGGGAGAAATCCCTATCCGTTTTAATGGCGGCCACCCGCGACGCGACCGGCGAACGTTGCCGTCCGCGTGAAACACCGCCGCTCACGCCCAGACCCGTTCGGGAACGGTTGTGTTTCGGGTTTCATTTACCGAGAAAGGCCCACCAGTAGAAGGCCAGGAAAATGATGACGGCCACGATGGCGCCCAGGTAGGCGCGCCAATCAGTGACCTTGCGGGCCCATCCGGATCTGTCCATGGCGCCGACCCGCTTACCGCAACTCTTGCAGCGCCTATCTTCGACCGCCACATACGTATAGCAATAAGGGCATTTTTTAACGCTACCGGGTTTCATTCGCTCAGAAAAGCCCACCAGTAGAAGGTTAGGAAAATGGCGATGGCCACGACGGCCCCCAGATAGGCACGCCAATCAAAGATCTTGCGGGCCCATCCGGAGCTGTCCACGACTCCGATTTTTTTACCACAGGCTTCGCAGCGCATCTCCTTGACCGCTACATAGGTATAGCAGTAAGGGCATTTCTTGACGGTAAAGGTCTTGGTTTCGACCTTGGCAGGGGAATCTTTTTTTTTGGGGCGGGCCATGCTCTTCGCTCCTTAATCCAGTACTGGTTCTTCCCCCGAATGAGGTTTCGGTTCAGGCGGCGCAGACGACCGGCCGCGCGAGCGCTTTACTCCAATACGCTGCGGTCGATCTGAATATCGGTTCGCCCCTTGGCGGCCGCCATCCAGTCGTCGAATAATTGGCGTCTCTTAAGCTCGAGCAGCTGGGTTCTGGTCTGATCCATCTGGGTTTGATCGATGCGCCCCTCGGGCTCTCGACGTTCCAGAAAATGGAAGACGTAAAACCCGCTGCTGCTGCGAATGGGGTTCTCCGGCAGGGGATTTTCCCGCGAAAGCCCGAAAGTGGCCGCGGCGATCTCCGGCTGGTAGCCGATAGCGCCAATGCCTTCGTTGCGTTTGAAGAAGCCGGAGGTTTTTACTTCAAGCCCCTTCTCCTTGCTCAAGGCCTCCATCTCCCCACCCTCTTTGAGCGCCAGCAAAAAGGCCTTGGCCTGGTTTTCAGCCTGTTCCCAGCGCAATTCCTGTTTCCAGTCGGCAACCACACGCGCCCTGACGGTTTCCAGAGCCGGGACCTGCGGCGTCTCGATTGCCTGGACCTGGATGACAAAAAATGCCCCGCCGATCTCCTGTACTTCGCTGATACCGTCCGTATTCAGATCGAAAAGGACCCGGCCGAAAGCAGTCGGATCGGAGACGCCTTCCACGGGTTGGTTTCGGGTGATCATGCCGGTGGTCTGCAGCGCTCTTCCCAGTTCGGCGGCCACTGTCTCCAGGTTCTCACTCTCATAGGACAGGTCATAGGCTGCCTCGGCTGCTTCCAGCGCCAGAAGCCGGGCACGGCGATCCGTCAGCTGGCCCCTTATTTTATCTTCCGCTTCGGCCAGCGTACGGGTTCGCGCGGGTGTCTTCTGGTCGATCTTGATGATGTGAAAGCCGAATTCCGAACGCACGGGAGGGCTTACCTCGCCGGGCGTCAGGGCAAAGGCCGCCTCCTCGAAAGGTTTGACCATCTGCCCACGGCCAAAAGTGCCCAGGTAACCGCCCTTGGCGCCGGTGGCGGCTTCGTCCGAGTGCGCCTGGGCCAGTGCGGCAAAGTCGCCCCCCGCTTTGATCTGGTTGTAAATGTCTTCCGCCCGTGCCCGAGCGGCATCGACGGCCGCCTGATCGGCGTCCTTGTCAACTTTGAATAGAATATGCCGGGCTTCGACACTTTCCTCAACCTCGAACTCGTCGATATGCTCATCATAATAGGCGGCGACATCCTCGGCTGCCAGTGTCAGACCAGCACGGTGTTCTTCCGGACGAAAAACGAGATAGTGGGCGCTGCGTTTGGGCGGGGTTTTAAAACGCTCCTGATGCGTATCGAAATAGGTTTTCAGCTCATCGTCCGTGGGATCGATGATGGCGGTCTGGTCAGGCTCAAAAATAACATATTCAACGTTCAGGGTCGCATTCTGCCAGCGGTACCAATCAGCCGCCTCGCCTTCCGACACTTTGGCCGTGCGGGCGATGATATCACTAAGCTTCTGAATCAACAGGTCGTTGCGCTGGCTGGCTTCGAATGCTTCGGGGGTCATGCGGAACTGCGTCAGCACGCGATCGTACTGCGAACGGTCGAATCCCCCGGCAGACTGGAAGGCCGGAATACCGCGGATATGCGCGGCCAATTCTTCATCGCTCACACGAAAGCCCATGGTCTGAGATTCCTTGATCAATACCGCCCGATCGATCAACTGGTTCAGGGCCTGTTCCTTGAGATTCAGAAGCCCGAGAGTATCCTCATCGAGATTGCTGCCGAACTGGCGACGGACGTTGTCAAGCAGTTGCTGGTAGGCTTGCGCATAGTCGGCATAGCTGATCGGCTGTCCTTCGACACGCGCCACTTCCGGATTGCTTGATTTTTGATTGGTTCCCACGCCCCAGAGGACAAAAACCACGACAATCGCCCCCAAAAGCAGTTTGATGATGAAACTGCCGGCGTTTTCTCGCATCGATGTCAGCATACAAGCCCCTTCAGTCTTAGTGCATTAAAACACGGATATGGATACGCGCAAGTCAAACAGCATTTATGATCCGCCTGACGGCAATCCAGCGGTTGCAATTTACCCGTTACCACCCCACGGTGCCGTCGATGGGCCGGATACGGCGTCCCCAAGTATTGATTTACAAAAGTATACAGCTATAAATTTATCGATATTTTTTGTCAACTGCAAGATCTGCTAAGATTCGACCCCGAACCGAGTCTGCCCTGGCACCGCCGGGGCCCATGAAAAATCACCGGCGGTCGCTGACAGGCGTGCGTGAAAGGTATTGACAGACAGATACAGGACTGGTAAATAAGGCGCTTACCATGTGGGGCTGTAGCTCAGCTGGGAGAGCGCATGACTGGCAGTCATGAGGCCAGGGGTTCAAGTCCCCTCAGCTCCACCACAGCAAATACCAACGGGCAATGCCGCAGGCGTTGCCCGTTTTCTTTTGTTTGCACCGCACGCAAGCCCGCACCGATGGGGTTGCCGGCCCTGAGACCGCAAAAACTCAGCTTGTCAAGATCTCCCTGATATTCCGATTGAGCTGTTCCATTTCGTAAGGCTTCTGGATAAAGCCATTGCACCCGCGCTCAAGAATGGCCGCCGCCTGGTCTTCGATGGTGTATCCGCTGGAGAGCAAGACCTTCACATGGGGGTTGATCTCAACGAGGAAATCGAAGACTTCCCCGCCGTTGATGTCGGGCATGATGATGTCCAGGATGACCATATCGATTTCCGCATGGCGCTCCTGATAGACAGCAATGGCCTCGCGCCCCCCGAGGGCGGTGATCACTTTATAGCCCAACCGGCTCAGCATGGTGCCGCAGGCATCCAGAATTGTATCTTCGTCATCCACCAGCAGGATGGTCTCGGTACCGGGCGGGAGATCCGCCTGGACTTCCTCCTTCGCAGGGATTTCCCCCTCGAAGGTCGGCAGGTAAATGGTGAACGTCGACCCCTGGCCCTGTCGGCTGTTCACGTCGATAAAGCCGTTGTGATTTTTAATGATACCAAAGGCCGAAGCCAGCCCCAGCCCAGTGCCTGTTCCGATTTCCTTGGTCGTGAAAAAGGGTTCAAAAATGCGCTGCAGGGTATTGTCGTCCATCCCGACGCCCGTATCCTTGATGAGGATGCGCACATAATTGCCCATTGCGATATCGAAGAGCCGGCTGCGCCGCTCGTCCAGAATGACATTCTCGGTGCGCAGATAAAGCTCCCCACCCTGGGGCATGGCCTGCCAGGCGTTGATATACATGTTCAGCAGAACCTGTTCGACCTGTTTTTTGTCCACGTTGACCGGCCAGATGTTCTCCTCATAGTGCACATAGATCAGAATCTCCTTGCGGGTGCGGCCGAACATCTGCGAGGTTGAACGCACGATGTCGTTGATGTCCGTGGGTTCGACCACATATTTACCGCCACGGGCAAATCCCAACAGCTGCTGGGTCAGCTTGGCGCCGCTTTCGACACACTGCTGGATGCTGATCACATTTTCATACGCATCGCTGTCCTGCTCCAGGTCCAGCTTCAGAACCGACACATTGCCCTGGATACCCATCAGAAGATTGTTGAAGTCGTGGGCCACACCGCCGGCCAGCGTGCCGATGCCCTTCAGACGCTGGGCCTGATGGAAACGCACCTCCAGTCGGCGGCGCTCACGCTCGGCCTGCAGCCGCTCGGTCACGTCACGGACCAGCCCGCGATAGCCGGAGACACGGCCGCTCTGATCCAGAATCCGTGAGACCGATAGCTCCATCTTGCGGTGGGCCCGGTCCTTGCGGAAAATTTCAACCTCTGGAATTTTGGCCGTGGTGTGATCGCGGCGAATGTCACGGAAGACCTCGACGATCTTGGCGGCGGATTCCTCCGCCATGAAATAGCGCCCATCCATGCCTTGGAGCTCGTCGCGGCCATAACCCAGGATCCGGCAGAGGGAATCATTGTAAAACCTTAGCCGCCCCCGCAGATCGGTTTCGAAATACCCCTCGCGGATATCATCCAAAACAGTGCGGTAGCGCTCTTCGCTCTCACGCAGGGCTTCGGCGGTCTGCTTCCGCTGCTCGATCTCCTGCAGCAGTTTATCATTGGTCGAACGCAGATCGCCCGTGCGTTCGTCCACTAAGGCTTCCAGTTCACGGCGGTAGTGCTCCAGCTGTTCCTGAGCCTGTTTGCGCTCATTGATCACGCGCAGCGAGCCGACAATCTTCTCCGGTGTGCCGTCCGGTTTCCGCAGCAACTTGGAATTGATCGAGCAGTAGAGCAGTTCGGCGTTTTTGTCGCGCAGCACGATTTCGTAGTCCGCCGCCTCGTCGTGGGCCAGGAAATGCTGTACGAGCATGTCGCGATCGGCCGGGTCGCGATAGAGCCGATAAACCGAACAGCCCAGCAGCTCTTCGCGGGTGTAATGGGTTTCATGGGCCACGGACGGGCTGATCTCGAGCAGGGTCCCATCCATGTCGGATTCGTAGTAGATATCCTGGATATTTTCGAAAATGCTGCGGTAGCGCTCCTTGCTTTGCGACAGGGCGGTTTTCATGGCCGTAAACGCATCGGCCGTGGCCTGGATTTCACGATAGATCGATCCCGTCGGAAAGTGGGACGTAAAATCCTTGCGGCCGATGGCCTGAGCTTCCTTTTCAAGTCCGGCCACCGGGCGCACAATGCCGCGGGCCAGCCAAAGCACGAAACCGGTGGCCACCAGGGAGTAGATGAGCGTTACGCCGATATTGAATCGCCGATTGGCCTTGATGGTGCCGATATAGTCGTTTTCAGGTATATGGACCCCGATAACCCATGGCCACTGATGTTCGGAAAACGGTGTGAACATGGTGTGGTAGATCTGGCCTTCATGGCGGAACTCCCCGAAGCGCGGCGCCTGGAGTTTGAAACGCTTCTGGTCATCATACTGCCATTGCATGGCGGTAAAGGCCTTGCGGCTTATCAGGTCGTCGAGTTCTTCGATCCGGGTCAGGCGGTAGGCGGCATCATCATCACGCCGGGTAATCTTGCTCAGATCGGGGAACGCGATCAGGTCGCCGTTGCGGTTGAGCATGAAGGCCCGGCCGTTTTTTCCGATCCGCATTTTGCTGATGAAGGTGGAGAGCTCATCGATTTCGAGGTCCACCCCCACGATGCCCTTGAGTTCGCCGTCGGTCCCGAAAGTCGGCCCGGCGATGGTAATGCCGGGCTTCTGAGAAGTGAAAAAGATATAGGGATCCGTCCAGACGATGCGTTTTTCAGCCAGGGCCTTGCGATACCAGGGCCGCTTGCGCGGGTCATACGGGTCGTCGTAATGGGTTTCCTCGGCCAGCAGCCGGTGCTCGCGATTCCGCCAGATGAAACGGGTAACTTTACGACCGTCCTGGTGAACGGTTATCTTCGTGCGCAGGCCGTCGGGCACCTTTTGACTGCTGCGACGCACGTCGAAGAAGTCGCCGTTGGGCTCCCCGAAATAGATGCCGGCAAAATGGGGATAGACGGTGAGTTGATCGGCGAAATAACGCTCCAGCTCTTCGTACCGGTCGCGTGAGCGCCCGACGACGTCCGCCGCCAGCAGGCGTTTGGTCAGATGGGCGGCACTCTGCGCATGGAAGAGGTGGCTTTCGGCCTGCTCCATGGCCAGATCGGCAATATTGCGCATGATGTCCTGGGCGTGCCCCAGCAGCATGCGCTGGGAGGTGACATAACTGGTGGTGATGGTGATGAGCTGCGTGGCCCAGATAATGGCCAGGCTGCCGATGATCAGGACCCAGCGAATCGAGAATTTCATGGTATCCGTTTCCCCCAGCTTACGGCAGCCGAGATGGGTGGCCCGGCTTCAGGAAGACTTCCGCAGGTTGGCGATATGCTCAAGAACACCGGCCAGACAGGTTTGCATCAAGCGGGCGCAGTCGCGATAGGTCTCCAGCGGCTGGCCATAAGGATCGTCGATTTCCCGGGTACCCGCTGCCGGACTGAATTCCGCCAGGAGGCGAAGGGCTTGGGCCTGTCGGGCAGGGGCCAGTACACGGGCAATCAGGTCCGCCTGACCCGTCTCCATGACCAGGATCAGGTCGGCCCGGTCCACCATTTCGCGGTCGAGGGAGCGGGCCCTGTGGCCTGCAATGTTCACGCCCCGATCACGGGCGGCCTCGATGGCGTGAGGTTCGGCCGGCCGGCCGTCCATTGCATGTGTGCCAGCCGACCGGACCCGGCAAGCATGTATCGACCGGTCCGCTATCATCTGGCGCAGCATGCCCTCCGCCATCGGGCTGCGACAAATGTTGCCGGTACAGACAATGAGAATTTTAAAGGGCATTTGCTTAAGCGTGACCTCGTTGATAAATTAAGAGTAGCCAAGCGTTCCGGTTGGGTCCATACGCCGGAGCGCTAGCGCCGGCCCTGCCCGTTGATCAACTCATGCGCATTAAACCAGTGAATGCCGCGGAATGCAAGGCTCACACCGCCGTCGGCACCATCAGCAACGCGGCGAAGCACAGGGAGAACACCACCATGCCGACCGCCCTCGCTCCCCAGACCGGTGCCATCATCGACAGGCTCCTTGATGACGCCGCCGCCGATGGCCGCCGCATGCTCTTTGAGCACGAAGTCTACCGCATCCTCCAGACCCTGGGGCTCAAAACCCCGCGGTACGTCATGATCCGCGCGTCACGGGCCATTGAGCCCCAGACCCTGTCGCAATTTTCCGGCGCGCGCATCGTCATGAAAATTGCCGCAGCCGGGATATCCCACAAACTGGCAGCCGGCGGTATCCGCACGGTGCCCAAAGATCTCGATTTCGTGCGCTATACGTTTGATCGCCTGGTTGAAACCGCACGCGAACAGGGTTTTTCGCCGGCCGGCGTTCTGCTGGTCGAGCATGTTGACTACAGCAGCGACCTGGGTAACGAAATCCTGCTGGGCTTTCGGGAGAGCGAAGCTTTTGGTCCCTTGATCTCCTTCAGCAAAGGGGGCAGCGATGCCGAGCACTTCGCACGCCATTTCTCGCCACCCAACCTTATTCTGGCCCCCATCGACCAGTCCTGGGCCCGCGCCCTGCTCACTTCGACGCATATCTACCAGAAGTATTTGAAAGAAGGCCGCCGCCCCTACATCGAGGCCATCGTCCGGGCCGGCGTCCAGCTAAGTGATCTGGCGGTCAGCTTCTCCCGCTTCTATCCGGCCGATACCCGTTACGTCATCGAAGAATTTGAGATTAATCCTTTTGTTTTCGACGCTGCCGGCCGCTTCCTGGCCCTGGATGGACTGGCAACCTTTGCCCCCCGCACGACCATCGACAGACCGGCGGCCGCCGGTGACGATGAAAGCCTGCGGCCGTTTTTCGCACCCCGCGGCATTGCGGTCGTGGGCATCAGCCGGTCCGATGCGGACAAACCCGCCAATATCATCGTCACAAACCTGCAGCGCCTCGGGCGCCGCGACTTTTACGGGGTCAATCCCAAAGGTGGGCGGATTACGATCGGCGGCCGGGAATACCCGCTCTATACCTCCTTGCAGGCCATAGACCATCCGGTCGAACTGGCCGTCGTTGCCGTTCCGGCCCCGCAGGCGCCGGCGGTGGTGGAAGCGTGCGCGCACAAGGGTATTCGCGCCATCATCCTGCTTTCAGGGGGGTTCAGTGAGGTGCGGGGCGCCGGGCGCATGGACGATCGTATTCTGGACACGGTGCGTCGCCATGGCATGCGGCTGATCGGCCCCAATTGTCTGGGCGTTCTTTGCAGCGGCGATGCCCCCGGAGAAGGACTCAACACGTTCTTCGTGCCCGAAGACAAGTTTCAAATCGATCTTCAGAAAAACGCCAAGGTCGCTATTTTAAGCCAGAGCGGCGCTCTGGGGATGACCGAAATCTACAATTTACGCAACGCCCTCTCACCCCGCGTTATCGTCAGCTACGGCAACCAGCTCGATGTCGATCCCGGCGATTTGATCCGCTATCTCGACCGGGATCCTTCCATCGACGTTATCGCCTGCTACATTGAGGGATTCAACCCCGGGGGCGGCCGCAAATTCTTTGACATCACCGCCGGCGTCCGCAAACCGATCATCGTTTATAAAGCCGGGCGGACGGCCGAAGGCCAGCGGGCCACCGAATCGCACACCGCCAGCATCGCCGGCGAATACGAAGTGGCCAAAGCCGCCATGAAGCAGGCCGGGCTGATCGTGGCGGATACCATGATCGACCATGGCGACTTCATCAAAACCTTTGCGCTGTTGAACAATTTTGAGGTAAGCGGTCGCCGGGTGGCGATTATCGCCAATGCCGGCTATGAAAAAACCGATGCGGCCGACAATCTGGGCGAGCTCGAAGTGGCCACCCTGGATGCCGAGACGCAGGACGCCCTGCGCGCGGTCCTGCCCCCGTATGTGAATGTCGAACCGCTGCTCGACCTGACGCCCATGGCCGGCGACGCGACATTCGAGCATTGCATCCGCACCGTTCTGGCCTCCTCCCAGGTCGACGCTCTGGTGGTCTCGGTGGTGCCCCACAGCAGCCTGCTGCACACCACTGATGAAGAGATCGCGCGTAATGAAGAAGCCCATCTGGCGGCCCGCATCGTGCGTCTCGTGCAGCGCTACCGTAAACCGACACTGGTGTCGGTCAACGTGGCCTTCGGGGCCGGCGCCGTCTACAACCGTTTCGGCCAGCTCCTGGACAGCGGCGGGGTGCCCACCTTTCTGACGGCCAGCCGGGCCATGATCTGCCTGAACGCCTTTATCCGCTACCGTCTCCTGCGCCGCGAGGGCAAACGTGAAGAATGGCTCAAATAGCGCCCATGGGGAAATGATGGATCGGCAGGGATGAAGCGCCTAGCTTACAGGTGGGTTCCTAACGTAAAGGGGGGGAACCAGCATAAGCCATAGGAGGGGCGCTTAGAAACCCTTTCAGACTCACGGCAATGGCCCCCCTTTGCCCCGCGCCGAGCATTGGTGGCAGGGGGCGCCTTCTCTTGGTTACTTTTCTTGGGCGACCAAGAAAAGTAACCGTAGACATCAAAGGGGTCGGCCGAATCTCTCCTGATCTTCCAGACTGGATATGTAAGGATTATATCAGAACGAGTGCCGCCTGTCCGACCGCAATTGTCTACGATACCGACCCGTTCTGATAGCTGCGGCTGAGTTGAAGGTAGATTTCAGCATCCTGGCGGATCTCTTCCCGGATCTGCGCGGGTAGCGTCCGGCGCACTTTGGCCGGAACACCGGCCGCCAGTTCGAGAGGCCCGATGGACTGGTTCTCCAGCACCACAGCCCCGGCCGCTACGATGGACCCCGAACGGATGCGGGCACCGTTCAGAATGACGGCATTGATGCCGATCAGGCAGTTATCCTCGATGGTACAACCGTGCACCACCGCATTGTGGCCCACCACCACCGATTCACCGATATGCACCGGCTGCCCGGCGTCCACGTGGATGGTGCTGTTGTCCTGGATGTTGGCATCCCGGCCGATGCGAATCGCGGCCAGGTCACCCCGGACCACCGCCCCGTACCAGACGCTGGCTCCATCCATAATCTCGACATCGCCGATTACAGCCGCCGTTGGGGCGATATAGACGTTGGCGCCGATCCGGGGACGGACGCCATTGAAAGCCTCGATCATCGGTTGCAACTCCTTTCCTGGATGCGGGTGGGGCCGGCCGCCGGAAAAAATCAGGTTGCGCCGCACACACGATTGCGGCCGCGGCGCTTGGCTTTGTACAGGGCCTTGTCGGCGGCCTTGAGAACATCGACGGCTTTGCTTTTACGGCCGGCGGCATGCGCCAGACCGATGCTCACCGTCACTTTCACCTTCGGGCGGGTGCCCGACGTGAGGCTTCGCGCCGAACGCCCTTTGCGACGGGGGTTCTGCGGCCGCGGCCGTTTGCGAATCACAAAGGGGGTTTGCGCCAGCTGCCGGCGGAAATCCTCTAAGGCCTCCGCCGCGCCGACAGCGGCCCGCCCGGAGAAAACCACCGCGAACTCTTCCCCGCCGAATCGAAACGGCTGCCCGCCCCGAATACGGACCGTTCGGGCCGCAATCATTTTGAGCACCTCGTCTCCGGCGTCATGGCCATAGCGATCGTTGAAACGCTTGAAGTGGTCGACGTCCAGCATGGCGATCGCATAGCGGCGGCCGGGATGGCGCAAGGTGTCATCGAGACTGCGGCGCCCGGGCAGATCGGTGAGTGCGTCACGGTAGGCGCGTTTATGGACCGACTCCAGTACGCCCACCAGAATCATCAGCGCTGCGGCCGTATAAATCAATCCCAAGGGAAGGTTCCCCGCCCAACGGACCATCTGAGGCGCGGTTATCACGAGGCTGCCCCCCAGGCCGGCCAAAAGGGGGCTGCGGGTCTGAACGGCCCGCAGCAGAACAAAGAAAGCGACGGGCCCGACCACCATTCCGGCGCCAAATTCGATGGTCAAAGGGGCGCTCATGCCGCTCCCCTCCGCCAGGAACGCCAGAAAGGGGCCCAGGATGGCATTTAACTGCTGCCCAAGGAAAGCAAACCACGCTCCCAGCCCAGGCTGCATGCCGAAGAGGTGCAGCTTGTGGCCCCAGAAGACAAACAGCACGGCCAGGCTCAACAGCAGGGCCCAGCACCCGCGACGCGTGCGCCAGGAAACATTTTCCGCCCAGGCGGCCAGCAGCCCGGTCGTCGCCAGAAGGGTGGGCAGGCTATGGCGAAGATCCCGGTGCAGGAGCGCAAGCCCCGTTCCCCCGCCGCCGTCGAGCTTCAGGGCCAGGTAGGCGCTTGCCAGGGCAAGCATGGCGATCATCACGCCACAGCTTCGAAATCGAAAACCGATGCCCAGGCCCAGGACTGCCAGACCATAGGGCAGCAGGTCGAGCACAAGACGCCCCGTTCGCGCCCCGTCAGTACTGATCAAACCCATCCGACCCAGCGGTTGCAAATGCACCAGGAACAGCATAAAGAGGATGATCAGGACAGGCGCAGCACTGACCACCGTCAGTCTTTTAAGCATTCCGGCCTCGAAAAAAAGATTGGATTTGCCTGTCGACCTTCACAACCATTCAGCAGATCCTATAATAACAAGTTGAGCATCATTGCGGGTTGTTGATTACCATCGACCCACGTCTGCATATAGCCGAATTTCTTTAAAGGATCAATTTCATGGCTGATGTGAATCGCAATCAATTCGACGTTGGTGTAATCGGATGCGGACCCGGCGGATTTGCCGCCGCCATGCGGGCTTTGGATCTGGGCAAAGACGTGTGCATCATTGAAGGGGGTGAAATCGGCGGTGCCGGCGTCATGTGGGGCGCTTTGGCCTCCAAGACCATGTGGGAGTTGTCCCGGGATTTTTCACGGGCGGCGCGGACCGGAAGGGGCTATCGGGCCTCCGGTTTAACCATGGACTATGGGGCCATGCGGGATTCCGTTTTCCAGGCCATCCGGGAGAAGCAGTACCAGATGCTCTCTCAGATCGAAACATACGCCCCGCACCGCCATGCGGGACCGGGCAGCATCACCCTGAAACGTGGATGGGCCAGCTTCGTTTCGCCGCATGACGTTGCAATCGAGTTGAACGCTGGGGGGCGGGAAGAGATCCATGCCGATTATTTCGTGATCGCCACCGGATCGACCCCCCGGGCATTTCCCGGAATTGAGACGGACGGCATCCGCGTCATCGATTCGGATAGTGTGCTCAACCTCAAGGCCTTCCCTAAACGTCTCCTGATTGTCGGCGCGGGCGTCATCGGTTGCGAGTATGCCACGATCTTCTCCAATTTCGGCCAGACCCAGGTCTACCTCGTGGACTATGCCGAACGCATCATCCCTTACGAAGACGACGATGTCGGCGATTTCATCAGCGCCAATCTTGAGGCCAACAACGTCAAGATACTGCACTCCGCCATCCTGCGAGACATTCACCATTTCGACGACTATCTTCAGGTAATCCTTGATTTCGATGACGGTCATTCGGAGGTTCTGGAAGTGGATGCCGCCCTGGTGTCCATCGGGCGCCGGCCCAATTTCGATTGTCTGCAACTCGACAAGGCCGGCCTTTTGACCCCGATGGAGGGCTATCTGAACAGCGATGAAGCCTGCTGCGTGCACCAGCACATCTACGCCGCGGGCGACGTGACCCATCGCCCGGCCCTGGTCAACCTGGCGGAGATGGAGGGCCGTTTCGCCATCAAGCACATGTTCGGCATCGATCAATGGCCGCTGAACTATCGCAACATGTCCACCGTGATGTTTTTCAAGCCCGCCGTGGCTGCCGTGGGGCTTAATGAGAAGACCTGCCAGAAGAAAGGCATTGCCTACCGGGTGGCCTACTACGCCAATTCGCTGCTGCCGCGGGCCATCGCCATGCGCTCCACCAAGGGCTTTATTAAAATCCTGGTGAGTGATGACGACGAGCAGAAGGTCCTGGGAATGCGGGCAGCCGGCCCTCAGGCCTCCAACACGATCATGTCCATCGCCTTTTTAATGGACCAGGACAAGGGCATCCACGACGCCCTGAAATCGGTCCATCCGCACCCCACCATGTCCGAGGGCATCCAGGACTGTCTGCGGGTCCTGCTGAACAAATCCATCTTCAAGCCGCATGCCTTTCCCAACCACATCAAGATTCGACGCTGGCATCCCGAGAAGGGCTACTATGCCTGAACCGACGGAAAATTCTTAAACCCGTACGGGTGCAAAAACGATTGCCGTCAGGGTAGCGCCGCGGCGGCGGCGCGGTCGATGCGGCGGCGCTGTCGGACCACACGCCTTTGCCAGACGCTGTTGTCCTCCAGATAGAGCGCCGCCTGGTGGTGAAAGGCCTGGGCTTGGGAAAAGTTGTTCTTGGCCAGCCAGGCCTCGGCCAGGTAGTAGTAACCGGGCCCGTATCGGGGGGCCAGCGACAAAGCCTGTTCGAACAGACGCATGGCCGGGTCGATCTGGCCGTCGGCCATCAGGGTTCGCCCGCGCTCGGTCAGCGCCGTGGCGGCCTGCTCGCGTTGCCGGCCCGTATCCTGATCGGGGGTCGTATCTGATGGCGGTGCGACCGCATCGGGCGGGCGTGTGTCTGGGATCGCACCTGTGGGCGGCGAAACAGCCGTTTTGCAGGCAACCAGCAAGAGGGCGGCCAGCATCAGGCACAACCAGCGGGCGTCAGGGGTCATGCTTCTCTCCCTTCAGGCGGTGCCACCAACGAAACCAGGACGATTGGGCCTTGAGGAAGACGGGGTCGTCCTCCGGGACGTTGTCGACCTGAAACCACTCTATCCCGGTCTCCTGGCAGTCGCCGGTGACATCCGGAAAACCATTGCGGGTGCAGACAGGGTGTTCAACCACATCGGGTGGGGCCCTGAAGGGCGCCCCTGAAACCTGGTGCGGTATGGCCCGCATGATTTCAGCCCAGATCGGCAGCGCCGCCTGGGCGCCCGAAATCTGCAGACCGCCGCCGTCGTCGAACCCCACCCATACAAGGGCCAGCAGATCCGGCGTATAACCCACGAACCAGGCGTCGCGGTAATTGTTCGTCGTGCCGGTCTTGCCGGCCACCGGGAAATGGATGCCCCACCCGGCAAGGGCTTGTCCGGTTCCCTGCAGGACGGCACTCTGGAGCATGGAAGTGATCAGAAAAGCCTTGGCCGGCGCCGTGACCCGCCGCAGGCGCATGGGACGGTGCTCGATCAGCTTGCCGTGTTCATCATAAACCGCCCGCAGCCCCAGCGGGAAAGGCTGCATGCCGGCGGCGGCGAATACGCAATAGGCCCGGGCCAGTTCCAGCGGGTAGACATCCACGGCGCCCAGTGCCAGTGATGGATACGGCGCCAGCGGGGATGTGAATCCGAAGCCCTGCGCCGTCGCCGTTATCTTGTCCATGCCGATGCGCATGGCCAGATCGACGGTGGCCCGATTGATGGAACGCGCCAGCGCTTCGCGCATGCTCATCACCGGCGCCGCGATGGGAACGTAGTTGCGCGGCTGCCAGTCCTTCCCGTCGACGTGATAGGTCGTGGCCGCGTTAGTCAGGGTGGCGATCGGCGTCAGCCCATCGAGCGCGGCCAGATAGGTGAAGACCTTGAACGTACTGCCAGCCTGGCGGCGGGCCTGGCTGATGCGGTTGAACTGGGAATGGCGGTAGTCGCGCCCGCCCACCATGGCCAGGATGGCGCCGGTGGAAGGTTTCATGACCACGACCGCGCCCTGGAGCTGATGCGCGGGTGTCTGTCGCCGCAGATCCGGATGAAGGCTTTCCAGGCGCTCCAGACCGCTCAAAAGGGCGTTCTCGGCGGCCTCCTGAACCAATGGATCCAGCGTGGTATGTATCTTGAGCCCCAGGGAGGCCAGGTCTTCCGGGGCATAAAGCATGTTCAGCTGGCCCTGGAGATAATCGATAAAATAAGGGGTTCGTCGCGGCTGGCGGGTCGGGGCGCGGGGCGCCAGCGGTTCTGCCAACCCCCGGGTCAGGACCGCTGCATCCAACCAATTATTGGTGTGCATGGCCTTCAGGACCTCGTTGCGGCGCCGCCGGCAGCGGTCGGGATCCCGGTAAGGCGAATAAATATTGGGGCTTTTGATCAAACCGGCCAGGGCCGCCGCCTCTCCCAGGGTCAGGTCTTCCGGGGATTTGCCGAAATAGAAGCCGGCGGCCTCACCGACGCCGTTGACGGAGACCGACCCGTTTTGCCCCCAATAAATTTCGTTGAGGTACATTTCCAGAATCTGATCTTTGGTATAGCCCCACTCGATCACCAGCGCCAGCAGCACTTCTTTCAGTTTGCGGCGGAACGTCCTTTCCGGCGTGAGAAAAAAGTTCTTGGCCAACTGCTGGGTAATGGTGGAGCCGCCCTGGCGCACGGAAAGGTGGCGCAGATTGGTGATGAAGGCCCGGGCGATCCCCCGCAGATCGAGGCCGTGGTGGCTGTAAAAACGGCTGTCCTCCGCCGCCAGGACCGCATGAACCAGGTGGGGCGGCAGTTGGTCGGCCGCCACCAGTCTGCGTTTTTCCCGCTCCGGTCCGAAAAACAGGGCCAGTTCCTCTGGCTCCAGCGTCAGAACGGGAATGGCCTTGGCGGGCGAATCAAGGGGCGTCAAGCCAGCCACCCGGCCCTTCTCAAAACGGATGCGGACCGGAAATCCGGGACGATGTTGATCCGGGATCTGCAAATCGTGTAGATAGATTTCGATACCGCCACCCAGAACCCGCATTTCACCCTTTTGACGCGGCGGGTGGTCGACCGGCCGGTAAGCCAGCCGATGGAGCTTGCGCAACAGGGCGGGGCGGTTGACGGCCAGGCCTGGATATAGCAGGGTGACATCGGAATAGACCCGCGAGGGGATACTCCAGCGGCGGCCGGCAAAACGCTCCTCCACCTGGCGGTAGAGACTGCGACCGTAAAGACCCAGAACGACCGCCCCCAGCAGAGCCAGCAGGGTTAAAGCGCCCAGCAACCGGCGCAGGGTAAGAAGGTGTCGGATTCTCTTGTTCATACTTACAAATCAGCCTCGATACGTCGCAGCTTCATCCGCCGTAAATCCCCAACGGGAAGAGGCCAAACACTGCCGCACAAGATTGAAAATGAGGAAGCCCAACTTAACCTTTACACGAAGGCATTGCAAATTAAGGTGCCTGCCGGTGCGAACCCGCGGCACCAGACCGAACAGGGCTTAAAAAAGCGATGAAAAAAACCGACCACGACAACCGTCGTGCCATTTGGGGATGGGCGCTCTACGACTGGGCCAACTCCGCCTTCGCCACCACCGTGATGGCCGGTTTTTTCCCTATCTTTTTCAAGCAGTACTGGAGCTACGGCGCCGATATCAATCTCAGCACCGCCCGCCTGGGGCTGGGCAACGCGCTGGCCGGTCTGCTCGTGGCCCTGGCAGCCCCCGTTCTGGGCGCCATGGCCGACCGGGGCCGTTCCCGCAAAAAATATCTGATCCGTTTTGCCGTTCTGGGTGTTGGCGGTACGGCCCTGCTCTATTTTGTAACACAGGGCCAGTGGGAGAGCGCTATTCTGGTCTACGCGGCCGCCATCATCGGCTTTTCCGGTGCCAATGTTTTTTACGACGCCCTCCTGCCCCATGTGGCCCGGCCGGAGCAGTACGACCGCGTCTCCGCGCTGGGTTTTGCCGTCGGCTATCTGGGCGGCGGTTTGCTATTCCTGCTGAATGTAATCATGACCCGGTATCCCGCGTTTTTCGGACTGCCCGATGCCGCCGCCGCCGTTCGCTGGTCGTTTGTGACCGTGGCCGTCTGGTGGGGCGGATTCGGCCTGATCGCCCTCAGCAGTTTCCGCGAAACCGCCCGGACGGGGGTCAGCATGCGTCTTGCAGACAGCATCCGTAACGGTTTCGGCCAGTTGGTCTCGACGCTCAGGCAAGTCCGGCACTACAAACCGGTCTTCCTCTTTCTGTTGGCCTACTGGCTCTATATCGACGGGGTGGACACCATCATCCGCATGGCCGTGGACTACGGGCTCTCCCTGGGGTTCGCCACGACGGACCTCATCACCGCCCTGCTCATGGTGCAGTTCATCGGCTTTCCGGCCGCCCTCCTTTTCGGTCGGCTGGGGCAGGCCTGGGGCATCCCCCGCTGTCTCTATCTGGCGCTGGGAATCTATACGATCATTACCCTGTGGGGGGCCTGCATGCAGCATCGCTGGGAGTTTTATGGACTGGCCGCCGGGGTCGGCCTTGTTCAGGGCGGGGTTCAGGCATTGAGCCGATCGTATTTTGCGGCCCTGGTGCCGGCCGAGCGCTCGGCCGAATTCTTCGGGCTCTACAACATGATGGGCAAGTTCGCCGCCATTATCGGGCCGGCCATGATGGGCCTGGTCGGGCTGGCCGCCCGGCACATGCTGCTTGAATTCGGTCCGGACGGCATGGCCCCGCAGGCCGCCGCACAGCTGGCCGCGCGTTTCAGCATGGCCTCGGTGGTGCTGCTGTTCGTATTGGGCGGCGGGCTTTTCTACCTGGCCAACCGGGCCCGCTAGCGTCGGGCCTACGCCCTGTCCGCATAACGGGCGACGATACGCTGGATTTCCTGCGGTCGATCCGAAAAGAGCCAGTCGACCCCTCGATTCAATTCGCGGAACAGACACCCCTGGGAATTGACGAACCCCGTTCCGACGAGGCGGCCCTGCTGGTGCAGCGTGGTCACCCGGCGGTGGCGCATAAGGGCGTAATGACCGGTCAAGCCGCCAAAGCCGTAATCCGCTACAGCCCGGGCCGCAGACCGCGGATTCAATCGCGCAATCGGCAGGCAGGCACCACGCGGCACGGCCTCAATGGCGGCCAGAAAGGGAATGCAAAGGCACATCAGGTGAAAATCATCCCCGGGCGACAGGGAGGCGAGGTCAGCGGCCAGTGAGGCGTTGATATCCGCCATGGTGATGCCGGTGGTTTTTTTGATTTCGACCATCAGATGTTGTTTACGTCCATAGCGCTGGACCACCGCCGCCAGCGTGGGGATCAACGGGTAAATCTTTTGCATTTCCCGGAGGTTCAGAGCAGCAATCGGGTGGGGATGGCCAAACAACCGTCGGCCGTCGGGATCATGATGGACCACGGCGACACCGTCGCGGGTCCAGCGCACATCACACTCGAGCCCCCAGACCGCGTTGTCCACTACCGCATCGAAAGCGGCCAGGGTGTTTTCGAACACTTCCTCGTTGTCGTAAATGCCGCGATGGGCCACGACACGGGCGCCCTTTATGGCTTGTGGTCGCGGCGGCCTGCGATAGCGGGCCACAAGCGCATCGGCCCCCTGCATCAGCCTGTTTTCCAGTCGGGAGAATGCGTCCATTGAAATCCGGCGCAATGGCGAAAGGCTGCTGGGCATCATCGCACACCCGGGCGGGCATCGGCGGTTGAACCTGGCCGCCGCCGGATCTGATCGATGCCCTTTAAATGATCAGCATGGCGTGTCCACGGCATCAATCGTTACCGGGCCCAAGTGAGGATCGGCTCACCGGCGCGGCATGCGCCCGATAGCGTGCAGGTGGCAGCGCCGGGACGCATCAATTGACCACCAGGACCGATGTTTCCTTGGCCAACTGGATCACTTTCTGAGACGTGCTGCCCATAAAAAATTCACGCAGACCGGTCAGGCCGCGTTTGCCCAGAACAATCAGGCTGTGCGCCTGCCCGGCCTCGCGGACAATGTCCTGCGCCACACCCTTTTGTTTGGGTTCAACCCTGATCTGGACCAGCTGTGCGTCCCAGCCGGCCCCCACGAGAACTTCCTTGGCGCGGCTGCAGGCCTCTTTAATCAGCGTGCGCTTCTTGTCTTCAAGCTGGCAGAAGGCAGACTGCTGCGCCCTGAAAAGGGGCGTCAGTTCGGGGCTGTTCATATCGCAAAGGCCGGCGGTGTCCGCCAGAACACTGAAGAGGGTGACCACCGTATCCGGACGAAAATGAGTCGAGACATACGCAACCGCCCGCATGGCGTTCTCCGAATCATCCATGGCAATCATAATTTTCTCGGCCATCGATATCTCCTTTCCCTTAAGAATTGACGCAAGCTCCCTTTTATCTCCATCAAACTAATAATGGGCGCTTTCCAGGGACCTGGCAAGTCGCCGACACGATCACGCGCGCGGCAACCGTCAATGACCGCTCAGGTGCCTTACACCGTTTTCGCGCGCCCGTTGAGAAACGGCCTAATCGGCAGCCGCCTCCGTTGCAGAATGGCCTTCCCGGGCCATGCGGCCCTGATCCGGCGTGCCGGTCGGCTCGGTCATAACTTGAAAATGCGGCCGCTCCTGGCGGTAGAAAAGCAACACCCGGTGGGGGCGCTGCTGATACAGCATCCGGGACAGACGGCCCGGGCTGAGTGTGGTTGTTGCCACTTGGAAGGTAGGGGCCCCGAAGCGATGCAGGAATTCGCTGATGGCCCCCGCACAGAAAAAGCCCGGGGTTTCGGTATCGAAATCGATTCCCGGGTCGGGTTCGATGCCGGCGCCGGCCATGAGGACGTGGTGCATCCGCAGGGCTTCCCCTGCGGGCAGATCCCATTCGAAGATTTCGATCAGGGCGTCATTGTTGTACCAGCGAAAGGGCAGGTAAGTCGGAATGTCGGGCGCCTGGTCGATAATAATGTCACGAATGCGCTCACGCTTGGGGGGTTGATTGCCGTAGCCCCCGCCGGGATCCCAGAAGACCACCGAACGATTGGGGGCCACGAGGCGCAGCGCGGTATGGTTGGGCCAGAGGTCGAAATAACCGATAACAATCTGCAGACGCGGCACCGCAGGGTCGACGGCCAGGCTGTCGGCGGTCGCCGTGCGTCGCGGCCAGTCCTCGGGCATATAGGGGGAGGGACGATGGAAGCATCCCGTCACGGCCAGCAATACAAGGCCAAGAGCCACAGCTGTTCGTAGTGGTGGCAAAAATATTCTCCTTTCGGCCACAGGACCAACCGAACCTGCTGAAGCGGAGAACGCCTTATGGTCTGGATGGCCGCTCGCCGCCGGGGATAGGTGCCGTTTGTGGGACGGCGGCGATTA
>JASJCD010000320.1 GCA_030066135.1 Desulfobacterales bacterium | reverse complement strand
TTCCCATCGGCCAGCCGGTGAATACTGATGCCGGTCATGGCGGCTTCGTCACCCAGTTCCGGTGTCCGGGCCGTCCAGCGGGTGGCAACTTTGTCGCCTTCTGCAATCTGGTCGTCCACCGTGAAGGTAAAATCAGGATACATGGCCTGGAACAGCGCCACGAACTGGTAGAACGCCTCGACCCCTCTAATGTCTTCGGGAGAATGGGTGATATGGGCCTTGAAATCTTCAGCGTAGATCTCTTCGATCAACGATAAATCATGCTGGTTCCAGATCATCTCGAAGATCCGGGCAATTGTTGCTTTATGGGTGTCGGACACGATGTGCTCCTTTCGTTGGGCAATAGGATCCAAGGATGCGAGGGGTCGAGGGTTCAAGAGTTTGCTCAAAGTATTATACTAAGAGAAATAAATCGCTTTCAGTCCACCCCTCAAATCCTTGGCCCCTTGGACCCGAAACCATTTATTGAACGTCCAACATCGAACGTCGAACTTTCAATTTTCAATGTTGGATCGGATTGGACCCTATCTATATCGATGAGCGAAGCGCACTCCTCCTTGGAAGTTGGACGTAGAGCGTTGAACGGTTCGATTTTCAATGAAAGAACCAAGAAACTCGACCCTACGAATCCTTGGGTTCTTAATATCATCCCAACGCCTATTGATGATTCGATATTCATTTTTTTATTCAACATTCGATGTTCGACGTTCGATGTTCAACGTTCATATTTGCGCTTCAATGACTGCAATTCAACGCTTCGTAGCATTTCAACATTTCACTCGACCCTCGAATCCTTGGCCCCTTGAAACCTATGCTCCTTCAGCTATTGCTGTAATCCACGGCATCGGCCCCGGTGACATCGTAAGGGCGGTCACCCTGGGGGGTGTAATGCACGCGCAAGGGTTTGCCATCCCGGCGCGCAATCAGACCGGCTTTGGCCAGTTGCCCGGGAATCTTGTCCGGCAGTGTTTGCGGATGACGCATGGCGTAGGACACGGCTAAAGGCCCCCGCATGAAGAGGCCGCCTAGTTTGGCATGGGCCGCCTCGCGCATCCAGGCTTCGGGCTCCCCCAGCGCAGCTTCCGGAAGCTTTTTCAGATCGAGACCGTCCGTGTAACCGCGTTCCACCAGCCGGTGAGCGGCCACCAGAACTGTGTAGCGGGCCAGCGTGGCGCAGGAGTGGATCATTGTGTTGTAGTATTCGTCTTCCGAAGCGGTGTGCATCCGGGAATCGCCATAATCCCGGGGTTGGTGAATGTGCTCTTTGAGCATCTGCCAATCACGCCGTGCGGACGCATCGGCGGTATCTTCCGGCGCCTGCGAAAGCCAGGCCTCTTCACCCTCCTCCAACATGCGGGAAAGGGTGTTGCGGCCGACGCCGTCGCCCAGGGCCAACACGACCTTCAGCAGCTCGACCAGCCCGATCTCGCCCCCCGGCAACGCCAGGCGATAAGCATACCATGCCCGCCCGCGCAGCGTCTCCTCCAGAAAACGCTGGGGGCCGGCAAAGGCCCGGAGGGTCAATTGGTAAATCGAGGAATCCAGGCCTTTGACCGCGTTGTATTTCAAATCGGGTGGGAGCCAGGTCTCCCAGCTCAGCACCAGATCCGGAAAACGGCTGTCGGTGCCCGTGCGGGCACCGGCCAGGCTCATCAGTTCGGGATGGTATTCAGGCTCGAATACGAAGCGCAGCTGGGCATGCTGGACCGGTGCACGCGGCCCCATGCGTTTGGGCGGCACCAGGATAAATTCCGCAAAACGGACACCCTGCAGTGGCATCCGGACCGAGTGGAGGGTCGTGGTCCGTTCGATGGGGTTACCACCATAATTGACGTTGCGCAGGATGACGAAGGGCTCGGCCGCCTGGATTTTGCTGGCCTGCCAGTCCACGAGCACCGGAGTGAGGGCCGCCATGTGGCCGCCCGGCAGCACGTCCCGCACGGTCCGCAGACGCATCACCTGGGTATTGTCCGCGGCCTTGGATAGCATTTCGCGCGGGGAAAGGGTCCGTCGTTCGATTTTGGCCTTTGATGATGTCATGGGGGCTCCGTTGTTGGAAGGTTCTATGTTCTGAGTTCAGCGGTTCTGGGTTCGGGTGTCAGGTATATTTTCATTGCCAGGTGTCAGACAAAACAGCAAGGGCGGCTGGGCACACTGCACATCCTGAATTCTGAACACTGGCACCAGATCCCTAACCTTTTATAAATCCAAAATCAATTCGATTAGGGAATGGCTACCCGTTTCACGCCGTCTTCCCACAGCGGCCACGACGGCTAAGTGCTCTCCTCTGCCAGCGGCATCGTCACATGAATGCTATCGCCTTCATACTTTTCTTTTACGGGCAGACCGCAGTGGGCAAAAACGGCCAGCATGGCGCGGTTTTCAGGAAGGACTTCGGCCTCGAACTGCACCACGCCCCTTTCACGGGCAATGGCGGTCAAACGCCGGATGAGCATCCCTGCGATCCCCTGGCCCTGGAAATCCTCCTCCACGGTGAAGGCCACTTCGGCGCTGCGGCAGGGGCCTTGGGTTTCAAGGCAGGCATAGCGCCCACCGCCGATCATGGTCTCGTTCTCCTCCGGCCCGATGGTGACTGCAAAGGCGACCACGGTTTCGAAATCAACTTCCGTAATCATCCTGAGATCGTCATCGGTCAACACTTTCTTGGCGTGGAAAAAGCGGGTGTAGATCGATTCGGGCTCCAGGTTGCGGAACATCTCCTGAACCAGACTTTTATCGGAAGATCGCATGGCACGAATCCGGACCGTCTGGCCGTTCTTCAAAGTTGCCGTCTCATCATAGGTGGCCAGGCTATTCATTGTTTAACCCTCCTTCTGCCCGTGCTTTCGATGGCTGAAGTTATTCTTGGAACCCGTCTACCAATCCGGCCGGTTGAAGATTTTATCGGTCTCTTCCGAGGGATCTGTTTCCAGTTCATCGGGCGCCAGCAAATCGCCCCAGTCGGTTCGTTCCTGCATCTTCGTTTTGATCTTGCGGGGCACGAAATCCTGACCGATGCGGATTTCCCAGCCACCGCCCAAAGCCTTGTAGAGCCCTACCAGACTCAAGACCACATCGCCGGTGGTGAACACCAGGGTGTCCTGCGTCTGCACCAGGTTCTCTTGAGAGTCGAGCACTCGCTGGAAATCCACCAGGCCTTCCCTGTATTGCAGCGAGGACAAGTTCACCGCATCTTTGTAGGCCTTGACCGCATCGGCAAGCAAGGCAACCTGCTCCTGGGTGCGCAGATAGGCGACCAGGGCGTCTTCAACTTCCTGATAGGCCTCTAGTACGGTGTTCTCGTAATCCACCGCCAGTTGTTGAAAACGGGCGTCTTCCACGCGCACGGCATTGGTGATGCGCCCGTAATTGAAGAGATCCCATGAAAATGATGGACCGGCTGAAAAGTTGAAGCTTTTGCGCGTAAACAATTCACCCAAACCGGCATTGCGCGATTGGGGCGGGCTGGTGCTGCCGGCGCTGGCATAGCCGATGGTTCCGAAAAGCGAAAAACTGGGGAAAAGATCCGCCTTGGCAACCCCGATCTGGGCGCTCTGACCGGCCAGTTGGCGTTCGGCCAGGCGGATGTCTGGCCTCCGACGCAGTAATTCAGCCGGAAACCCGAGGACGAGTTCATCCGGTATCGTGGGAACCGGCCCGGCCGTACTGATCATGGCATCGACTTCTCCGGGAAGTTTACCCAGTAGTATGGCCAGCGCGTTCTTGGCCTGCCGGATATCGGTCTCGAACCCGGGAATGGCGGACTGCGTCGTCCGCAGTAAGGCCTTGGCCTGGAAAACGTCCAGTTCGTAAACCGCCCCGGCATCGTATTGGGCTTGGGCCAGGCGCAGGGATTCGGTCTGGATTTCAACGTTGCCACGCGCCACCGCAAGCCGTTCTTCGGCGGTGCGCAGATTGATGTAAGTGCTGGCCACCTCGGAGGTCAGAAAGACCAGATTGTCGTCGTAGTCGGCAATCGACGTCTCCAGGTCGGCTACACTGGCCTGCACCGCCCGGCGGAACTTACCCCAGAAATCAAGCTCCCAGGCCACGTCGAAGCCGGTATCGTAAATGGTGGAAAACCGCTCGCCCGATGCAGCGTTGGTGAGATTGCGGCTGGTTTTCTGGATGCTGGCGTCGCCGAAGCCCTGCTGAGTCTGAGGATACTGATCGCCGATGGCGATGCCCAACTGGGCCCGGGCCTCCAGGATACGGATCCCGGTGGCTTGCAGGGTCAGATTCTGCCGGTAGGCGCTTTCGACCAGGTCATTCAACACCGGATCGTTGAACACCTTCCACCAGGCGCTGAGATCGGTTTCCCGATCCTCTGCTTCGGCACCCCCGTTTTCCAGCCATGCTTCGGGTTCCGGTGCCGTTGGTTTGACGTAATCAGGCCCCACCATGGTGCAACCGCCGCACATGAACACCAGCGCAAGGAGCCAAATAGAAGTGAAGCCCGGACGGCTTACGCCTTTTTGAGCGGACACCGATAGGTACTGTCTTCTGTTGAACGCCATAAGGCAGCCTTCCCTTTGTGTGAAGCTGTACCAAAAAAACCTGCACTTTGGACCTTCTCAACTTCCAACACCGAACGTCCAACGATTAACATCGATGGAGCATAACATCGAACATTGAACATCTAACGTTGAACGTAGAATATGGATACCGCTGCGCTCGGCGAATTTATTTCCTTTTTAAAAGCTAAAACGACAACACCCATCATTTTTTCTTTCTCCTTTCCGCCGTCTTGATACTGGCTACAAATATTTTTATTAACTCTTCTGTTTCCTGCTGGATAGTCTCCAACTGATTGGAATTTTTGATTAGTGGCACACGCTGAATGAGCCTCAGCCATCTTTGGGTTTCTCGAAGCTCCTTCAATGATATACGAAGCTTATGAATAAAATCTTTGGTCGATTCGGCAGCTTGAGCTTCGCCATGATTCGGATAGGGTGAAGTCCCTGATCGCAATAGCTGTCCGGCGACATGGTTGCCGACCCTGGTTTTTGGAAGTTGCTCGACAATCTTTATGATCTGCACGGAATAAGCAAGTAACCTTTCCTCAAGATCGTATTTCTGATTCTCCATGTTCTCTCTTTTAGGGCATTATTTGATCGTTGGTTGTTCGATCACCGATGGTCGTCTCCTTCATTCATAATTCTATGTTGGACGTTCGATGTTCGACGTTCGATGTTCCTTTTCTAATTACTGCAGCGCCCTCGGTGCCGCCACCGTTGACTTGGTGTTTTCTTTGTCGGCGGTCCCCGTCATCACCAGCACCGATGCGGTGGTCCCCACGCGCAGCCCAACGCCTTGGGGTAAATTGTCGAGGTCGAGATGAATGCGCACCGGCACCCGCTGGGCCAGGCGAATCCACTCGAAGGTTGGGCTGATATTGGGCAGCAGATCGACCCCGGTGCTGCCGTCCTGCTGGGCGATGC
>JASJCD010000319.1 GCA_030066135.1 Desulfobacterales bacterium | reverse complement strand
TAGGCCCGCCGGGTGGCAAAGCCGATGTCCTCGCGACTGACCTGGGCCCAGCGTCCCCGGGGCTGATCGTAGACCGGCACGAATTTCTGCCGCCGGTTCATGAGCGAAGTCTTGACTTCCTTGGCCCGGGGTTCGGCCTCCAGGATGGCCATGGCCTTGTCGCCGATTTCCCGCAGCACGGCGATGTCCGCTTCGGCCGGTCCGGTTATGTGCCATTCGAATTTCCAGGTATCGGCGGGACCGACCCCGTATTTTCGGACCCGGGTGACGATATCCGGGTATTGGTCCTTAACCCAGGGTTCGAATTCAGCGATCAAGCCTTCGATTTGTTTAAAATCGTGCGTGTTGACAATGATTTCAGCGTAGTTCTGGTTAAAGGGCAACTCCGGGTCCACCGGCAGATAAAAACGTGGCGGGCCCGCCCCAAAATACGAACTGACCGTTTCCACCCGCTCATCGGCCATCAGCTTTTCTTCAGCCGTTTCCACCTGGGCCATCACCTCCTGGAGGCGGGTGCCTTCCGGAAACCAGAAATCCACCATGAGCTGGTTGCGGGAGGCATCCGGGAAGAACATCTGTTTGACGTAGCCGAAGCCGTAGATGGACGCGACCAGAAGCCCGATCATAACACCCATGAAAAGCCAACGCCGGCGGATACACCATTCCAGAAGCCCCTTGTAGCCGTTGAAAAGCTTGGTGTCATAGGGATCCTTTTGGGCCGCGCTTTCATCGGCCCTGGCGGCGGGCAGCATGTCCAGGCATTGAATCGGCGTGAGCATCAGGGCCAGCACCCAGCTCAGCAGCAGGGAAACGGCCACCACGATGAAGAGCGTGCGGCAGTACTCGCCCGCGTCCGTCACCGAGGCATAGATGGGGTAGAAGGCCATCACGGCAATGACGGTGGCGCCCAGAAGCGGGATGGCCGGTTTGGTGGCCGCTTCGATAGCGGCCTTGATCCGGTCCATGCCCTGATTGAAGCGCACCTGGATGCCGTCGGCCACAACGATGGCGTTGTCCACCATCATGCCCATGGCGATGATGAGAGCCCCCAGGGACATGCGCTCGAAGGGAATTTTCATCAACGACATGACGATAAAGGTGCCCAGAATGGTCAGCACCAGGCCGGTACCAATGATAATTCCCATGCGCAGACCCATGGGAATTGCCAGCACCACGAGAACGATGGCCACCGAGCCAAGGAGGTTCATAAAGAAACCATCGATTGCCTGGGTGACCAAATCCGACTGCCACGCAATCTTGGTCAGCTCGAGTCCAATTGGAATGTTGGGCAGGAGTTGATCGATACGTTTCTGGATGGCCGCCCCGACTTCGACCACGTTGACGTCGTCGTAGGCAGCGATCTGGATGGCCAGGGCCGGTTGGCCGTCCAGGCGCATATAGGTGAATGGCGGGTCCCGGTAGCCGGCGGATACTCTGGCAATGTCCCGTATGCGGATCAGCTCGGTTTCCGGGCGGATGTCGCCCGCGCCGGTCGGTCGCCGGCTCTGGGAGGTTTGCAAGTCGGTGGTGACCGGCGCCATCATTTCATTGATCAGCCTCGGCAGGCGGGGATGCAGGAAGAGCTCGCCGATCTCCTCGGGGGAGCGAAACTCCCCGGTGGGGGCAATCCGCAGCCGTTCGGTCTGGACATCGATGTGTCCGGCGTCGACCACCATGTTCTCTGTTCCCAGGGTTTCGATAAAATTCTCGGCGGTCAGTCCGCGTTCGGAAAGCTGTTGTTCCGATACATCGATATAGATGACCTTTTCCTGAACCCCCCACAGCTCGACCCGGGAAACACCCTTGACCAGGCTGAATTCCTTTTTGAGGTCATCGGCCCACTCCTCGAGCTCTTTGTAAGTAAATCCCTCGCCGGTAAGCCCCAGGACGAAACCGTAGACAAAGCTGAAGTCGTCGCCAAAATCCGGCTTGCCGGCTCCGGGCGGCAGCTCCGGCGTCACGTCGCGGACCTTCTTGCGCAGCTCGTCCCACACCTGACCCAACTGGTCGGCCCAGTATTCCTCTTTGACATCGATCTTGATAATGGAGACACCGGGGCGGGAAAAGGAATACAGGTGTTTGATATAGGGGGTTTCCTGGAGGGCCTTCTCGATCGTGTCGGTGACCTCCAGTTCCACCTCGTGGGCGCTGGCCCCCGGATAGAGGGTGGTGATCCCGCCCTTTTTGACGGTGAAGACAGGGTCCTCCAACTGGCCGATCGTGAAATAGCTGGCAGCGCCGCCCACAAGTAAAAGCGCCAATATAAAATAACTGACCGCCTTGTTCTTGATGGCGTATTCGGTGAGGTTCATGGGGTGCTCCTCTGAATGGTCACTGGCAGCCTCAGTTATTACGATAGCGGCTCGGGGGAGCGATGGTCACTTTCTGTCCCTCGCGCAGGCGGCTGACACCGGCCGTGACCACCTGCATGCCCTCCTTGAGGCCCTTGACATACTGCCCGTTGTCCGAGAGCTTGCCCCGGGTCACGGCGCGGGCACTGATGGTCATGGTGGCCTCGTCGACGATCCAGACCTTATGGTTGTCGCCGTCGGTGGTGAAAAACGCCGACAGGGGCAGCAGGAATTCCGGCTCGCCTTCGGTTTCAACAACGCTGGACTCGTCTTCCATGACCCTTCCGGCCATGCCCGGCAGGATATCGATGTCGTCCGGCTGATCGAAAATGAGCGTTACCGGATAGGTGCGCGTGGCGGCCGAGGCCTCGGTGCCGATTTCCTTGATGCGGGCCGGAATCCGGCGATCGGGGTGGGCATCGAAGGTGACGATGACATCGTAAATATTGGGCACCTCGGTAATCATGGTTTCGGGCACGTCAACAGTGAACTCGATCTGTGAGATGTCCAGGAGGCGCAGGACGTTCTCTTTGGCCTGCACCCGCTGCCCGACCTCCTTGTAAGTCCATGAAATCGAGCCATCGAAGGGGGCGTAGATCTTGGCATCTTCCAGGGCCTTGCGCTTGATCTTCACCAGGGCGCGGGACTGCTCCAGGCGGGCGTCGGCATCGTCCAGATCCTGCCGGGCCACGGCTTTGGATTTGAGGGCTTCGGCAATCCGGCTGCGGTAGGCCTGATCGCGGTTGCGCTGGGCCACAGCCGACTTGATTTCGTTCTGAAAGTCGCGTGGGTCCAGCCGGGCCAGGAGCTGCCCCTGCTTGACGTTGTCGCCTTTATTGACCGACCGCTCCAGGATGGTGCCGGCCACCTCGAAGCCCAGGTTCAGCTCGGTGGTGGCTTCGGCGCGTCCCGGAAGCCAGCCCCCGCGGAAACCGGCGACAGGCTCCAGCTTTATCACCCGGACCGGTCGAATTAACTCCGGTTTTTCAACCTCCTGGCAGCCGGTCGCCACCATCGAAGCCGAAAGGACTAAACAGATCGATAGCCATAATCGTCGCATGGGTCACGGATCCTTTTGGGGTGGTCTGATCAGATAGCAATAAAGACGCTATCCATTTATTGCCGCCATTGCAACCAATCAAAAAATGGCGTGCAGGAGGATGCAAGAAGACGGTTGATGAATCAGTCTCCCTTGATGAAATGCACATCCCGCTGGGGAAAGGGGATCTCGATGCCTTCGGCCTTGAAAGTTTTGTAGATGGCCTGATTCAATCCATGGATCAGGCGGCCCTTGTCGAGGGGGCAGCGGGCCCAGCAGAGCAGCTCGAAATCGAGGGCCGAATCACCGAAGGCCCTGAAGCGCACCCGCGGCTCCGGGGTCGGGGAAACCAGGCTATTTTCACCCGCAACGGCTAAAAGGGTCTGCTCCACCTGGTCGATGTCAGAATCATAGGCCACGCCGATTTTGATTCTGATGCGAAATCGCGGCTGGGGCGCGCTTTCATTGACGACCTTGGTGTTGGTGATGATGGAGTTGGGGATTGCGATCTGGACGTCGTCGCGCGTCATGATGCGTGTGCTGCGCATGCCGACGTTGACCACCATACCGCGCTCACCGGATTCGAGCAGGATGAAATCGCCGGTCTTGAAGGGCCGGTCCATGAGGATGCTGATGCCCCCGAAAAAATTGGCCAGGGTTTCGCGGGCGGCCAGCGCCAGGGCGATACCGGCGATACCGGCGGAGGCGAAGACGGCCGTGAAGGAGACCCCCAGGTATTCCGACACATTCCAGACCAGGAAGATCAAAAGCACCCAGGTGAACAGCTTGCACAGGAGCCGGGTCAGGTTGGGATCGATGTGTTTAGGCCTGAGCCGGGGCGAGTTCACGATGAGTTCGGTGAAACCCCGACCGGCGACCAGGATAAGCCAGGCGCCAGCCAAGAATAACAGGATGCGCATGGTACGCGTAAAATATTCGAGGATCGCGCCGGTGAAATTGATCTGCTCGTCGACCAGATAGCGCAGGATGCCAGAGACAACCAACAGCGTGACGGGCGGCACGAACTGACGCCAGGACGCCCTGCCCTTGGCCGTGACACCTCGGTCCGCTCCGGTGCGGGACCAGCGGAAGACGATCATGACGGCCAGGGCGCCGGCCATCATGAGGACCAGGGCGCTGACCCACTGCCATACGGCCTGCTCGAAATAGCCCGCATGAGCCCATTGGGGCAGCACGTTGATAATGCGGTTGGGGATCAGCGGGCCGGGGCTGAAAATATAATCCTCGTAGATGCCTACCGCGGCGCCCTCTTTGTAAGGCAGGTTTTGGATGCGATCGTAGAAGTCGCGAATGCGGTCCACGGTCTCAGGGGTAAAGCGGTATTGGCCGGCATGGGGACCTTCGGCGACACTTGCCACGGTAATTTCGGTATGTGGAATGGTCCAATGCGTCAGGTTCCCGAGCTGCATTACGGCGGCATCGGGAATCTCGCTTTCGGTCGGCAGCTCGAGGCGATCCATTATCTCTTTTAACAGCAGGGTCGTTTCGAAGCCGACGTCCTGGCGGTCGGCCGGGGCCACCTTGCTCAGGTTGAGGCTCTGGACGGCTTTCTGGATATGGGCCCGGGCTTCCAGACTCTTGAATCCTGCCTTCAGCTGGATCTGATAAGCCTGGTTCATGTGATGCGAGAAATAAGCCAGCGTGCTGCGGGGACTGCTCAGGTCGGGCGGCGCCAGGGGATAGATATCTTCGATGGCGGCGGCCGGCAGGCCGTTCAACCCGCTCAGTATCATCGCCAGAAGCACGACGGCTCCCAGCCGAAGGCGTTTCAATGGATCATGTGCGGTTCGGGCGGTCGGGAATTTCATCATGGTCCATCCACCCCGTTTGCCTCCGGCGCTTGGGCTGCCATGGCGGTAATGCGGCCGGCATAGGCCTGCTGTAGTTCATCGAGGTAGTCCGGGTCGGTCATTCCCTTCCAGGTGGTGACGTTGTGGAACCGTTTGGGGATTTTGACCTGCTCCGGCTGGAAGCCCGTGGCCAGGCGCAATTGCCAGCGCTTTTGCTGGATGTTGACAGCAATCGCCGCCACGTTG
>JASJCD010000318.1 GCA_030066135.1 Desulfobacterales bacterium | reverse complement strand
ACGAAGAACCTGATCGAAGCCGACCGCCGGGAAGGCTACCAGGCGGGCGTAACCGGCACACCGGCCATGTTCATCAACGGTAAAAAGCAGTATCGCCGGGACATGAATTCCGTCGTGGATGCCATCGAACGCGAACTCGAAGCCCACAGCCGCAACAATCCGTCACCCAAGCCCTGATGCGGTGCATTCCCCCTGGCCCTGCGCCTGGCTCCTCGTCACCCGTCCGTTTACGACGACGGACAGACCAAACCTGTGGCCTCATATGATCTTTGGTATAGCGGACGTCAGCTGATCCAGGATGTCGGGGGTTCGGCCGAGAGGCAGCGAGTAATGGCCGTCAGCGGGGTAGTAATGCATCTGCGCCCCGGCAAGGCCGTGGATGAAGGGTCGTATCAAGGAGGGCGGGATGTTGCGGTCTCGGCCGCCATGCCAGAAATGCACCGGGATGGCGATCTCGCCGGGATCAAATCCCCAGGGTTGCTGTAGACGGCGGGCGTCGGCGATCACGGCTTGGGCCCCGCCCGCGAAGGCTTCCCGGGTACTGGCCGCCACTTGGGTCAGACGGCCGCGATGCTGCAGCGCCCGGCGATCGGCCCGCGGCAGCAGGAGACTGAGCGGCCGCAAGGACCAGCGCAGCGGTACCCGCAGCATGTAAAAGCGCGCCATTACCATCAGGCTGACCAGCAGGCGTGGTGCCTTGCGGTCGATCCGCCGCAGCAGGCGATAGAGCCAGAACAGATCAGGGCTCTGTTCAAGCACCCGCGGCGGCGGCACCCCACAGCAGACCCCCGCCGCCGCAATGCGTCGCGGCATATGCGCCGCACAGGCCAGCGCGTCAGGTCCACCGCCGGATACGCCCAGAACATAAAAGGGCGCCAGATTCAGTTGATCAATCCAGGCCGAAAGGGCCCGGATCCAGGCGGCAATACTGGCGCCGGGCGCGGGCGTTGAAAGCCCGATACCGGGTCGGTCGGGTGCCAGCACCCGCAAACCACGCCGCCGGGCCGGTCCCTCGATGGTCCGGGCCTGCAGCCGCGATCCCGGCCAGCCGTGAAAGAATAGCAGCGGCCGGCCGCCCGGATCGCCGAATTCCGCATAGCTCAGCACCGAACCGTCCGCGAGGGGGGACGTCAGCCGGGTGTGGTCCACAGCACCGGTCGCCCTGGCGGCTGCAGGTCTATTCATCCGCGAACACCGGTGCCCTGCCGCTCAGGTGGGCACCGATACCCTGCAGGCATTCACCGGCAAGAATCAATTCGACGGCACGCTTCTCCTCCTCGTCAAGCGCGGCTGACAGTGGCTGTTCACGGCTGTGCCGGATGACGGCCAGGGCCGAGCGTACCGCCCGCGGCCCATTGGCCGCAATCGCTTGCGCCAGATCCAGGGCAGCCGCCAGCGCCTGACCCGGGGCGCTGATGCGGTTGACCACGCCCAGGTCGAGCGCCTCCGCGGCCGAACATTCGCGGGCCGTAAGGATCAGGTCCGCCGCCCGGGCCGGGCCGACAAGCGCGGCCAGCATGGCCCCGCCGCCCCAGTCGGGCATCAACCCCAGCCGTACTTCCGAGAAGCACAAAACAGCCGCCGGATCCATCACACGCAAGTCGCAGCGCACCGCCAGTTCCGCGCCACCGCCAAAGGCCTTGCCATTGACGGCGGCGATGAGCGGCATCGGCAGGGCCGCGAACCGGTCAACGGCACGGCGTATAACGCGGATGGCCCGGCCCACACTGCTGCGATCCTGCGCTTCGATGGCGGCACCCAGTGCAGCCACCATGGGATTGTCCGGATTGACGTCGAAACCGGCAGTAAAGGCCCGCTCACCTGCGCCCGTGATCACCACGGCCCGCGGGGATTCTGTCGCCAGGACGGCCGCGGCCTGCTCCAGTTCGACAAACATGGCTTGGTCGAACGCATTGAGGCGGTTCGGCCGGTTGAGCGTCACGATGGCAACGTACCCCCGCCTCTCGATGGCAATCCGCTGGTCCGGCATGATAACGGCTCCTTTCATGGTTGTAATAAAAGTGGGAATCAGGCCGGCGCGAGGTCCCTTCCGAGGCTGATATTTTTTAACCAGGGCCAGTACGGACAACAAAACCCACTAATGACCGCGCCAGTCAAGACGGCGTCGGGGGAGGGTTTGGTTAATTATTGGGGTATCTGCTTTTTTCCCTTTGTAGGCATCGAAGTAGCGAAAGGATCAGGCTCGCGGGCCTGTCTGAGCGCAGCGAGTTCCCGCGAGACCCGTTCGCTACTTCGACGCGCAGGATTAAGCGGGACACGGGCGGTTTCTTTTGGTTCGTTTTCTTTCACGAGAAAGAAAATGAACAAACCAAGAAAAACTTACCCTGGATGGGTAGAACCTCTCCGGGCCCTCCACCAGAGGTGGAGGGCATAGATCAAAACCAAACTACGTCGAGGACCGGCAGGAAGCGAGAACGCCGCCTGGGGCCGCAAGATGCCCCTTCCGGCTTTACATGGTAGCCGGTCAGAAGGGGTGGATTGAGGTCTCAGGCAAGGCCGCAGCGACCTGACGCCCACAGGCGCAGCCCGACTACGTCGAGGACCGGCAGGGAGTGAGAACGCCGCCTGGGGCCACAAGATGCCCCTTCTGGCCGGCTACTCCCCCCGCGCTCTCTGCTCCATCGGCAACAAACTGCCGTAGATAAAACTGTTGATCGGGGTGGCCACGCCGAGTTCCAGCCCCAGGCGGTGTACGGCACCGGTCTGCGCGTTGAGTTCCGAGGGCCGGCCTTCCATGATATCACGCTGCATCGAGGCAAGCCCATCGGCGGGCAGCTTCGCCACAAAAGCCATCATCCTGGCCACGGCGTCCGGCGGCAAGCTGATGTCCTGGGCCACGGCCAGCGCGAAGATCTCCTGCATGGCCCCCTCGAGCATTCGCCTCGTTTCCGGCAGGTCCCGAATGATGCCGATGGGTGCCCGGGTGACGGCACCCACGCCGCTCCAGGGCGCGATCAGGAGAAATTTATTCCAGAGGGCCGCCTGAATATCTTCGACCACTTCACAATCCACCCCTTGCGCCGCGGAGAAAAGCCCCCGCAGTCTTTCCATGCGCTGGCCCGGCCGCCGATCCATCTCTCCGAAGGCGATATGGGCGGCCGCGCCCAGATGGCGGATGGTTCCCGGCGCCTCGATCACGCTCATGATCCGGCACAACCCGCCGATCACATGTTCGCCCCCCAGTACATCGGCCAACTGGCGGGCCGCATCCACGCCGTTTTGTAGCGGCAGCACAATCGTATCGGCACCGAGCATGGGTTGCATGGCCAACGCGGCGTCACGCACCTGCCAGGCCTTGACCCCCAAAATGACGAGGTCGACGCCCCCCACGCGTTCGGGGTCGCTCGCCGTCTGCGCCGGCTGGATAGTGAAATCGCCTTGAATACTTGCGACCTGCAGGCCATTTTCCCGAATGGCCTGCAGGTGTTCGCCGCGGGCAATAAATGTAACATCGACGCCGGCCTGGGCCAGACGCCCACCGAAATACCCGCCGACAGCGCCCGTACCGAAAACGGCCACGCGCATGGTTTTATCCATCTTATGCCCCCTTCCCTGCTGTGATGTGAATCCCGTCGATTGCGGGCTTTGATCGCGTCCCCGCCATCATCCCAGCGCCCCCACCCTAATGCCGCTCACGAAACAGATGCGCCCGGCCTCCCCGCAGGCCGCTATCAATGGGCCACGCGGGCGTAATGCTCCCTCAGTAGGTCACGGCCGAAATCACCCTCGAAGTCGCGCCAGACGGTATGGATATGGTTGGCGTCGTTCTGAACATTGTCATACTCGAGGATAAACGAAGGTCCCTGTACCCGATAGTAGTGCGGCTGTCCGGGCTCGAGACTGCCGGCCCATCCGAAACGGATGTGGTCCCAGCCCCCGGAATGGATGGCATCCATTCGCTGCCGGGCGACCGCGGTGGTCATGGTCTGAAGATAGACGTCGATCAGCGCATGCAACTGGCGGCGCTGGGCGGCGTCCATGGCCGAAGCCAGTATCCCCACCGGATCCGGCGGCAGAGCGGTTTCGCCTGTACCGGTGACGATATCGCGGTATGCCTTCGAGCGAAAAACGGCGCGCGCCTGCTGCGCCGGCGAAAGCGAACGGATCAGCATACGGGCCAGGTCTTCTTCCCGGGCCAGGACACGCTGCCCGGCATGCGGCCCGCTTTGAATTTCGGCCGGATTGGCCCCCAGGAAACGCGGTGCCGCGGCCACCCATTGCCCTTTGACAATGGTCAAATTGAGCGACAGATGATGGCCCTCGAGACGCCAGCCCCAGGTGCCGCTTACGGACGGGGTACCGAAAAAGGAGAAGTAGTACTTCTCCGGATCCCGCCCCAGCCAGTTGAACGTTTCGATTTCGCGCAGGACCGCTTCCAGCGCCATGATGGCGGTGGCCTTGCGATAGCCCGTGGCACTCAGCCCCGGTTTTAGAAAAGCCAGTGCCAAGGCGCGCTGATCCGCGCTCATGGCTTTCAGGGGCAGTCCTTCACGGCCACGAGGGATATAGTGCCAGTCGAAGCGTTCCTTGTCTTCAAAGCTAAAAAGCACCGCTTGCCGCTGGGCGGGTTCCAGGGCATCGATAAATACCGCGGCCGCCCGGGCCATCGCCGCCGCTTCCACGGGGGCCTTGATGTCATGTGCATGGGTCGTCATGGCGAGTAGAAGAAATGGGGCCAGGAAGGCGCCCAAACCTGTTTTCGTGGTCATGAAGCCGAGCCTCCGAATTGATCCAGGATTGATGCCACGTCATCAATATAAGCGCCCTGGCCGCAGGTGCCAGATCCTAGCCTCCGGATTTGGGGGGAAAAGATACGCGAAGGCTCAGCATCCGGCCCGAATGACACGCTGTCTGGCCTTTGCCACCCGCAATTCGGTAACCTGATGCCGCAGCAGGGCGCCCAGCACCTGCATGCCGTGATCGGGGGCGCGATCCTCGGAAAGCCGAATGATCTGGCGGTAATACCAGGCCATGGTGCCCAGGGTGTTGAGCACCTTGAAGAAAAATATCGAACTGTTGGGGCCGAAACGGCCCCGGCCGATACGCAGGCGGCCTTCGTGGGGCACCGCCCCGGCACTCATGCCTTTCAGGAGGCGGGCGGAAAGATCGGGTTCGACGATCAGGGGACGCGCCATGCCGATCACGTCCAGACAATCGCGCCGCAGGGCGTCGGTCATGGCCGCCCGGGTGCGAAACCCGCCGGTGACCGCCAGGGGCATTTTGACCTCCGCCCTTAGCCGCTCGGCAAAATCGAGAAAAAATGCTTCACGCCGCCGGGTACTTGCGCGCAGAATTTGGTCGACTTCCTCGGTGCGTCCTTCAATATCGAACATGGAAGGCTGCTCGTAGGTACCGCCGGAGATTTCGACCAGATCCACCCCGGCCGCCTCCAGCCAACGCACCACCTGGATGCTGTCCTCGAAGGAAAA
>JASJCD010000317.1 GCA_030066135.1 Desulfobacterales bacterium | reverse complement strand
CCAGAATACTTGACAATTTCCAGGCTGAACGCTAAGGATATAGAGGATATTATACTTAATTTTATGCATATTTTGACATTGCCGATCCCAAACCCTAAGCATCGGAGCGCTATATGAAACCAACCACGCCACTCCGAATTATCCCGGCGGCGTTTACGCTTCTCATATCCCTGTTGTTCTGCTCTGCGGCCGTGTATGCCCAGGCTGGCATTGAGGAACATATTGTTGAGACCGAAACTGGCGTTTATTATATCGTCCAGCCCGGTGATACGCTTTGGGATTTATCGCAGCAGTTTTCGGATTCCGCCTATCTTTGGCCGGATCTCTGGAAGGAAAACCAGCAAATCAACAACCCTCACCTGATCTATCCCGGAGATCGCATCAAACTCTATCGCCGCAAGGATATCAAGCGTGTGCAGCAGGTCGACACGGCCACCAGGCCCGAGGGGGAGCAGGTTCGCTATCAGAACATCGACGCCGTGGGGTTTATTCGCCGCGAAGGGCTGGAACCGTCAGGCATCGTTATGGAACCCTTCGGCCCCAAGGCGCTCATCGCCCAATGGGACCAACTCTACGTCACCGGGCTCGACCATGTATTCAAGATCGGTGACAAATACACCATCTATCGCAAACTGAGGCCTGTCCGTGATAACGAAACCAATGCCTATATCGGCATCCAACATATGTTGCTCGGCGTTTGCGAAATAACCGCCTTGGAAGGCGAAACCGCCATTGCCGATGTCATTCGCTCCTATCGGAACATTGAAAGAAAAGATCTTTTAACGCCCTACCTGGAACGCTCGCCGATCATCGAAATAAAGGAGAGCGTCCCCGGTCTGATCGGTAAATTCATTCACAACGAGGACCATTTCCGCTTGACCGGCCAGTTTCAGACCGCCTTTATCGACAAGGGAGAATCGGATGGCGTGGACATTGGCCAGTACTATACACTATTTCTTCAGGAAAAAGGCCGTGTATGGACCACCGGCGGCGTCAACAAGATGCTTCAAATGCCGAAGCAGAATATCGGAACGGTACTGGTACTGCATACCGAAGACAATACCGCCACCGTCCTGCTGACACGCTCGGATGTGAACATCGAACCATGGACAGGCGTTGCCACGCCTTTTTGATGCCGCCGCTTTCAGGATTTATCTTGAAAGAACGCGTGCTTTTTTTGGATGGGCGCTTTGTGGTGAACCAGCTGTAATACACGCGCATTCTATCGCGTTTATACCAGAAGAGCCAGCGGACATACGCCGCTGGCTTCGGTTTTTTAAGATATAGCCGATACCCTTCCGAGGTTCATCCCGGTTTTTTTATAAGCAGGCCAATCCACTCAAGCCTTTCCATGAATGATGGCCGTGCGTGGCGCTGCAGGGTCAGGGAGGCGCTTGAGGCCGCCCACGGCATCTATCCCTGCCATAGTTTCCGAACGGACGTTACACGCAATACTTCTTTGGCGGACGTTACGCCATCCAGCATTTTCATGATGGCATTCTGACGTAATGTCACCATACCTTCTTCTTTGGCCCGCCTGCGTATATTTTCGAAATTGGCTTTGGCTGTGGTCATTTTCTGAATACTGTCTGAATAGGGCATGACTTCGTATATTCCGGAGCGTCCACGATAGCCGGTATGCCGGCAACGGTTGCACCCGATACCCCGGTGCAATTTCACAGCCCCCTCCAAACCGGTATCAATGCCCAGCGTCGTTAGATCCGCAGCCTCCATTTCAAAGCTTTCCCGGCAGTACTCGCAGATGACGCGCACCAGCCGCTGCGCCACGATGCCAATAAGCGTCGCCTGAATTAGAAACGCCGGCACACCCAAATCCAACAGACGCGTTATGCTGGAGGGCGCATCGTTGGTATGAAGTGTCGAGAGCACCAGATGGCCTGTCAGGGATGCCTGAACCGCATTTTCTGCCGTTTCCAGATCCCGCATTTCACCAATCATGATGATATCCGGATCCTGACGCAAAATGGTTTTCAAGATCGACCCGAAAGTGACCCCGATCGCGGATTGCACGCCGATCTGGTTGAATTCCTCATGGATCATTTCAATCGGATCTTCCACCGTTACGATATTGTTTTCAGGGGTGGATATTTTTCGCAGGGATGAATACAGGGTGGTCGATTTACCGCTACCCGTGGGACCCGTCACGAGAATGATCCCGTGGGACATGCGAATAAACTGATCAAATTTCTTCAGGTCGCTATCGGAGAAACCCAATCCATCGAGGTCCTGGATCAACACATCCGGATCCATCACACGCATGACCACTTTTTCGCCAAAGGCCACCGGAACCGTCGAAATCCGTATTTCGGTTTCCTGCCCGGCTTTGTCCATTTTGATCCGACCGTCCTGCGGCCGGCGCTTCTCTGCCATATTCAGACGCGACAAGGCTTTGATGCGCGAGACGATGGCATTGTGTACCTTTTTGGGAAGCTTGTAGACGGTGTGCAAAACACCGTCGATGCGCATGCGCACATGAACGGCCTCCCGCTTGGGTTCAATGTGGATATCCGAGGCCCTCTGATCAAAGGCATAGATAAACAGATGGTTGACCGCATTGACGATGTGCTGATCATTGGAGGGTAGTTCATCCGCCGATTTCAGGCGGACGTACTGCTCCAGATTGCCGATATCGATGCCAGAGGCCGAGAATAGATCCTCGGCGGCGGCAATTGAACGTTGAAAACCGAAAAATTCATCAATCAGCTTGAGTATATCGGTTTTGGAACTGACAACGGTGGAAATCCGCATATTGGTCACACGGGCGATATCGTCGATGACTTCCATATTATGCGGATTGGGGGTGGCGACCACCAGAGTCCCGTCGCTGATATCGATGGGCAGCACCAGATGCTTCATCGCAAAGTTACGGGGAATTTTGGTTGTCACCAAGTTGAGGTCAAGCTTCAAGGGATCAATTTTTCTGTAATCGATCGCCCATTCGGATGCCAGGGCTTGATAAATAATATCTTCTTCCAGGATCCCGGGCTTGCCATCCGCCCGCATCAGTCCGATGCGTGTAACCACATCCACAAAGTTAATCGGATTGGCGATTTTCTGTCCGAATGACGCCATTCGCTGGCGGCTTTCCTTTAGCAGCTCCTCTTCGACTTTCGGCTGCTTCTGCAACACCATTTTTGCCTGGTCTTTGCTTATCAGGCGGCGCTTCAGCAATACACGACACACATCTTTGGGGGCAAAGGGGTCTTTTAAATCTAGTTGGGGCATCGCTTGAGTCCTCTAGCTTGACGGCGATCGGCACAATACCTCTCGAGCAAACTAATTTTAGGGCTGAATGAAGAATAGATCAAACCGCTAGGAAATGCAATTCGCGAAACGGGCCGCTAAGGATTACTTATAGGCGCGCGATTCGGCGCTATCGAATCGGGAAGAGCGAGGAAGATGCATGCACAGGCAGGGGGGCTTGGTCCAATGGTCGCTGATCGGCTAAACGCTGGAAAAGGTTTGATTACGGCCCCCTGAAGCTTTTTAGATAGCGCTTCTCAGGCGACCTCGGTCATTTGACGGTTCTGGATGCTTTCTCTGGCCTTTTCGGCCCACTCCAGAACCCTGTCGACGAGCACCGTATGCCGGTTCTCAGAACTCATGGCCAATAATTCTTCACGCTGGTTGGCCGTATGCTCGATGATCCATTCATCACTCGCATCACCGGCACGTCCGAGCCCCCTTAAAATGATCTTCAGGTGCTGCAGGAAAGCCTCGAAGACAGCTGTCTCTGAGTTCATCTGATAGATCTCCGAATCCGGATTTCCATACTCATTGAGCGCGCTTCTTAAAACAGATCGCGCAATATCCCCGCCGAGCAAGGATACAAAAATATGGATCTCCCTTTCCAGAGAAAGCAGGTATTTGGTTTCCAGGTTACCTTCCATATTCACAGCGTAATCAAGTGAGTTGACGACGCACCGGTGGATGGTTCTGATTTTTTCAAAGAAGGCGTCACTGTGTTGATCGATCAACATCAAAGCTGCAGCGGCCGCCTCACGATTGAGACCTTCGCGAACCAGAAAGACCTCTTCAGGGGTTATTTCGATGTCGATTTCAAGCTCTTTGTTGTAACGCCGCAGCAGTAGATTCGAGAGCATCATACCATTGCGGTCATAAAGCCGAACGCGATCCGGCTCCTCGAAAAAATCACTTATAAGAACGTTTAGCGCCAGTTCCGGTTTTTTCATCTTGACAAACAGCAGTTGCAAGGCGTTAAGGAAGGCAATTCGATCCTCACGGGGCATGGGTTGTTTGAGGAAATGCCAAAGAATCTCAAAGACCTTTTCCTCATAGCGTGCGAAGGAATCGACACAGGTCTCAAACCCCGACTTGTTGAATCGTCCTTTGGCGTCAAAGCACTTGTGCATCAGTTGGATAATTTCTTTGACATCCAAGGGCGAAATATCGAAATCCCGGGCCAATATTTCATGGTCGCGGCTGTTGAAAGCCGTACCCTCTGCACCCACCCGGCGCATTTTCATTCTCGTTTCCAAACGCCCGGCATAAAATTCGATCACCCGCACGAGCAGATCGTTAACCCGCCCGATTTCCAGGGGCGCCCCATCAACATCCTGAATCACCAAGGCGCCTTTATCAACGGCCAGTTGTCGAATGACATCGTCCGGGATGCGGTCCATATGCCACTGCAGGTGCGTGAGGACTTCCTCCACGATCATGGCTTTCTTGGGGCGATCGCCAACCGAGTCGATAATGGCGGACAAGCGTTTCAATCGCAAACCAAGCTCGCGGGCCTCGATCTGGCTGTAATCACTGTCGTACAGGCTCTCCAGATAAAGGACCTGATCCCTTATGTCAGCCTCGAGTTCCTCCCGGATGAGCCATGCCAACTGCGCTTTGGCTTTGGGGAGTTTTTCGCCGGCCTTGTCGAGCAGGAACCAGCGGATGTTGTTCAATTCTATCGGCGGGATACGAAACTTGCCGCGCAGATTTTTCACGCCGGCAATGGCATCATAAATGCTGGCATAGCGGTGGGAGCCCGCAGATGTATCGGATACCTTTATCCAGTGATGCACTTCTTTGACAAGTTTACCCATAGCCTCGGGCTGAATGGCGTTAAGACCGGCAAGCAGTGTCAGGTTGGGATCCGGAATCGATCGCTCATCCTTCATGATATCCATGGAGATGTCGCGATCACCGTCGTGGAATATGAGCGCTTCAGCGTTTTCCAACGCCTGCTGGTAGCGTGCGATGATACTCAGAGAAGTTTTTAATTCTTCGAAATTCGAGGCCTCGGTGTCGGGAATTCTTAAAAAAAATGTTAGAATTTTGTGGTCGGAAAGCGTTTGGAAGGCTTTCAGGATAAGTGCGTTCAGATAGGTCATATGGTCGCCGACACGGCGAACCATGGCGGCGACGGTGTGTTGGCTGATGACGATGTCGCTGAAGTAGACTTTGTAATCCGTCTGTTCAGCGC
>JASJCD010000316.1 GCA_030066135.1 Desulfobacterales bacterium | reverse complement strand
AAACATATTAGCCGCAGATGAACGCTGATCGACGCAAAAACCGATGACCTACCGTGAATTCATAAAAACCGCCAAGATCTCCAAGGAAAAGCTTTACCGCGAGATCTATCGGGCCAACCGGGATAAAATCCAGGTCAAGAAGGAGGCGACCGTGGTCCGGAATCTGGGCCGCATTTTTGATGCGGCCCTCAAGATCAGCAACGAAAAGGGTTTCCAGGCCATGAGCATGCGGGACTTCAGCCAGGAGACCGGCCTCAGTCTGGGAGCGCTTTATACCTACTTTGCCAGCAAGGACGAACTCCTGGAGATGATCCTGCGGCAGGGCCGGGAACTGGTGATGCGGGTTCTTAAAACGCACCTGGCCGCGATCCGCGACCCGGCCGCCAGGCTCGAAACCGCCATCCGCCTGCATCTCTATCTCACGGAAGCCCTGCAGCCCTGGTTTTATTTCTCTTTCATGGAAGCCAAAAGCATGAATCCGGTCGCAAAAGAGAAAACCATCGCGAGTGAATTGGCCACCGACCAGCTCTTGGCCGGTATCCTGGAGGAAGGTCAGCGGATGGGCGTTTTCAAACCCCGCGACACCACTCTGGCCGCTGGCGTGATCAAAGCGTTGCTGCAGGACTGGTATGTCAAACGCTGGAAGTTTGCGCGCCGGGGCATCGAGGTCGACCGCTATGCGGACTTCGTCCTGGCGTATGTGATGTCTTTTCACAAGGCGAACGATGGGGAGGCCGAATCCAAATGAAAAGCACCGACCGCGCCGCAGCCGTGCGGAAAGGGGAAGATCTGGCACCCGAACGCCTGGAAGCATTTCTGCGCGAGGCCCTTCCTGAACTTGTGGGCCCTATGGAGATACGCCAGTTTCCCAGCGGTTTCTCCAACCTGACCTATCTGCTGCGTTTTACCAACCGCGATCTGGTCCTGAGGCGGCCGCCCATCGGCACCAAGGCGGCCACGGCCCATGACATGCAGCGCGAGTACAATGTGCTGCAGGCGCTGAGACCCCATTATGACGTTTGCCCTCAACCGCTGTTATATACGGAAGACGCGGGCATTGTCGGCAGCCCTTTCTACGTCATGGAGCGAATCCGCGGCATCATCCTGCGCAAGCACCTGCCGGAAGATCTGCAACTCTCCCCCCGGGACTGCCATACGCTCTGCCACCGTTTTGTCGAGGCGTTCAGTCGCCTGCACCAGATCGACTGCTCTTCCGCCGACCTTGAATCGCTCGGCAAGCCGCAGGGCTACGTCGAACGGCAAGTGAAGGGCTGGTCGCAGCGCTACCGCAATGCCCGCACCGAAGACGCCCCCGGTTTCGAAGATGTAATGGACTGGCTGTCCGCCCGCCAGCCATCGGACATTAATCGCCCGTCTGTGGTGCACAACGATTTCCGCTTTGACAATTTGGTGCTCGCCCCGGACGATCCGCTGCGCATCATCGGCGTTCTGGACTGGGAATTGGCCACCATCGGCGATCCACTGATGGATCTGGGCAACAGCCTGGCCTATTGGATCCAGGCCGATGATCCCGAGGAGTTCCAACTGCTGCGACTCATGCCGACCCACCTGGACGGGATGCTCACCCGCCGCGAAATCGTGAACGCCTATGGGAACATATCCGGCTGCGACATCGCTGATTTCGACTACTACTTCTGCTTTGGTCTCTTCCGTCTGGCCGTCATCGCCCAGCAGATCTATTACCGCTACCACCACGGCCAGACCCGGGACGAGCGTTTCAAGACGCTGATCTTCGCCGTGCACGTGCTCGAGAAAGCTGCCCAGCGGGTCATGGCCGAGGGTTTTTATTAATCTATTAGCCACTGATTGACACAGATTTACTCTGATAAATGCACTACCTGTATGAAAATACGACCCGACGCATTATTGGTGCCTATTATGAGGTCTACAACCAATTGGGTTTCGGTTTTCTCGAAAAAGTATACGAGAAAGCCATGTTGGTCGAATTGAAAGCCCGAGGTCTTGAGGCCAATGCCCAGCAGCCTATTAAGGTTTCGTACAAGGGCAACCCGGTAGGTGAATACATGGCCGACATCATCGTGGATAAGAAAGTGATTTGCGAAATCAAGGCCGTTCAAAGGCTTCGGCCGGAGCATGAAGCCCAACTGCTTAACTACCTGAAAGCAACTGGTATCAAAGTCGGTCTGCTGCTGAATTTTGGTTCGAAACCTGAAATTATGCGCCGTGTCTATTAAATCCGCTGGTATCCTGGTTTAGTTGGATCAGTGACCATCTGTGTCAATCTGTGGCCAATTGATCAAATCTGCGGCTAATGCTTTTTTCGGTAGTAGGCCACCGAATCCCACGAGTAAAGGGCCAGGGCCGACCAGATCAGCAGGAAGGTTAATAGCTGGGTGGCATGCAGCGGCTCCCGGTACACCAGGGTCGCCAGCAGGAAAGTGCAGCTGGGCGCAATGTACTGCAAGAAACCGATGGTCGTGAGGTGCAGGCGTTTGGCGCCGTTGGTAAAAAGCAGCAGCGGCAGGCCGGTCACCAGGGCGGCCCCCATCAGCAGGAGGCTGGTGGTCAAGTCCGTGCGCAGGAAGGCGCCCGCCCCGGTCCTGTCCAAAAATAGGAGGTATGCCAGGGCCGGTACGGACAGCAGGAGGGTTTCCAGCGTGAGCCCGACCAGCGGGCTTACGGGCGCCACCTTGCGAATCAGGCCATAGAACCCGAATGTAAAGGCCAGCGCCAGCGAAACCCAGGGAAATTGACCGTAGCTGACGGTGAGATAGAATACGCCGCCAAAGGCCAGCCCCACCGCGGCCAGCTGCATTTTACGCAGACGCTCGCCCAGAAAAACAACGCCCAGCATGACGTTCACCAGGGGGTTGATATAATATCCCAGGCTGGTCTGGAGAATATGCCCGCTATTGATGGCCCAGATGAACAGAAACCAGTTGCAGCCCACAAGGAGGGTCGTCCCCAGAAGGATCGAAAGTGTCTTGAAGGTCGTGATCGCCTGGACGAATTCGCGCCCGCGCCCTTGCAGCAGCACTAGGGGTGTGAGCAGAAGAAATGACCAGATCATCCGGTGCATCAGAATTTCAAACGCCGGCACCGCTGCCAGGGCTTTCCAGTAGATCGGGCTGAGCCCCCAGATCATGAAAGCCGACGCCGCATAGGCAAAGCCTGCCAGCGATTGTGATGGCCTATCAACAATTACGGTGCCTTCAGACATGGGTTCCCATCAGAAGCCTTTTAACCTTTTGCACTTTATTCACTGCAGCCGCATCGCCGTTATGGCACCGGCAATTCAAACCGGCGGGGCGAAAAAGGGAATGTAAAGAAAACACATCCGCTTGTCAAAATGAATTCAGCATGGCCTTTATGGGGTTTGTGGCACCCCGATAGAAGGAGCGCCCTCATGGAAAAACTCGGAGCGTTGAACGGCATCACCGTCATCGACCTGTCGCGCCTGCTGCCGGGTCCCTATGCGACCATGGTACTGGCCGACCACGGCGCCCGCGTCATCAATATCGAAGACCCGCGCTATCAAGCCGAAGGCCTGATGGTAACGACCATCAGCCGCAACAAGGAGCACGTCGCGCTCGACCTCAAGCATCCCCGGGGACGACGCATTTTTTTCGAACTCGCCGCCCAGGCGGACGTGGTCCTCGAGGGCTTCCGGCCCGGGGTGGTCAGACGTCTGGGCGTCGACTACGAGGCGGTACGGGCCGTCAAGCAAGATATCGTCTATTGCTCGCTGACCGGATACGGGCAAAGCGGCCCCTTGCGCCAACGGGCCGGCCACGACGTCAATTACCTGGCCTGTGCCGGTATCCTCGACCTGATGGGCTATGAAAACCAGCCGCCAGCCATACCGGGCATCCAGATCGCCGACATGGCCGGCGGACTGAATGCGGCCATCGGCATTCTGCTGGCCCTTCTGGCCCGCACCCGCACCGGCAAGGGGCAGTATATCGACGTTTCGCTTACGGACAGTATGCTGGCAATGATGCCCGTCACCCTCATGATGCGCCGTCTGCTGGGCGCATCGCCCCGACGTGGCGCCGGGATCCTGGCCCACCGCTACGCCTGCTACAACACCTACGAAACGCGCGACGGCGGCTATCTGGCCGTGGGCTGCGTCGAGGCCCGCTTCTGGGAAAACCTCTGCCGGTTCCTGGACATGCCGGAGTTGATTCCATTGCAGTACGACGAAGCCAACCGAGAAGATATCATCGCCCGGCTGCGAAGCGTGTTCAAATCCCGGACACGGGCCGAATGGGAAACCGCCATGGAAGGCCGCGATATCTGCTGCGAGGCGGTGCGCACATTCGATGAAGCCATTCAACTGCCCCTTTTCCAGGCGCGGGACATGCTGCCGACATTCGAAGGGCGCGAGGAGGAGCGTGAACCCGGGTCGAACATTGGCATCCCGGTCAAACTGAGTGTCACCCCCGGCGGAATGCGCACCCCACCGGTGGCCTTCGGGGAAAATACGGACGCCGTCCTGGCCGAACTGGGTTACGACGCGACCGCTATCGAAAAACTAAGAACGGAGGGGGTTATTTGACCCGACCAGCGCCCCTTGATATCCGCACGGCCATCGCCAAAGCGCTCGTCTTCGATCTCGGTAATGTGCTCATCGAAATCGATTTCATGCGCTGCGTTCGCTACTGGAGCCGCCGCGGCCGCATCCCCTCCGCCCAGATCATTTCCCGTTTCAAGTTCGACCAGCATTACGAAGCATTCGAGCGGGGTGAATTGTCGGCCGGCGCCTATTTCAGCATTCTTCGCCGTCAAATCGGTATTGCGTTGGATGACAGCGAAATGTCTGCCGGCTGGAACCGTATTATTCGGGAGGCAAAGCCCGGCATCCACGCATGCATTCAAAAGTTGAAACACCTTTTCCCCCTCTATGTCCTGACCAATACGAATGCCGTGCACGCCGCCGAATGGGGCCGCCGCCATTCAGGCCTGCTGAACCACTTCACCCGCGTTTTCGTGTCATCGAACATGGGCTGCCGCAAACCCGAAGCCGCTGTCTATATGGAAGTCCTGGACACCATTGCGCTTCCAGCGGAGCAGGTCGTCTTCCTGGACGATACCCTGGAAAACGTCGAAGGTGCGGCGACGGCCGGCATGCAGGCCATTCACGTGCAGCGCGATGAAGATATTCATGCACTGGCGCATATGCTCCTTGCCGCCCATCGGAGCCGGCCTTAGGATCCGGCTGGCGGTCATACGTCAGGGCTGGCAATTGACAAAGCAGTTTTTCTTATCTAGTGTGCGGCATCAGCCGTTAAGCTTGCGCGCATCATTATCTTCACAGGAGAAAACAGTGGCTACCGAAACCATAAGTGTCGGCATCGTCGGAGCGGGCGGCAACACCCGCGCCAAGCACATCCCCGGTTTTCAGG
>JASJCD010000315.1 GCA_030066135.1 Desulfobacterales bacterium | reverse complement strand
TATAGATGAACGACTCCGTTATCAAGATCCAAGGCGCCCGCCAGCACAACCTCAAAAACCTCGATCTGGATATTCCCCTGCAGCGCTTCACCGTTGTGACCGGTGTGAGCGGCTCCGGCAAATCGTCCCTGGCCCTGGACACGCTGTATGCGGAAGGCCAGCGCCGCTACGTGGAAACCTTTTCGCCCTATGCCCGCCAGTTCATGGACCGCATGGACCGTCCGCAGGTGGAAAAGATCACCGGCATCCCGCCGGCCATCGCCATCGACCGCAAGGACCCTGTGCGCACCTCCCGCTCCAGCGTGGGCACCATGACCGAGATCACCGACTACGTCAAAATCCTCTTCGCCCGGCTGGCCGTGCTGCACTGCGCTTCCTGCGGGCAGCCGGTGGTGCCCGAGAGCCCTCAGGCCATCTGGAAGCGTCTGCAGAAGCTGCCGGCGGGTGAACGCCTGGTGATCACCTTTCCGCTGGCCCCCGAGATCCTCGACGACGACGGGAGCCCGGAAGCCATCCGCCGGAGCCTGCGGCGTATGGGTTTCGACCGCCTCTACCACGATGAAACCATTACAGACATCGACACCTGGGCCTTTGCGCCCGAGGCACCGCCCCCCGACATAATGGCCGACCGCGTGGTGCTGCGCGCCAACCAGCGTCAAAGGATTGTCGACTCCCTTGAAATGGCCCTGCGGTTCGGCGGCGGCCGGCTGACGGTCTGGCGAAACAGCGGCCGGCGCCTGGATTTCAGTACGCGACTGTCCTGCGCCCGCTGCGACCTGGACTACACGCCACCGCTGCCCAACCTGTTTTCCTTCAACAGTCCCATCGGGGCCTGCGACACCTGCCGGGGCTTCGGCCGGGTGATCGACATCGACCTGGACCTGATCATTCCCGACCACAGCCTGTCCCTGGTCGACGGCGCCGTCAAGCCCTGGGGCCGCCCGGGGGCCGAGAACCAGAGGGCCGAACTCGACGACCTCCTGAGATTCTGCCGCCGGGCCGGCATCCCCACCGAGGTACCCTTCCACCGCCTCAAAAAAACCCAGCAGCGGGCGATCATCGACGGGGCAGATGATTATTACGGCATCCGCGGCTTTTTTCAATGGCTCGAGACCAAGACCTACAAGATGCACGTGCGGGTGTTTCTTTCCCGCTACCGCAGCTACGACGCCTGTCCGGATTGCGCCGGCACACGCTTCAAGCCCGAGACGCTGCTCTATCGCCTGGCCGGCCGGAACATCGCCCAAATCTATGCCCTGGATATCAACACGGCCATGGCCTTCTTCGACGGGCTGGGGGAGGCCGCCCGCAACGAGGCCGACCGCCTGGTGCTGGACGAGGTGCGCGGACGATTGCGCTACCTCCAGGATGTGGGCCTGGGCTACCTGACCCTCGATCGCCAGTCGCGCACCCTTTCCGGCGGTGAGGTCCAGCGCGTTTCCCTGGCCTCGGCCCTGGGCTCCTCGCTGGTCAACACCCTATATGTTCTGGACGAGCCCAGCATCGGGCTGCACCCGCGCGACAACCACCGCTTGATCGGCATTCTCAAGGGTCTGCGCCGACTGGGCAACACCGTGGTGGTGGTGGAGCACGACCCGGACATCATCCGCGCCAGCGACTACATCCTGGACATGGGCCCGCAGGCCGGGGAACGGGGCGGCGAAATCCAGTATTTCGGTCCCACCACCGGCATCAACGGCTCGCTGACCGGCGAATATCTTCGCGGCCGGCGCAAGATCCCTTTCCCAGAACGGCGGCGCAGGCCACACAAGGGGCGACAGCTTTCAATCCTGGCCGCGGCCCAGCACAATCTCAAGTCCATCGACGTGTCGATCCCGCTGGGCCTCTTTGTGGTGCTTACCGGGGTTTCAGGCTCGGGTAAATCCACCCTGGCAGAGGAGATCCTCTACCGCGCCCTTATGAAACACCTGGGCAATCCCCAGGGCCGGCCCGGCCACCACAAGGCGCTGCGGGGGATGGAGCACATCACCGACGTGGCCCTGGTGGACCAGCGCCCCATCGGCCGCACCCCGCGGGCCAACGCCCTGACTTACACCAAGGCCATGGATCCCATCCGCCGCCTGCTGGCCGCCACCGGGGACGCCCGCGCCCGGGGTTTCGGGCCGGGGCATTTCTCCTTCAACGTGGACGGCGGACGCTGCGAGACCTGCAAGGGCGACGGCTTCGAGAAAATCGAGATGCAGTTCCTCTCGGATGTCTACGTGGCCTGTCCGACCTGCAGTGGTCGGCGGTTCAAACCCGAAATACTGTCCGTGACCTACAACGGCCGCAACGTGGACGAAATCCTCGGCATGACGGTGGACCAGGCCCTGGCCTTTTTCGCCGACCGCCGCCAGATCACGGCCGCCTTGAAACCGCTGGCCGATGTGGGCCTGGGCTATCTGCGCCTGGGACAGCCCCTGAACACCCTCTCGGGTGGCGAGGCCCAGCGTCTGAAACTCTCCCGTTTCCTGGCGCCCCGCGGTAAAATGAACGCCGAAGGCCAACCGCTGCTCATCTTCGACGAGCCCACCACCGGTCTGCATTTCGAGGATATCCGCATTCTGCTCAAAGCGCTGCAGACCCTTGTGGACCGGGGCCACAGCGTACTGGTGATCGAGCACAATCTGGACGTGATCAAGGCGGCGGACTGGGTCATCGATCTGGGACCGGATGGCGGGGATGCCGGTGGCCGGGTGGTGGCCGAAGGCGCCCCCGAAAAAGTGGCCCGAATCAAAGCTTCCCACACCGGCCGTTTCCTGAAGGAAGCTCTGGCCGCCGAGGGCCGCGACCGCATCCCCCGGACCCCGGCGGATGCGGTGGCCGAGGCGACCGTAGCCTACAGACCAGCGCCCACGTCGGAAACGATCCATATCCGGGGCGCCCGGGAGCACAATCTTCAAAACCTGGATGTCACCATTCCCCACCGTGAGCTGGTGGTGCTCACCGGCGTTTCGGGGTCGGGCAAGTCTACCCTGGCCTTCGATATCCTTTTTGCCGAGGGCCAGCGCCGCTATCTGGAGAGTCTGGCCCCCTACGTGCGCCAGTACATGAAGATTCTGGAACGCCCGGACGTGGACCTGGTGACCGGGCTGGCGCCCACCGTGGCCATCGAGCAGCGCATCAGCCATGCCAGCCGCCGCTCCACCGTGGCCACCCTCACCGAGATCTATCATTTCCTGCGCCTGCTCTACAGCAAGTTGGGCACCCAGCACTGCACCGGCTGTGGCCGGGCGCTCACGGCCCAGTCGCCCGACGAGATCCTGGATCAGCTGAACACCCGCTTCCCCAAGGGGCCGGGCTGGATCCTGGCCCCTAAAATTACCGGGCGCAAAGGGTTTCACAAGGAGGTCTTCGCCCAGGCGCTTAAGAAAGGGATCAAACGCGCCCGGGTGGACGGGGAGCTCACGGCCATCGAAGCGGGCATGGCCTTGAGCCGCTACCACGAGCACACCATCGAGCTGGTGATGGGCAGCCTGGCGGCTAAGGACCGGGCCGGAATCGTGGCCCGGGCGCTCAAGGAGGGCGACGGCAGCCTGATCGTCCTCAAGGGCAAACAGGAGGAGATCTTCAGCCGCCACGGGGTCTGCCCGGACTGCGGTATCGGGCTCGAAAAACTCGATCCGCGCCTGTTCTCTTTCAACAGCCGCCAGGGGGCCTGCCCCGAATGCCATGGTCTGGGGCAGACCGGCGGGGAAGATGACGAGGGCCCGCGGGCGATCTGCCCGGCCTGCGACGGCAGCCGCCTGCGCCCCGAGGCTGTGGCCGTGACGGTGCGAAGCCGCTCGATCTGGGACCTGGTGCAGAAACCGGCCCGCGCGCTGGCAGCGGAGCTCAGGCGCTGGCGCTTTCCCCGCCACCAGCAGGCTGTGGCCGCACCGGTGATGGCCGAGACCCTGTCCCGGCTGGCACTCCTGAACCGCCTGGGATTGGGCTATCTTTCCCTGGGCCGCAGCGGCGACACCCTCTCGGGCGGCGAGGCCCAGCGCGTGCGGCTGGCGGCCCAGCTGGGCTCGAATCTCACCGGTGTCACCTACGTCCTGGACGAGCCCACCATCGGGCTGCACCCGCGCGACAACGGCATCCTGGTGGAAGCCCTCAAGGAGCTGCGCGACCGGGGCAACACCATCGTGGTGGTGGAGCACGACGAGGAAACCATCCGCGCGGCCGACACCATCATCGATCTAGGACCCGGGGCCGGAGAACTCGGCGGCCGCATCGTGGCCCGGGGCCGCCTCGAAGATCTCAAGAAAGCCCCGGAATCGGTCACAGGCGCCTTTATCGGTGCTGGTCACAGCGGCAACGGCACGCGTAAACGATACCACGCCAAGACACCGCGGCTTAAAATTCACGGGGCGGCGGCGAACAATCTCAAGCGCGTTAAAACCGACCTGCCGCTGGGCTGCCTGGTAAGCGTCACCGGGGTTTCGGGGTCAGGCAAATCCTCGCTGCTCAAGGAAGTGGTCTACAAGAACCTGGTCAATCTCCTGGGCGACCGCAACGATCCGGCCGGCGCCTGCCGCCGGATCACCGGATGGCAGGCCCTGGACCGCGTGCTCGAAGTGGACCACAGCCCCATCGGCCGTACGCCGCGTTCGGTGCCGGCCTCCTATGTGGGATTTCTGGCCGAAATCCGTAAGCTCTTCGCCCTGACCCCCGAAGCCCGCGCCCGGGGCTACAAACCCGGCCGTTTTTCCTTCAACCTCAGCGGGGGACGCTGCGAGGCCTGCCAGGGTCAGGGGCATCCCAAGGTCGCCATGAGCTTCCTGCCCGATGTCTACGTACCCTGCGAGATCTGCCGGGGGGCCCGTTTCAACACCGAAACCCTGGCCATCACTTTTCGGGGGAAGACCATCGCCGAGGTGCTGGCCATGACCTTTGCCGAGGCCCTGCAGTACTTCCACGCCATTCCCTCCATCCGCAAGGCTGTCCAGTTCGTCTGCGACATCGGCCTGGGTTATCTGCGCCTGGGCCAGCCCAGCCCGACGCTCTCCGGCGGTGAGGCCCAGCGCATCAAGCTGGCCCGCCAGCTGGTCAAACCCTCTCGCGGACACACCCTCTTTATCCTGGACGAGCCCACCACCGGCCTTCACCTGGCCGACGTCAGCCGGCTGGTGGACGTGCTTCAGGACCTGGTGGACCGGGGCAACACGGTGGCCGTGATCGAGCATAACCTCGACTTTATCGCCGCCTCGGACTACATCATCGACCTGGGCCCTGAGGGCGGCGACCAGGGCGGGACGATCGTGGCCGCCGGACCGCCGGCGGAAATCCTGCGCCAGACCCGTAAATCCCACACGGCCAGGGCCCTCAAGGGCCACCCAAACGGAAATAGAAGTCGGATAGCACGCTAATTGCTTGACAAACCATCATTTAGCCCGTAGGTTGCCTCCAACTTAACCGCTGTTCCA